>DATHUV010000132.1:0-1789 GCA_035461905.1 Acidimicrobiia bacterium | reverse complement strand
AGGTCGTCAAGCAGAACTTCCTCACCTCCGATGTGACGATCGAACGAAAGGTCTGTGAGGCGATCGTGGCAGCCGAAGTGGAGCGGCGCTACACCAAGGACCAGATCCTCGAGTTCTGGGCCAACTCGGTGTTCTTCGGATCGAACGCGTATGGAATCCGGGCAGCCTCCCTCGAGTACTTCGGAAAGGAGCTCGACCAGCTGACGATCGCCGAAGCGGCGCTCCTTCCGGTGCCGATCCGGAATCCGACGTTCTACCACCCCAGATTCAACGCACAGAACGCCCTCGCCGCCAGGAACCGTACGATCGACCGCATGGTCGCGAACGGCTTCATCCTTCCGGCGGATGGCCGGACCGCCAAGGCCCAGCCGCTGGGGGTCATCGAGCAGCGACGCTTCGAGACGACGGCACCCCAGGTGATGATCGCCGTTCGTCGCCAGCTCATCGAGTCGGTGGAGTTCTCCGTACTCGGCGATTCCAGGGAGGAGCGCAAGATCGCGATCTTCGGGTGCCCCGCCGCGGACACATCCTGCGAGGGTGGCGGCGGCCTGACGATCGAGATCACCCTCGACAACGCCCTCCAGGAAGAGGCGAATCGCATCCTCCGTGCGTGGTTCCGACCGGGCTCCGACGGACCGACAGGAGCGATCGCGACCGTCGAGAACCGAACGGGCGCAATCAGGGTCCTCGCCTCGGGTGTCGAGTACGGGGACGACATCGAAGCAGGCCAGCGCCCATACGACCTCGCAGGCCAGGGGGCTCGCCAGCCGGGCTCGGCATTCAAGCCGTTCACCCTCGCGGCCGCCCTCGAGTCCGGTGATCGTGACGGAAACCCTGTCACCCTCGGCTCCTACTGGGACGACTCGAGCCCTGCAGTGATCGATTGCGCGACGCCGTGCCCACCTGATGGGGCAACGTGGACCGTGAACAATGCAGGTGGATCGTCAGGCAAGGCCCTCCGCACACTCGAGTCAGCGACCTTCAACTCCACGAACACCGTCTACGCGCGACTGATCAACGACATCGGCCCGGAGGTCGTCGTCGAAATGGCGAACCGACTCGGCATCCGGTCACAACTCGAGCCGTACCTGTCGATCACCCTCGGTGCCCAGGGTGTATCCCCGCTCGAGATGGCCGCTGCCTATTCGACCCTTGCGAACTTCGGCACCAGGGTCGAGCCCTACCTGATCGAACGCATCGTCGACCGCGACGGAACCGTTCTCTACGAACACGAGCACGAGCCCCGAGAGGTCCTCTCATCCCAGATCGCGGCATCGGTGGTCGGCGCCATGGAAAAGGTGGTGACGAGCGGAACCGGGCGACGGGCCGACATCGGGAGACCGCAGGCAGGAAAGACAGGCACTGCAACCAACTACAGGGATGTGTGGTACGTGGGATTCGTGCCCCAGCTCACGACGAGCGTGTGGGTCGGCTACGCGGATCGTCAGGACCCACTCGAGGACTTCACGGTGTGGAACGACCTCGAAGGCGCTGAGCAGTATTACCGGCGGGCGTTCGGCAGCACGCTGCCGGCCCCGATCTGGAGACAGTTCATGCAGTACGCCCTCGCAGGGCAACCAGCACTCGACTTCCCTGAAGACCCTCCGGGTACCGACGTGTACCGCCAGACACCGTTCGCGACCGTTCCGCCGCTCGCCCCGTCAACGAGCGAGGCCGTCGAAGCCGTCTTCCGCGTCGGTCTGTACGGTGAGGTCGCAGAGGTCCCGAGCACGCTCCCGGCGGGCTCGATCGTGGGCACCATTCCGCTTCCAGGCACGCCGGTCAGGCA
>DATHUV010000131.1:0-3471 GCA_035461905.1 Acidimicrobiia bacterium | reverse complement strand
ATGATCATCGTGACCGCTGCGGCGAGGCCGAACTGATTCCCTCGACCAGATGCGGAGGCAAGGTTGAAGGTGAAGGAGATCAGGATGTCGGTGTGCCCGACGGGCACCTCCGCACCCAGCACCGGAGGGCCACCGCCTGGGAGTAGGTAGATCAGGTTGAAGTTGTTGAAGTTGAACGCGAACGACCCGATCAGCAGCGGAGCGAGTGAGACCATGAGGAGTGGGAAGGTGACCTTTGCGAATACCCGGCGGCCCGACGCCCCGTCCGTCCGTGCGGCTTCGAGGATGTCTTCGGGTATGGACTGGAGGGCTCCCGTTGCCAGGAGGAACATGTACGGGAATCCGAGCCAGAGGTTGACGAAGAGCACCGTGACCTTCGCCCACGTCGGATCGGACAGCCATCGGATGGGATCCATTCCCAGGAGGTCGTACAGGGGCGAGAGGAGCTCGTTGACGGTCCCGAAGGACGCGTTGAATAGGCCGCGCCACACGAGGATCGACAGGAATGCAGGGATCGCATACGGGATGATGTACACGGACCGGTAGAACCGAACACCACGCATGCGTTCGTGGTGCAGGGTCAGGGCGAGCAGGAGGCCGAGGATGAACGTGAGCCCTACGCTCAGGAATGCGAAGACGAAGTTCCATACGAACACCTGGGAGAACGGTCCACGGATGAGCTCGTTCGTGAACACCCTCCCGTAGTTGCGGAGACCGACGAAGGCGACCCACCCGGGGGTCAGCACCGCGCCATCCGGGCAGACGAAGTTCCCGACCGTCGCGTCCGTGTCGCCAGGCGAGCACTCGCGATCCAGAGCCGTGTCGAAGAGAACATCACGCTCGGCGTCGTAGATCCACCGCTGGCTCGCGAGCACGACGCGCCCCTGGGACAGGCCGAGGATGACCACCTCACCCTGCGGGACGTCGATGACCAGGGCCGTGAAGTCGACCTGCGTCGAGAGCTGGAAGATCTCACGCTGGCTCAGGAGCCGATAGCCCGCGATGGTCTCCGGCGGGACCGTGTCCTCGGGTGTGAAGGTTCCCTGGAGCTCGACGGCATTCTCCACGGCCGGTTCCGTCCGCAGCCTCGGGTCGCCGAACAGGTACTCACCTTCGTCGTTCACGAGCAGCAGGCGGAATTCGCCTGCATCGTCGGAGTACACGTACAGGTCGAACAACTCGCCCGCCGAGTCGGGATCGACGAAGGACTGGCGCTCGAAGAAGGCGATCGACTGTTCCTTCGATGTGACGTTGCCTGTCTGCCAGTTCGTCATCGACACGTACACGGTGTAGAAGATCGGGATCACGACGAAGATCCCCATGAAGATCAGTCCCGGTGTCACCCACCGCAGGGCGAGCGTGTTGGGCCACAGGTACACCCAGTTGATGAACAGGATGCCCACGACGAGGAGGACCACCATGAGGCGGTTGGCGCCTTCGTCCGAGATGAGGGCTAGGAACGAGTAGAGGGCAAGGGCATCGAGAACGGCGAGGCCGAGGAGGCGAAGCCAGAAGCCCCGGCCGTAATCCCTCAATGTTCTCGCCAAGACGCCTCGACTCTCACTGGTCGAAGCATTCTACGCATGGCCGGTCCAGCCACGTTCGGCACAACGAGAAGCGGGGAGGGCGTGAACCCTCCCCGCTTTCTCGACCGTCACGACCATCAGGGTCGTGACGCATGGGCGTCAGCCCTCGTTGATGACCGTCGTGACTTGCTCTTCCATGTTCGCCATGGCGGCGGCTGCAGCAATGTCTCCATTGCGCAGTGCGAGGAAGTTGTCGCCGACGGGGCCCCAAACGGCACCCATCTCTGGGACGTTCGGCATGAACTGGCCGTCTGCCGCCGACAGGGCGAAGGTGGCGTTGACCGGATCACCGGACACGGCATCGATGGTCGCGATGTAGGCCGAACCACGAGGATCAGCCTCGAACAGCGCAAGCATCGTCTCTGGCGTTGCCACGAAGCTCAGGAGGAACTCCGTCGCCAGTGCCTTGTTCGATGCGTACTCGGACAGGTAGAAGCCCTGCACACCGACGAACGGGTTCATGGTGTTGCCATCGACCGTCGGGAGCTTGGTGACGCTCCAGTTGACGGTGCTCTGGTCGTTGAGGGTTCCCAGCTCCCACGGGCCGGTCAGCCATGCAGCCTGCTTGCCCTCGAGGAAGAGGTTCTTCGCATCGTCGTAGTTCGTCGATGCGACGTAGCCCTCGTCGATGAGACCCTCGAGCAGCTCGGCACCGAGGATGGCGCCGTCGGACGCGAGGCCCACATCGGAGACATCGAACCCGGTTGCGGGATCGAAGCCGAAGATGTAGCCACCGAACACGGAGATGAACGGATAGTGGTGGTATGCGTCTCCACCGTCGTTACCGCCCGGAACACCGAGGCAGTTGTCGACCTCGACCGCATCACATGCCGTGAGCAGGTCGTCGAGGGTGACGGGGGCCTCGGGAACGAGGTCGGTGTTGTAGTACAGGGCAACGGCCTCGGTCACATACGGGAGACCGTACTGCTGACCTTCCCACTTGAGTGCGTCGAGACCGGTCGAGGTGAACTCGCTGGTCCGCGCTCCGAGGTCGATGGCAGCGATCGCGCCGTTCGTGGCGAGCTCGCCTACCCAGTCATGTGCACCGATGAAGAGGTCTGGTCCCTCTCCGACGGGGCCCTTGGTGATCACCTCATCCTTGATCGACCCAAAGTCGACGAGGACGATCTCGACCTCGACGCCCGTCGCCTCGGTGAACGCAGGGGCGACAGCCGAGAGTGCGGCGGAACGCTTCTCATCCGCCCACACGACGAGCGGAGGCAGCGCCTCGGTCGTCGTGGTGGTGGCCTCGGTCGTCGTGGTGGCCTCGGTCGTGGTTGTTTCTTGTGCGGCCGTAGTGGTCGTCTCTTCGCTGCTGCCTGAGTCGCCACAGGCGGTGGCGAGCAGTGCGAATGCGACGACGACAGCGGCGAACACGGTGTACCGACGCTTCATCGTGTCGGATCCTCCTGTTTTCACGGAATCGTGTATGCCACCCGTTGGGTGACACTGCGAGTCTATGCCAGGAACGCGAATCTTGCAAGACCTTGCTGCAAGTCTTGCAAAAGTCTTTGCAATGGTGCATGCTTACGAGCATGAGACCCCGCCTCGCCGAAATCGCAACGCGCGCCGACGTCAGTGAAGCCACCGTCAGCCGCGTCCTGAACGCACGTCCCGGTGTCGCGAACAACACCAGGCGCAAGGTGCTCGACGTCCTTGCAGACCTCGGATACGAGGACATCCACCGTCAGCACACCGGTTCAGGGGCGATCGGCATCGTCACCCCAGAGCTCACGAACCCCTTCTTCCCCCACCTCGCCCAGCACATCGAGTCCGTCCTCGCCCATCACGGCTACATCTCGATGGTGTGCTCGTCGACCGCTGAGACGGTGCATGAACAGGACTTCCTCGACTTTCTCCTCGCACAGCGGTCCTCGGGTGTCGT
>DATHUV010000130.1:0-12444 GCA_035461905.1 Acidimicrobiia bacterium | reverse complement strand
CATCATCCCCTCTCTGCCCATGGGCAGGGAATACAACAGAAGGGCCTCGCCGCGATCGCGGTGAGGCCCTTCGGAAGACTCCCTGCTACATCTGCAGCTCGGAGAGTACGTCCTCCATCGTGGTGCGGAACTCCTCCCACGCCGGGCGCACGCTGGCCGCAGCCTCGTCGCTGGCGCCGTCGATCATCGTTCCCACCTCGTCGAGGCTCTGCCTTAGGGCATCGCTGTCACCGGATGCCACGTCTGCTGCAAGGGTGTCCAGGTCGGCCATCAGATCGGCCCACGCCTGTTGGAGGTCGGCTGAATCCGTCATGGCCTCGATGTCGGTGGCGAGGTTGAGAGCCTGCGCCCTGGCATCGACGAGCAGTGCGGAGAGCTCTTCACCGTCGACTGTCGTCGTGGTACCGGATGGCGCCGTCGTGGTTGTGCCCTCGTCCGATCCCGTGTCGCACGCCGCAGCCATGAGAGCCAGGGTGAGCACCAGCAATGCAGTCGTCCATGTTCGTTTCATTGTGCGAGTTCGTTTCATTGTGTGGGTCTCCTCCAAGATCGGAATAGCGGGGCGGCACCGCCCCACCTCCCCGGTGGTTACCCACGGCGCAGGGTCGGTAAACCCGTCGTTTGAGAAGGCTCCGACGTGGGTAGGGAATGCTTCGCCCATCAAAGGAGGATGCCGTGAGGCACGGTAGAGACATGAACGGCCCCATCGGCCGAAGGGGTGACCCCGACTATCACTACGAGTCCGACGACACGACGGGCCGGGATCAGGCCACGGCGGCCGCCCCGGTCAGCGTTTGGGAGGGCTGAGAAATGTGGATTGCACTACTCATCTTGCTCCTCGCCCTGCTCATCGGCGGAATCGGGCTGCTCTTCGAAGCACTTCGTTGGGTTCTCATCATCGCCCTCGTCCTGCTCCTGATCGGCGCATTCACCGGTTGGCGAGGACGCCGGGTGTAGAAGCTCGGTACTCAAGAACCTTGCTCGATGCCGTTCCATTGAGCCACCACGAACCCTTGATCGCGGTGGCCTGGCCAAGCGCGGCGCTCAGAAGCCACGGTCCGTAGGAGCGTGCGTTGCTGATCGGATCCCGAGGCTGTCAGCGTCTGACGAAGACGTCGAGGCCCCGGGGTGGGAAGTAGGTCCAGGTGACCGTGTAGGGACCCCAGGCACCCTCCTGCTCCCCGTCACTTCCGCTGGTGTTCACCATCCGATCCAGAATCTCGTCGGTGACTTCGAGTTGCTCGAGCAGACACCAGACATCATCCAGGGGGATCCCAGAGTTGTCGCTATCACCCTTGTTGTTGATCCGAAGCTCGCTGGTACCGTCGTCGATCCTGACGTCGGATGGGTTCTCCCCGACGCCGCAGGTCTCCATCGCGGATTCGAAGGTGCCTTCGGTCGATCCCGGGTCGGAGCCGCATCCGGAAAGGATGGAGGCGATGACCATGGCAAGTGCTGCGCTCCCGATCCGTGAACGAGCCACGACTACTCCCGTGTGAGAACCGCTGGTAAACCCTACCACCAGAGTCGGTTGCCTCCCCACCGACAGAGCGCAAAGCAGAGGGACAGGGTGGGCTCACCCGATCAAGCATCCGGCGTGGTGACGAACTCGTCACCACAAACAGGAATGGCGCCGGGCGATATCGCCCGACGCCATCCCTCCGGTTGGCCGTTGGTCTACAGCCCAGATCCGCCCTCGAGACTTGCTCGGCACTCGGCGTGCCGGCACGGGCAGATCGCACCACTGCCCTCGGCCATCGTTCCGCATGCTTCGCTGCAATAGGCGCCTTGCTGATCCACCAGGCAGGTGCACGTGTCGTGAGCGCACTTCATGGGCATTCCTCCTCGTGTCGGGCTCCCCGATCTCATTGACTGTGATCGGAACGGAGATCGACGGTAGGTACGGTTCTGGCTAGTTCCAGTACGGTGCTTGGTGGTAGTAGTCATACACAGACTTGCCCCACGCCCTGTCCGAGAAGTCGGGCCAGTTGTCCTTGTCGAAGCCCGGTGCGTTCTCGAGCCTCGTCTTGTCGATGTCGACGACGAACTCGTGCTGGTCGGTGTCGAGGGACATTGCCGACCACGGTACGGCGAACAGCTTTCCGCCGATGCCCAGGAATCCGCCCATGTCGACCACGGCGTAGGCGATGTTGCCTGTTTCGAGGTCGAGCATGATGTCGGTGACCTCACCGAGGTCCTCACCGGCGGTGTTGCGGACGTCATCACCAATTATTGTCGTTGCACTGAGTGTCTTGCGTTCCATGGTTGCTCCTTATGTTTCGTGTCGTTGTTGCGATCCCTGTGTCCTCAGAAGATGAGGATGAGGATCAGGATGATCAGGATGAGCGCTCCGATACCGATGTACATGGGTCACCTCTCTTTCGGTGGTTCTTCTACGACGCGTCGTGGACGGTCGCCTGGACAAGTGCGGCGTCAGCCTTCTTGTGGTACTCGTCGCCGAGGAGTCCACCGAGCCAGCCCCCGAACAGGCAGGCGGCGATGGCCGCGGTACCTGCGATGATCGCTTGCATCGTGATGTCCTCGGCGGTGAACTGGCCGAACCAATTGGGCAGGTCCACGTTCGCGAAGGCGTTGTACTCGTTTCCCGCCCACGCCCCGAGGGCCCCGAAGACGGCAACGACGAGGACGAAGAGAAGACCGGAACCGAGCCCGTTCATCGCTCCGTCATATCGCGCCATGCGGCCGGCTGCCCAGCCTCCAGCAACGAACGAGACGAAGATGACAGCTATGGCGACGAGTGTCCCCACAACCGCGACCTCCGTCAGGCTTCCGTCGAGATCGATGGCGTTGAGCTGGTACTCGATCCCAGCTGCACCCGCGGTGATGAGTGCGCTGAGAAGCACCAGCACACCGAGTGCTGCGAACATGCCGAGGACAACCGCGACCAGATCGGCACCGCCGAAGCGGGACACGACTGGACTCACGTCGACTTCTGCGCCGCGAACGTTGCGCACGTTCTGGCTCTCCCTCGACTCGGCGACTACCTGACTCTTCGTCGACTCGGTCATGTGTGCTCCCTTGGTTGTTGCATGTGTGTTCCCTTGGGGCTGTTGCATGTGTGGCTCCCTTGGTTGTTGCCCATGGCAATTCGTTGCCATGCATTGGCTACCCGGCAGATGGGGGCCATAAACATCCGCCTCTCTGCTGCTCGGGTGAGATCCGGCGACTCGATTGCCGGTCCGGAACCCATGCACCCTTGGCGGGATCATCGAACCCATGGCGTCACCTGGCCGTCGCGGCCGGATTCCTGCCAGAGGAATCCCCGGTATTCAGGGGCGTTTCCCACATAACGCACGTTGATGGGGGAGTGGGTCGTGGTACCATCCACGTCCAAGAGACAGGAGAGCGCGATCACCTTGACCGGCCTCAGCTACACCGTGGATCGCACCGGTACCCATCCCGTTGCCGTCCTTATGGGTGAAATCGACCTCGCTTCGATCGATGCGTTGGAAGACGCGATTACGGCCATTGAGCAGGATGCGGCGGGCGCCGAGGTGGTGCTCGACATGACCGGGGTCACCTTCCTCGACTCGAGCGGGTTGCGCGTCCTCGTTACAGCCCACGACCGTCTCGACACCGCAGGCAGCCGCCTTGTGCTCCGGCGGCCACCTTCGGCAGTGTTGCGAGTCCTCGAGATCACGGGGTTGCTTTCAACCATCACCGTCGAGGAGTGAGCTGTAGCCGAGGAACTCCGGCCTCACGATGCGTACAGCGTTGGATCAGTTGTCGACCGTGACGTCGATGCCATCGGGGACGATCGCATCCCTGGTATCCGAGTCAGCGATGAAGAAGAACCACACCGCAACGGCGATAACTGCGACCAGCAACAGGGTTGCGATGACCGCAGCCACACTGGAGCGTCTCTCCACGATTACCGGGGCATGCTCTCGCTCAATGATCACTCGATTGTCATTCGGTTCGTTGTTCATATCGACTTCCTTCATGGGTCCGATGAGTTACAGGTGATCCCTACCCGCGAGCCTGTGCGACCATACGTACCCGGAGTCCGCCCCCACCTCGACCGCTTGCAGGGCATCGACCGGACTCGAGTCGTGAACTCCTGCCGCCGATGTGATCATCGATGCCATTCCGGATGACCCGCGGTGGGCGATAGGTCCGGGCATCGTGGACTTCTCGTCTATCGTCTCCGTGAAGACGGGTTGAGCCGACGCATCGGCGAGACACCGGGATCGTGGCAAAGGGGTCTCGCGTTGAAGAGCACATCGGAAGTCGCCGAGCTGAAGCTCCCGTCTGAACCGGCGTCAGTGGCGCGAGCACGCTCTTTTGTCCGTGGCGTGACAGCAGGGCGATCGACCTTCATCACCTCCGAACTCGAGCTGCTCGCCTCTGAGCTGGCGACCAACGCCGTCATGCATGCAGGGACACCTTTCATCGTCCGGGTTGGCTGTTCCGACGGCACGATCCGCCTCGAGGTTGAAGATGCCAACTCCACCCTCCCCACGCGGAAGCGGCACGGACTGAAGTCGCCTGTGGGTCGAGGACTCCTCGTTGTCGAGCAGGTAGCCGACCGCTGGGGGGTACGAGCGGAGTCATCAGGCAAGGTCGTCTGGGCCGAGCTGGACGACGAGGAGGCCAACTGCCTCTGAGGCGGTCGTCCATCTCCTCCACTCGGTTCGCGGTGTAGCAAATGGCGGCCGAGCCCCTACGACCTACGGCTCCCAGTATGTCGGGAGCCGCAGGGTCGGAGGTCGTCGGGAGGGAGGCCCTCGTTCGGCCGGAGCGAACGGTCAGGCTGTGACGTAGTCGTCGCGCTGCTGTTCGGCCCGAGCCGCCCCGATCTGGGTGGCGACGTGCTTCTCCTCCTCGGGGGGAGGCAGCACTGCGGGAACGCCAAGGAACTCCAGCCAGAGTTCGCGTGCCCAACCCATCGTGTGGAAGAGGTGCTCGGCTTCCTCTTCGGCCACCTCGTCGTATGCCTCGCGAAGTGCGTCGGCGAGCTCGCCGTCCACATGCTCGACCATCAGCCCAATGAGCTTCCAGTTCTGGTGATCCTTCGACTCCGCCTCGACGATCGACTCGGCTGCAACGAGTTCGCCCAGCTTGGGATCACCCGCGGTTCGCGCCGTCTCGGTAATGGACACGAGCGCCTCGCCTTTGGCACGGACCAACGCACGGCCGGGGGACTCGGCATCCACATCGAGGCCCGCCGCTGCGAACACACGCGTCAGAACCTCCTGGTGGGTCCGAGTCTCCTCGAGGTACTTTGTCCACTCTTCGCGTACGTCGGGGTTCACCGCGTTCTCGATGGCAGCCAGGTACAGCTGCTCACCGCCGAGCTCGGTCTCCATCGCCTGCAGCAGCAGTTCGTTCAGATTCGATCTGTCCATGACCTCTCCTCTTGTTTGGGGTCGAGGGACGGATACCCCCACACGTCGGGCGCAAACCCGAAGGAGGCAATCAGCCGCGGCTCGGAGTGATGGCGAACGAGATCGACGGTTTCGAGTCCAACTCCAGTGACTCAGCGACATGGCTCAGCACCAGATGACCGAGGGAGTCCTCCCAGTCTTGCGGTGGCCACGTCGACGGTGCTGGCATGGAGGACATCGCGATCGCCATGGATCCGCCTTCCGCCGTGATCTGGCAGGTGATGCTGTCGCTGCCTGTTTCGACGAGGACAGCAGCGGCCTCGTGAACGGCGAGCCGGGCGTCCTCGATCTTGTCGTAACCGAACCCGAGGAGGCGACCGACGTCCATAGCGACCAACCGGAGAACCCGCAACGCTTCACGCTCACCGGGAATGACCACGACCACGGGACTCTCGAACATCTCCATATACTACGAGTGCCATCTGATCGTCTGAGCGAGGAGGGGGAGACGATGTCGCCGACCTCCCGCAATCTCGTTCATGAGCTCGTCATCCCATGTACGGCTGAGTTCGTGGCCACCGCCAGGATCTTCATCGGAGGAGTAGCTGCGACGGTCACCGATGATGCTGCCCTCGTCGACGACCTCAAGCTCGCCACCTCCGAGCTCGTCACCGCCGTGGTCGAGAGTCGATCGGCGGACACCCTGAGACTTGTGGCGACCATCGAGGGTTCGCAGCTGACCGTCCAGCTCACGCCGTGGTCCGCAAGCTTCGCGATCGATGACTTCGGCGCCCTCGACATCGTCGATGCCCTCTTCCCTGGCACCGCGGTGGAAGACGGATCCGTCCTTGTCCCCGTCCCACTCGGTGACCATGCCTGAGCCGGATCAGGACCAGGAAGCTCTCGAACTCTTCTCCAGGCGCGCCGACGCCGATGCCAGGCGTCGGATCGTGGAGATCTACGACCCCCTCGCCCAGCGTTTGGCGAGTCGGTTTCGCGGTCGCAGCGTCGATAGGGACGATCTCATCCAGGTCGCGCGGTTCGGGTTGATCAACGCGATCAACCGCTTCGACCCGGACCGGGGCGTCAAATTCACAACGTATGCGGGCCGGACGATCATCGGCGAGCTGAAGCACCACTTCCGGGACCACGCCTGGTCTCTGCGCGTCCCCCGGTCGCTCCAGAACCTGTGGCTCGAAGTGTCTCGGGCTGTGGATCCCCTCACACAGAGTCTCGGGCGCGTCCCGACCATCACCGAGATCTCGGAGTACCTCGCGGTGCCGGCAGAAGACGTTCTTGAGGCACTGGATGCCGGCTCTGCTTTCAGCGTCGGGTCGCTCGATCAGCCTGTCGGTGACGAGGGGGGCTCGGTCGTCGGCGACCTGATCGGGTCACTCGACGCCGCACTGGATCTGGCCGATGAGCGGTCCTCGATCGCCGAGCACCTGCGGGCCCTCCCGGATCGAGAGCGAACCATTCTCTATCTGCGCTTCTACGAGGGGCGCACCCAGTCCGAGATAGCCCAGGAGATCGGCGTCTCCCAGGTTCATGTCTCGCGTTTGGTCAGCAAGGTCATCGAGCAGCTACGCGATGCGATCCGAGGCGACCCCGGACAGGTCGATGCCGAGGGGTTTCGCACCAGCCATTCGGGTGAGGTGGTCTAGGCGGCCGCTCCGAGGGTAAGAGTCCTTGGAGACGTCGCAACGTAGTGACGCCAATACCTTGAGAGGATCCGCATGCACATCACCCTTGACGCCGGTGTGGATGCTCCTGGCACCGCCCGCCACGAGATGGCAGGGCAGCGATCCCGTATGCGAGGGCGGTTCGAGGACGCTCTCATCGTGGTGACGGAACTCGTGACGAACAGTGTCCTCCATGGCCCGCCCGGTGGAACCATCGACCTCGTGACATCAGTGACGGAGCGCTCCGTGCACATCGACGTGACGGACTATGGCAACTGCTTCCAGGGGCTCCCCCCCGATGGACACGGCCTCCAGATGGTCTCTGCGATCGCCACCCGCTGGGGAGTTGTGCGCGGGTCATGCCTGGTGTGGGCCGACCTCGACTTCACCGCGTCAACGGCCGATGGCGACGTGGCAAGTCTCGACATGAGCCACGTCCGAGCAGAGTGACCTTCGTCAGTCGACGATGAGGACCATCGCAGCAGCGTCATCGCGCTGGTCATGGTCGGCGAATCCCTGCTCCAAGACCTCGAGCACGACCGCTGGATCGGAGTCAACCGTGGCGACCATGGCGCGAAGGGACTCGAGCCGCTCTCCTGCATCTGAGCCGGGATAGTCGATCCACCCGTCTGTGTACATGAGCAGGAGTGTGTCGGGAACCAGATCGACTGTCTCTTCGGGCCAATCCGCATCGGCATCGAAGCCAAGCGGCAGATCGGCGTGCCCTTCGAGAAGGGAAACCATGCCGTCCTTACGGACGATGACCGGCGGGTGTCCGGCCCGGGCCGTGACGGCCGTGTGTCGCTCCGGGTCGATCACGACGATGGCGGCCGTCGCCATCCTCCGCTCCTCCTTGATGAGCCCAAAGAGCATCCGGTTTGCGAGGCGAAGGGCTTCGCCGGGTCCGTGACCCTCGAACAAGTACCCGGACAGTACGTGGCGCATGCGAGCTGCATCGGCGACCGCCGGGATTCCGTGACCGACGACATCGCCGATCACGGCAACGATGCTGCCATCGCCAGCCTCGAACAGGTCGTACCAGTCACCCCCCATGTCCGCAGATCCTGCCGGGAGGTACATAGCCTCGCTCGCAATGCCCTTGATCTCGGGAAGCCTCGGTGGTTGAAGACCTGCCTGGAGCATGGCCGAGATGTGGCGATGGTGCGCCAGCAGCTTGGCGCGGTCGAGAGCGACGCCCGCTTGATAGGCAAGAGACAGCAGGGTCTCGCGCTTGTCGGCCGTGAACTCGAACGTGTTCCGGTACGCGAGAACCAGTACCCCGACGACTCCGGCCCTCCCCCTCACCGGGAGGTATGCGGCGGCGCCGTCACCAAGGACAGCGTCTACGTCGCCCGCTTCGGGGAACGCCGCAATCAACTCCTCGCGTGACGCAATGAACCGAGCGATCCCGTCGGCAATGGTGGCCGCAGCCGGCCCTCGGCTAGCGTCCATGGCCTCCTCCAGCCCAATGATGTGGACATCTTCGAATCCTCGCTGTGCCACGACGATGGGCGAGGATTCATCCGAGAGGATCAGCGCTCCCTTTGCTGCCTCAGATGCATTGGTCGCAGAGTCGACGGCCGTCCACGCCACCTGGTCGACTCCCGCAGCCTGTGCCAGCTCCGTCGTCGCACGTTGGAGCCTCGCGAGGTCGATAGTCCGCGTCTCGGCCTTGCGATGGAGTCCTGCGTTGTCGAGGGCGATGGACATGTGCGATGCCAGCCGCTCGGCGAAGTGCAACGAGCGGAGATCGAAGCTGTCCGCCGATTCTGCCTTCACCATCGTGATCGCACCGAGCGCCTCGTCGCGCACGAGGAGGGGGACGATCATCGCGGACCGGTATCCGACCGAGCGGAGCAGCTCCAGCTTTCGGTCATCGCCGGCGGCAACGGACACGAGCATGTCGTCGGTGATCTCGGGGTAGATCTCGGACTCACCGGTCCGCACGACATTCGGTGAGCCAACCGGGGAGGACATGTCCTGGGGGTACTCGGCCTGGATTGCCTTGGCCCAGCGGACCTTCTCCGGATCGATGTGAGCATTGACCGCCGTTTGCAGCCGGCCGTCCTCGATCAGCTCGACCACGCACCAATCCGCGAGGTCGGGGACGA
This sequence comes from Acidimicrobiia bacterium, assembly GCA_035461905.1. Lineage (GTDB taxonomy): Bacteria > Actinomycetota > Acidimicrobiia > Spongiisociales > UBA5794 > SZUA-442. Next base: position 3,303 of record DATHUV010000130.1, on the reverse strand, counting down.
CGAGTCGAGCGATGCTTGCGAGCGTCTCATCGACGGCGAGCGACTTCGCCAACGATTGCGCAGCCTCGTGCAGGAGCGCCTCTTCGCGTTCGCGGCGCTTGCGCTCGTCGATATCGATCACGACGCCAAAGACCCCCACGGTCGCACCATCGCCGTCCTTGATCGCCGAGTACCGCTGCAGCATCCATCGTTTCGAGCCATCGGGCAGGATCCCGCGGCGTTCGGCCTCGACCGGGCCATCGTGGGTCTCCATGAGTCGGAGCAGTTCGGCCGGACGAACCGGTCGTTTCGGGTCATCCTCGAAGAGGGTGAGCGCAGCGGTGAACCCGGAGGGTGTGAACCCGGCTTCGCGACCCATGAGCGGGCCGAGGTTTTCCGACCACCACAGCTCGTCGGTGTCGGCGTGCCATTCCCAGGCAGCCACTCCGAGCGAGGCGAGCGTGTCAGCGATGACCGACCGCCACTTCTCGGACATGGCGAGACGTGATCTCATCTTCTCTTCCCAGCTCCTCAGCCTCTCCAGGGGACAACCCCTCCATGAAGACGATAGACGAGGAACGGGCTCGGGTTCCTGCGTGCTCAGGGAGTGTCGGCCTCGGTACCGATGGCTGTCAGGTATGGACAGACGCTGTGGAGGGTACGTCTCTGGGAGAAAAGGCGTGCGGGCAGGAGTCCGTACGTGATGAGGAGGAAAGACATGGAATGGTCAGATCGCATGCAGGGTGAAGGTGCTTGGCAACGCTTCAAGGGAAACATCAAGGAGCAGTGGGGCGACCTCACCGACGACGACCTCGATTCGGCAGAAGGAAACTGGGATCAGCTGGTCGGCGCCATCAAGCAGAAGACGGGCGAGACGGCCGAGTCCATCGAAAACAGCCTCAAGTCCTGGGCTTCGTAGACAGAGGAGGTGAGCACATGCATATCGGAATCGGTATTGGAACCCTCCTACTCGTCCTGGTCATCCTGATCCTGGTGTTCTGAAGGGTCCGAGATAAACAAGAGAGGCGGGCCCGCCATGCGGGCCCGCTTCTCGCGCGCGGTCGGCTTGTCGGGGTTGCCTCGGAACCTCCGATCAGCGTCGATCCCTGAGACCTTCCGATCAACCGTCGCAGCAGCACCTGTACCTAGAGCCGAGACGTCGTGGCCCCTGTGGTCATCAACCGTTGACGAGCTGGTTACGAATGTCTCGAACTCCGGTGACGTCGCTGATCCGTGCGACGAGCTCATCCTCGCTCGCTCCATCCTTGCTCTGTCCGTCGAGGTATACGACGCCGTCGTCGACGCGCACGTCGATATGACCGACTTCGCCATGTACCTTTCCGACGGCCTCGCTCCGCACCTTCTGCAGAAGCGCCCGATCGTCCTTCGGTGGATCCTCACTCCCTGCGACCGCGTGAACCAGACCCTTTGCCCGTCCAGCCTGGTATTGCGCCTTGCGACTGGCAGTGTTGCCGAGATTGCGCCCGAAGGCCGCGGTCTGATCTCGCAGCCTCGCCCGTCTGCCGGCGCCGTCCACCGGATCGAAGAAGTATCCCACCGCGGCACCGACAGCGCCCCAGATGAGTCGTCGTGTCCACTTGAACATGCGTCCATCTCCCTGATTGTGAAGCTCGATGTGGAGCTCGTTGTGGAGGCGTTACCCACATGCCGAGTGGTTGATACCGGTGACCGGTCAGATCCGGGTGCAGTAGGTCGAGTCCCTGCCCGCCACTCGAACCTTCGTGCGACGAGCATCCGCTTCGTCGGAACCCTTCGCCGGCCCTCGCTGGCTCGTGCGACGCGCCGGCAGCGTCACTGCCTGAGCGGGTCGCTCGGTGCGGGTCGGATGAGTAGCCGGTCGACAGACGTTTGGACGAAGCCGGCATCGAGGTAGAGATCCCGCGCAGCGTCGGTCTCGAAGCCGACCTTGAGGCGACGGGCGCCCTTGCGTGCAAGCCGATCGAGACCGTCCGTGAGCAGCATTCGGGCGAGTCCGCGTCGCTGGTAGTCATCCTCGACGCGCATCGGTTCGAGGAGGCCGACCTTCGTCGTCTTGTCGAACCAAAACAGCGCGTAACCGGCGACCCTGCCATCCGCGTCCTCGACCGCCAGGTCGAGCGTCGGGTCGTAGACCCTGATGCGGGGGCTGGAGCAGGCCCGTGAACAGGTCCGCGTCCGATTCGGAGCGACGGACCAGGGTCGCAGCGGCACCGACGGCCGTGGGCATGACAGGGGAGCCGAGGGCTCAGGGTCGGACTCGCTGCCGTTCACGACGTCCCCACCAGACGATGCGCAAGCAGGCGATACGGAAGGCCAGTCCCACGACGGATCGAGCTCCGGCATCCCGCCACAGGACAGCTCCGAAGACGACCCGAACATAGGCACGGGCGACGGTGAGAAGGATCATCCGGACCAGGACCGAGACCGCTCTCGCGGGGCGGGCTGATCGTCTCGGCGACGCGGCGAGGCCGCTTCAGCTCGGCAGATCCACTTTGGCGGAGAATGGCGTCACCGATGCTGCGCGCGTCCTCACATCAATACCGAGGAGGACACCGGGCCTTGCGCTCTGCGGCGCCGTGTTATCGTCCCCTCTCGGTGCGGAACCGACGTGCATGGGCCAGAGCCTCGACGGTGAGCGTCATTGGAGCACGCCTCGGTCGTCGGCGTCCGTCCGGCCGATGCCGTCCGACGATGAGGCCGTAGGCGAGGGGTTGCGATGTTGGAGACATTCAGTGCCGCATCGCACGACGAGGTACTGCAGTTGGTGGCGCAGATCGCCATCCTGTTGTTCACGGCACGCCTTTTCGGTGGCATCTCGCTGCGCCTCGGACAGCCTGCCGTCGTCGGCGAAATCCTCGCCGGTGTGATCCTGGGGCCATCCCTGCTCTCGAGCCTTGTTCCGTGGATCGGCCAGCTGGTCATCCCACAGACAGAGGTCCAAGGTTACATGCTCGAGGTCGTCGCCCTCATCGGTGTCATGCTCCTGTTGGTCGTGACAGGACTCGAGACGGATCTCGCCCTCATCAGGCGGAGGGCGGGGACCGCAGTCGGGGTTGCCATCGGCGGCCTGGTGCTTCCTTTCGCCACGGGCTTTGCGCTGGGATACGCCATCCCGGAGGAGTTGCTCGCAGACCCATCGCAGCGTTCCGTGTTCGCGCTCTTCCTCGCCACCGCGTTGTCGATCTCGGCGATTCCCGTTCTTGCCAAGGTCCTGATGGACCTCGACCTGATGCGCAGGGACATCGGCCAAACCCTCCTCGCCGCAGGCATGATCGACGACATCACGGGTTGGACCCTCCTCGGCCTCGTGACTGCCCTTGCGTC
>DATHUV010000129.1:0-65429 GCA_035461905.1 Acidimicrobiia bacterium | reverse complement strand
CGAACGGCGCATTCCCGTACCGCCCATCAATGGACCCGATGAGGTCCTCGAGCGTCACGCCCTGCCGTGTCCTGGCGTAGATCGTGGCCAGGATCCCCCGCTGCATCGGGACGAGGTGGGGAGTGAACAACACTTGGTGGCGCACGCCCGTCAGGCTGTCGAGTGCACTCTCGATCTCGGGCTGGTGTCGGTGCTCGAGCACCTTGTAGGCCTTGACTGACTCGTCCACCTCACCGAACTGGAGGGCCTGGGAGACTCCCCGCCCTGCGCCGGAGACACCCGACATGGAGTCCACGATGATCCCGGAGCTCTCTATCAGCCCGTCGAGCACCAGCGCGCCGAGACCGATGACGGCGGAAGTTGGGTAGCAGCCGGGCACGGCGACGTTGGATGCACCGGCGATGGCCTCCCCGAACAGCTCCGGAAGGCCGTACACCCAGCCGCCGAGCTCATCGGGATACAGGTGGCTAGCGCCGTACGCCTCCCGGTATCGGGCATCGCTATCCAGCCGGAAGTCGCTTCCGAGGTCGATGACCCTGGCGCCCTGCGAGCGCAACGCGATCGCCGGTTCGGCTGATGCACCGTGGGGAAGTGCGAGGAAGACGACCTCGCCACCCGCGGCACGCCCGGGGTCCAGGGATCCGAGGACCCTCTCTCCTCCGGTGAGATTGGGATGGACTTCGGCAAGACGCGTTCCTGAGCGTGAGTGCGCACCGAGGTACACGAGTTCGATCGACGGATGCGCGTCGATCAGTCGAATCAGTTCGCCCCCGGCATAGCCGGAGGCGCCAAGGACAGCTGCGGTGACCATACTGCGAGTATACGCATATGCATATCTCTATTCATCTGCGTCCGGCTGACAAACCTCGAGCCCTCTTCGTCCCCCTGTCCGGAGGACCAAGCCAAGTCACGCTCGTCCCCCTTTCAAGGTGGACGGCAGAGGAGCGAAGCGACGATGCAGGGGGATCCTGTCCAAGACCCACGCCTCGGCCGGATCCCACTGCGTGCTCGCAGGCTCGCGCGCCCCCCTGGCTCACTCCGTTCGCCCGTCCCCCCTAAAGGGAGGACCTTTCCGTCCGGAGGCCTTCCACTCGTCGAGCATGGCGTAGGCCTCTTCGGGTGTGTAGGGACCCTCCTCGATGCGGCGTTCGAGGAGCATGTCCATGATCTGACCGACGGTCCGTGACGGCTCGAGTCCGAGATGGCGCATCACGTCGTTGCCGTCGATGGGAGGGCGAAGGCTTTCGAGCTCCTCACGCTCCATCAGATCGGCGATGCGGACCTCGAGATCGTCGATCCGGTTCTCGATCGCCCGGGCACGCCTCTGGTTCTGAGTCGTCACGTCGGCGCGCACCAACGAGTTGAGGTCCTCGAGGAGAGAACCCGCGTCGCGCACGTAGCGCCGGACGGCCGAGTCCGTCCATCCCATCTTGAAGGTGTGGGGGCGCATGTGGAGGAAGACGAGGTCGGCCGTGTCGTCGATCGTGTCCTTCGGGTACCTCAAGGCCTGCATCCGCTGTCTGGTCATGCGCGCTCCGACGACCTCGTGATGGTGGAACGTCACACCGCCATCGACGAACTCCCGGGTGGCGGGCTTCCCGATGTCGTGGAACAGGGCGGCAAGACGCAGCCGGAGGTTCCCGCTGTCCGTCTTGGCGACGACGGCAATCGTGTGGGCGAGCACATCCTTGTGCCTGTGGACGGGATCCTGCTCCAGCGAGAGCGCGGGGATCTCGGGGATGAACATCTCCGCGAGGCCGCTCTCGACGAGCTCGGCAAGTGCCTCTGCGACGTTGTCACCGGTCATCAGCCTGTCGAACTCTGCCCGAATGCGCTCGGCCGACACTATCGCGAGCCGATCGTGCATGCGAACGACGGCAGCAGCGGCCGCTTCGTCCGCCCGGAATCCGAGTGTCGATACGAACCTGAAGAGACGGAGCATCCGGAGCGGATCGTCACCGAACGAGATCTCAGGGTCCATCGGAGTGCGCAAGAGCTGCGAGCCGAGGTCAGTGAGCCCTCCATGGGGATCGATCATCTCAGGCTGCGTGCCCGCCTCGACGGGCACGAGCATCGCCATCGCGTTCACGGTGAAGTCCCTCCTCGAGAGGTCCTCCTCGAGGGACGAGCTGAACGTGACCTGCGGCTTCCTCGAGTCGTCGCGGTACATCTCGGATCGGAACGTCGTGATCTCGTGTGTGATGTGATCGCGGACCAATCCGATGGTTCCGAAGGCCTTCCCCGCGAGGTAGGTCGAATGGGCCCATGGTTCGCCGATGCGCTCGATCTCATCTGGCCGAGCCGACGTCGTGAAGTCGAGATCGCTGCTCCCGCGAGAGAGCAGCGCATCCCTGACGGAGCCTCCGACGAGGAACAGCTGATGGCCCGCGTCCTCGAAGCGGCGGGCGAGGTCGATGACAGCGTCAGTGAACACGGGTCGCAGCCGGTCAGGAATCATGGAGCGCCTCCGACCGGCCACGGTTCGCGAGGGCGTCCACATACTCGTTCCAGCGGTACCCGACATGGGCACGAATCCATACCAGATCCAACTCGGGCCTCTCCCTGAAGGCCCGATACGCCCGCTTGACGAGGTCCAGGTTCTCCACCGGACCGCCCTTGCGCTTCCATCCGTTGCGCTCCCAGCCGGCCGCCCACTCGTTGATCGTGCGTACGGCGAGGTTCGAGTCCGAGTAGACGGTGGTCGGTGTGCCGGTGGGTACGAGGTCGACCGCTTTGATCAACGCCTCGAGCTCCATCCGGTTGTTGGTAGTCTCGCCGCCGTACCCGTAGGCCTCCGCAACGATCTGGTCGTCAACGACATACACCGCCGCCCAGCCGCCTGGTCCCGGGTTCGGAACCGAGCTGCCGTCGGTGAAGACACCGGTCGTCGGATCCCCCTGGATCTCCTTCGGAGAGCGGACCCCACCGCGTGCCGCCTTCGAGCCATCACGGCATGAGCGGCATTGCGCTGGCGCCCAACCGGGGTAGCGATCGACAACCGACTGCGGCAGGCTGAACGAGTCGCCGCAATCGCGACACGTGTACTCGGGCATGGCGCGAGGGTAGGCGACGCCCCGGTACGAGGCGACCTCGCCGGATCAGACCAGTGAGGACGGGGGAGGCGTCGACGACATGACGCCGGTCGCGATCTTGAAGTCCCTGGGCGACGTCACGTGCATCAATGCATCCGAGAATGACACTTCGCCCGCCTCATACCTCGCTGTGATCGCCTGGTCGAACGTCTGCATTCCGTAGAAGGCGCCCTCTGCGATCGTCTCGTACAGCTTCGGCAGCTTCTCCGGATCGATCAGTCGTTCCTTGATCACCTCGACCCCGAGCATCAACTCGACCGCAGGCACCCGGCCCTGGCCCTCGATCCTCGGCAGGAGCCTCTGGGAGATGATGCCGCGCAGCGATGTCGCGAGCATCTGACGGACGCGCCTCTGGTGGTAGGGGGGAAACGTGTCGAGGATGCGGTGCACGGTCTCGACCGCGTCGATCGTGTACATCGTCGAAATGACGAGATGACCTGTCTCGGCGGCGACCAACGCAGCCTCGAGCGTCTCCTGGTTGCGGATCTCCCCGACGTAGATCACATTCGGATCCTGCCGGAGGACGGCACGCATCCCCGCCTCGAACGACTCGGTGTCAACGCCAACCTCTCGCTGGCTGACGATGGAGCGCTTGTCCTTGTGGGTCACCTCGATCGGGTCCTCGATCGTGATGATGTTCGTGCGCCGGTTCGTGTTGATGTAGTCGATGATGGCTGCACATGTGGTCGTCTTCCCTGACCCGGTGGGTCCGGTGACCAGGATGAGCCCATCATGCTCGTCGCAGACCTTTGCAACGGTCTCTGGCAGTCCGAGCTCTGAGAAGGTCTGGCTCGATGGCGCCACAGCACGGACGACGATGTTCACGGAGCCCCGCTGACGGTACGAGTTCACCCGGAATCGTCCGAGACCGGGCCTTCCGTATGCGAAGTCGTAGTCGGTCCGTCCCTCGGATGCTGCCAGTCGCTCGGGCACGAGCTGGGCGAGGAGCTCCGCCGTCGTCTCGGCCGTGAGCACGGGTAGCTCGGCGAGGTGGAGGACGCCGTCGATCCGATACGCAGGCGGCGAGCCCACCTTGAGGTGGAGGTCCGATCCCCCTGTCGTGATCAGCTTCGACAGAAGCTCATCGAGCGTTGGCAACTCGTCCATCGGCGATTTCCTCCCACGCGTGTGCAGCCACGTGGGGTATCGGCGCTTCGAAGGTCGTCCTTAAACGACTTCCCAGTACCGGGACAGGGTCTCGACGGCCAGATCGACCACACGGGCGGCCGATCCGGAGATCAGGCTGGGAAGCGGTGCCGCACTGGTGAATCCGAGGGTTCCCCCCACGGTCGCCGATGCCGATGCCGCCATTGCCTGGAGGTCGTAGCCACCCTCGAGGAATGCGATGGTCCTCGACGGTGGCACGACGGATGCGAGGGCCGCGGCCATCGTCGCGTAGTCAAGCGTCTCGAGGAGAAGACCCCCGAGCGGGTCCGACCGGTGCGCGTCGTACCCCGCGCTCACCAGGAGCCAGTCGGGAGCGAACTCGGAGACGATCGGAATGACGATGCGCGAGAAGGCGGCGAGGTACGAGGTCGAGCTCGTCCCGGATGGAACTGCGACGTTGACCGTGGACCCCTCCCCCGGTCCGCTTCCCGTCTCGGTCACCCACCCCGTTCCCGGAAAGAACGGGAACTCGTGGAGTGACACATACAGGACATCGGGATCCCTATAGAAGGTCCGCTGGGTTCCGTTCCCGTGATGAACGTCCCAGTCCACGATCGCGACCCGCTTCCCGAGACTCCTGAGGTACGCGCCGGTCACGGCGACATTGTTGAAGAAGCAGAAACCCATCGCCTGGGCACGCTCTGCGTGGTGCCCCGGGGGACGCACGGCGACAAAGGCGGTGTCCGCTACGCCCCTCGTGAGCGCGTCGACCGCCGCGGGACCCGCGCCGGCAGCGTGAAGTGCCGCGTCCCACGAGGCAGGTACGGCATACGTGTCAGGGTCGAGGTAGCCGCCGCCGGACTGGCAGAACCGACGGAACTCAGCCACGTATCGCTCGTCGTGGACGAGGGCGAGAACCGACGGATCCACCGAGGGCGCCTCGAGTTCGACGATCGTCGTGGGCGTCGCCCGGAGTCCCGCCATCACGGACTCGATGCGAGCCACACGCTCGGGATGGCCCTGCGGCGTTCGATGGTGACGACTCAGTTCATGGGACACGAGAAGAAAGGACACGTCCTGATTCTCGCATGGACCGGGGCTGCGCCAACCGCGGTTACGCTATTCGCAGCGGTAGGAACGATGGAGATGCCAATGGCGCTTGCTGACACGCCGCATCGAGTGGTGCAACGGGGAACCTGGCCGGGGTCGATCTCGCTTCGCAAGGGATGGGCGAGGGCTGAGGCGCGTCCGTGGAACGACGCCATCAGCGACGCGACGCTGCGCCTCATGCGCGGAGGATCCGGCTTCATCGAAGCCTGCACATCCCAGCTCTACGACATCGGTGCCCCCGCCGTCCTCTCCTCTCCCCTCGCTCCATCGGCGAGGCGCCCTTGGGAGCAAGCAGGCTTCTCCGATCACCTCGACCTCGCCCTCATGCGCCTCTCACTCGACGGATCCCTGCCGGGTCCCCAGCACCTCGTCGTCCGCTGGGACGACTACGACCTCACGGAGATGCTGCGCATCGATCGCGCCGCGTTCCCGGAGTTCTGGCGATTCGATCGCGCCGGCCTCGCAGAGTCGACCCAGGCCACGTCGTCGGCGAGCGTCTATGTGATCAGGGACGGCGAGTCCGGGATCACCGGCTACGCAGTCGTCGGCTACGGCAACGCCATCTCCTACCTCCAGCGAGTCGCGGTCGATCCACGTTGGCAGGGATCGGGGATGGGCCGCAGCCTCGTGCGCGCAACGGCGCGCAGTGCAAAGCGCCACGGATCGAAGGCTCTGCTCTTGAACACGCAGTTCGACAACACGCCTGCTCTCAACCTCTACGAGTCAGAGGGCTTCGTCACGCTCCCCGAGACCCTTGCGGTGCTCAAGGCGAGCTGAACGGCAATGCCCCCTCGCCTTCCCGAGCGGTACCGCCTCAACATCCGCCTTGGAAGTGACGGTGACATCGAGGAGTGGCTCGCACAGGATGAGGCGCTGGACCGGCCCGTACTCATCCGGTACCTGGCGCCAGAATCGACACCGGATCGCCATCGAGAGTTTCTTGACGGTGTTCGCTCGGCGGCAACGGTCACCGAAGGTCACGTTCAGAAGGTGTTCGCCGCAGCGGAGACGACGGCGTCGGCGTACTCGGTGTCGGAGTGGGACGGCGGGGTGACGATCGCCGATCGGTTGCGAGTCGGTGAGGGACTGCCGGTCGGGGAGTTCCTGCCGAACGCTGCAGGACTGTGCCTCGCCCTCGCCAGGTTCCACGATGCAGGCGGGGTCCATGGCGCCCTCGATGCATCTGCAGTTCACTTCTCCGCTGCACATCCGGCCAAGCTCGCGAGTTTCGGGCGGCATCGGCGCTGGACGGACCAAGGCCAAGACACCATCGAACTGGCAGACGTACTCCGAGCGGCGATCACGGGGACGGCGGACGGGTCCGTCTTCCCTTCGCAGGTCATCGACGGCCTCCCCCATTCCGTCGACGCGGCGTTGCGTGCCGGGGTCGCCGGTGAGCTCGATGCACGCGGTCTCGCATCGGCCCTCCGCGCCGTGGCATACACGCCTCACAATGAACGCACGACCGTTCGTCCGTGGCGCGCCCTTGCCGTATTCGGTGCCATCGTCACCCTGATCGCCCTCATCGCGGCGGTCGGGCTCGCCGCGGACTTCGACCCCGACTCGCCGTTCCTGTATCCGATCTCTGCCGGTTCGCAATCACCGACGACGACAACACCGGTGAACGTCGAGGATCCCGATGACTCGACAACGCTCCCGGCGACCGTGCAGATCTATGACCCACTGGGCGATGGGACCGAGAACGACGACAGTGCCCCAAACGTCCTCGACAGGAACCCCGCGACCGCGTGGTTCACCGAGACGTACTCCCGGCCGTTGAGTGAGATCAAAGAGGGCGTCGGTCTCGTCTTCGACCCGGAGGGAACCCCAGCTGCGGTGGTCGTGTCGGGCACACCCGGCACGGTGTACCTCGTCGGATGGGCGAGATCGCTGCCGTCAGATCCCGAGGGTTGGGAGCACGTTTCCAGGGGCACCCTCCAGGCGTCCGGCAACCGCATCCCCTTGCCTGTACGCGTCGACGGTGTGTGGCGGCTTTGGCTCACCGGGCTCCAGGAACTGTCGGACGGCACCTACCAGAGCCGCATCTCGGAAGTGCGGTTCGTCGGCGGGTGAACCCAACGTCACGTGCTGTCGCACGGGCCTACTCTCTTGGCGGCCATGACCGAACGCGCAGAACTCGACATCGAGCTCATCGACCGGTACCTCACCGGGGACGCGTCCGCGTTCAACGAGCTCATGGACGCACACGAGGACAGGGTCTTCGCGATCTGCATGCGAATGATGGGGGACCGAGAAGCTGCGCTCGATGCGACACAGGACACCTTCCTCACGGTGTTCCGAAAGGCGGATAGGTACAAGGCGCAGGCGGCGTTCTCGACTTGGCTCTACCGGGTCGCCGTCAACACCTGCTACGACCACCTCCGGCGACGCACCCGCACCCGGACACAGCCGCTGCCCGAATCACATGACCCGCCGGACAGGACGACCACCGACCTGTACGAGGCGATTGAGGTACGCCCGGACATCGAGGCGGCCCTTCGAGCGCTCTCCGAAGACTTCCGATCAGCCGTCGTCCTCGTCGATCTCGAGGGCATGTCGCTAGACCAGGCTGCCGATACCCTCGGCGTGCCCACGGGAACCGTCAAGAGCAGGCTTTTCAGGGCCAGGCGACAACTCTCCCAAAGTCTCGGGAACCTCGCACCCGGTGGAGAGCATCAAAGCATGGACAACGGAGACCCATGAACGAGCAGGAACGCGATCTGATCCTCGGCCTCACGGCTGGTGCCCTGTCCTCAGCAGAGGCAGCAGAGGCACGCGCCCAGATCGACGCGGACCCGAGCCTGGCGCAGGAGCTTGCAATCCAGACGGAGGTTCGCGACGCACTCGCATCACTTCCCGGAATTTCGATGACGGCCGCAGAGCGATCCGAACTCCGCTCACGCGTCCGTGGCGCGCTCAACCTCGATGCCCCTGATCAGGCGGTGCCAGAGCCAGCCAGACGACGTGTGACCTGGCTGCAACCGCTCTTCGGCCTTGCTGCTGCGGCAGCGGTCGTCACGGCGATCGTCGTGCTGCCCGGTGGCCTCGGGGGATCGGACGAACAAGACTCTGCACTCGTGAGCGACACGACCATGGCAGCCGCCGACGTCCGCGACGGCGGCGGCCAGGACGCTCCTGAGGCGGAGACCTTCAACGAGGAGGGGTCGGGCGATCCCGAACTCGTTGGGGAGGTACAGGCATTCACCGACGTGGACGGCTCGGATCTGCTGGCCATCACCGAGGGGGCGGCAACACCGAAGGACATCAATGAGCTCCTCGATGGAACCGTCGCGGCGACGCGTTCGAGCGTCGACATCGCGCACGTTGAAGCCTGCCTCGAGGAGATCGGGACGAGTCTTCCCAGCGGCGACAAGACATTGCTCGGCGTCGGCGAACGCGACGGGGCGCAGGTCGCGTACTTCGCCGTGATCGACGCGACCGGTGTGAGCTCTGTGCTCACCATCGACCTCTCCACCTGCAGCGTCGTCGCCATCGACGACTGATATCCAGTCCAGGGCGCTACGCCACAACCCGGCACCCCCGCAGCTGACTAACCTCGGGCGGGTCATGGCAGAACCAACCGCACCACTCTCGGTTCGCATCGCGGACCTGCTCGAACAGGTCGCCACGAGGATCCGGGAGCTGTCCGTCGACAAGGCATCGACGGCACTCACATGGGTCGCCGTGGGCCTGATCCTCGTGGTGGGCGCCATCATGGCGGTCTTCTGGCTGCTCGTCGGAATATTCCGGATCCTCGGGACGCTGATGGGCCAGGAAACCGCATACGCCGTGGTCGGGTTGCTGTTGATCGTGATCGGAGCATTCGTCTGGTCGCGGCGCTACCCCCAGGACCGCGCACCCCAGGAGTGAAGAGCATGCCAGACAAGGTCCTCATCATCGGTTCGGGGCCTGCAGGCCTGACCGCAGCCATCTATGCCGCGCGAGCCGGCCTCGATCCCCTCATGATCGAGGGCATGGAGCGCGGCGGCCAACTCATGATCACCACCGACGTCGAGAACTACCCGGGATTCCCCGACGGGATCATGGGGCCCGAGCTCATGGAGCAGATGCGAAAGCAGGCCGAGCGCTTCGGAACCCGCATCGTGAGCTCGAACGTCACCGACGTCGACTTCTCCCAGCGCCCATTCACCGTGAACGTCGGTCCCGATGCGTACACCGCTGAGACCATCATCATCTCCACTGGCGCATCCGCCCGATGGCTCAACGTACCGGGCGAGGAGAAGCTCCGTGGCTACGGGGTCTCAGCCTGCGCGACCTGTGACGGCTTCTTCTTCCGCGACAAGGAGCTCGTCGTTGTAGGTGGTGGCGACTCCGCCATGGAGGAGTCGCTGTTCCTCACGAAGTTCGCAACCAAGGTCACCGTCGTGCACCGTCGCGAGGAGTTCCGAGCATCGACGATCATGGCGAACCGTGTGCTCGACCACCCGAAGATCGAGGTGATCTGGAACACCGTTGTCGAGGAGATCCTCGGGGACAAGGTCGTCGACGGCGTCCGCATCCGCAATGTCGACACCGATGAGGTGACCACGCTGGCGACCGATGGAGTGTTCGTCGCCATCGGCCACGATCCGAACACCACCGTCTTCAAGGGCCATATCGAGCTCGACGACGATGAGTACATCGTGACGAACCCCGGTACGACCATCACGTCCGTGGAGGGGGTCTTCGCGGCAGGGGACGTCACGGACAAGGTCTACCGTCAGGCCGTGACGGCTGCTGGTATGGGGTGTCAGGCCGCGCTCGACGCGGAGCGGTTCCTCGACAATCACGAATAGGAATCCATCCGCCTCGGTCGGGGTTCCGAATACACGACGACGACAGGAGACGACTCCCATGGGACAGAACACCGTCAAGGTCACCGACAACGACTTTGGGACCGCCATCGCATCAGAAACACCGACGTTGGTCGATTTCTGGGCAGAGTGGTGCGGGCCATGCAAGATGATGGACGGGCCGCTGGACGAACTGGCCGGTGAGAACTCCGGGAAACTGACCGTTGCGAAGCTCAACGTCGACGAGAATCCGGCCACGATGGGTGCGTACCACGTCATGAGCATCCCGACCCTCATCGTCTTCCAGAATGGTGAGGAGAAGAGGCGCTTCGTCGGTGCACGGAGCAAGGGACAACTCCAGGCGGAGCTCGCGGAGTACCTCGCCTGAGAGGCTGAATCTGCAAGCATGAGCTGGTGAGGCTCTACCACACAGGTGATCGCGGAGAGCCGGTTCTGGACATCCAGAGCCGGCTCTCCGCGCTCGGCTACGAGCTCGGGGACGACAGGGAGGGCGTCTACGGGGACGCTACTTCTGCAGCGGTCGCGCTCTTCCAGGATGAGCGCGGACTGCCCGTCGACGGGGTGGTCGGTCCCGACACGTGGCGGGCCCTCGTCGATGCGGGGTACCGACTGGGTGACAGGCTCCTCTACCACCGGATCCCGATGATGCGCGGTGATGACGTCGCTGACCTTCAAGCGCGCTTGAACTCGCTGGGCTTCGATACCGGGAAGGTCGACGGTGTGTTCGGACCCGACACCCTCGCCGGGCTGCTCGACTTCCAGCACAATCGCGGTCTGGCTGAGGACGGCCTTGCCGGTAGCTTCGTCGCCTCCGAGCTCCGCCTCATCGGATTCGCCACACAGAAACACGGACGTGAGTCTGTCAGGGAACGGGAGTGGCTCACGAACCTCCCCCCATCGATCGCAGGACAGCGGATCTACCTCGATCCGGAGTGCCGTACTCCCGACGAGTCCACGACAACGTGGTCGACCGCCGTCGAAGCGAGGCACGCGCTCGCACACCTCAGCGGGCTTCCCGTTCTTTCAAGGTCGGTGGACACCTCTCCCCCCGCCCGGCTTCGTGCCCAACGCGCGAATCGCATGAACGTGGACATGGTCGTCGGATTCCTCTCACCACAAGATGGTGAGGAAGGCGTCTACTACTTCGCCTCGGAGCACTCGCGATCTGAGGCAGGCATGGTCATCGCAGGCGTCGTCGCCGATCGGATAGGCCTCGAGCCCGCAGGGAGAACGATGCCGATGCTCAAGGAGACCCGCTCACCCTCCGTGCTGGTTGCCATGCGCTCGATGCGAAGGCGAGCTGGCATGGTGGTTGCCCACGCCGTGGCCGCCGTGTATGAGCTGGCTGCGCGTCAGGACTCGGAACCGAACAGGTGACGGTAGATCCGCTCGAGATCATCGGGCGACGAGTACTTGATCGTGATCCGGCCACCCTTGCCCCGGTAGTCGATCGTCACCTTCGTTCCGAGTCGCTCCCGAAGCCGATCCTCGAGCTCGATGATGGGTGCGGGTCTCACAGCTCGCGAGCGCACGGACGATGTCCGTCCCTGGGTCGCCCTCAGCCGAACGGCCTCCTCGACGCGTCGAACCGGCCATCCCTCTGCGACGGCGCGTTGGGCGATATGCGACGCATAGGCCTCGTCATCGCACCCGAGCAGCGCCCTGGCATGGCCCGCCGAGAGCTCTCCGCTCGCTACCAGTTTCTGGATCGGAGCTGGCAAACCCAGCAGTCGTACGGTGTTCGTGACCGCCGAGCGACTTCTCCCGACACGTACCGCGACCTCTTCGTGAGTCATTCCATATTCTTCCAGCAGCTCCTTGAATGCCGCGGCCTCCTCGAGCGGGTTCAGGTCCTCGCGTTGGAGATTCTCGACAAGCGCTTCCGTCAGGTTGGTACGCCCATCCGTCTCCTCCCTGATCACGGCCGGCACGGTCGCGTGGCCGAGCTGGCGAAGGGCTCGAAGCCTGCGCTCGCCAGCAACCAGCACGTACCCATCCTCCGCTGCCCTCACGACAATCGGCTGCAGCAAGCCGACGGCGTCGATCGAAGCGGCGAGGGTGTCGATCGATGCCGGATCGAAGTGCGTCCTCGGTTGGTCTGGGTTCGCCCTGACTCCGTCGACGGAGATGGTGGCATATCCCCCGGTCGGGTGATCCTGGGGGATGAGGGCGTCGAGGCCCCTTCCCAATCCGGTCTTACGTGCGGCCATGTCTCCTCCTGAACTCCTGGGCGAGGGCCCTATAGGCGATCGCTCCGCGTGACATCGGGTCGTAGGCCTCGATCGGCTCGCCATAGGAAGGTGCCTCCGAGAGCCGAACCGTTCTCGGTATGACCGTTCGATAGGCCGTTTCGCCGAAGTGGTCACGGACCTGCTTGACGACCTCCGAAGCCAGAGTGGTGCGTCCGTCGAACATCGTCAGGACAACACCTTCGACCTCCAGTTGAGGGTTAAGGCTCTGTTGCACGAGACCGATGTTGCGCGTGAGTTGGCTGACGCCCTCGAGTGCGTAGTACTCACATTGGATCGGGATGAGCACCTCGTCGGCAGCCGCAAGCCCGTTGATCGTGAGGAGTCCGAGGGAAGGTGGACAGTCGATGAGCACGACATCGTAGTCATCCAGCACCGTCTCCAACGCGCGTTTGAGCCTCTGTTCACGTGAGAACACCGACACCAACTCGATCTCGGCGCCAGCGAGCTCGATTGTGGCGGGAACGACGTGCAGATCACGCACCGAGGTCGGTTCGAGTACATCCCCGATCGGTGTCCCGTCAACAAGGACATCGTAGGTCGACGACGTGATGGCCGACCTGTCGATCCCGAGTCCCGAGCTGGTGTTTCCCTGGGGGTCGAGGTCAACGATCAACACGCGCTCGCCCTGGAACGCGAGCGCTGCACCGAGGTTTATCGCAGTGGTCGACTTTCCGACACCGCCCTTCTGATTGGCGATGGCGACGACCTTGCCGTGTGACATGGGGGAGGCTCCGATGAGTTCAGGTGTGGGTACGTTGCATCCTAAGGAGCCACGCCGGTGAGTCAAGCACTCCGTCTCCTTCGCAGCTCAGGTGATAGGCCACGCCGTCCGGTGCAACAGGAACCTCGGGACGTTCGTGTCGCCGCGAGAGGCCGAACACACCCACGGAATCCAGCGATCCCAGGGTGAGAAACGCTGCGGTAGCACCTACAACCGGGAGTGACGCTCGGAACACGACCCCCTCGAACCTATCCGCTATTCGGTTCGCCTCGGCCGTCCTCACCTCCACGTTCTCCAGTCCGAGGATGCGGACGACTCTTTGGGACAGCTCGGAGCGCTTCGAAGACCTGTCCACAAGCGTGACATGGCACGACGGCCTCGCTATTGCAAGGGGTATGCCGGGAAGCCCGACACCCGAGCCGACGTCGACGATGGATGTGACTCCCGTCGACCGGACCCCGGATTCGAGTCCTGCGAGGTATACGAGGGAGTCGGCGATGTGCCTATCGAAGATGCGTGGCACCTCACTCGGGCCTATCGCACCCGCAGCGACCGCCTCTGTGCAGAGCCAGGCGGCGAACCGATCCAGTACGGATCGCTGTTCCTCGGAGAAGCGGACTCCGAGGCGGGCGAGCAGTGGATCGAGCGCTCTCCGATCGAGTCTGGCCACTCCCTGGCGCCCGAGTGAGATGGTTTCACGTGAAACATCGTCGTTGGGGACGTGTTTCACGTGAAACTCCTGTCTCAGTCCCCGTCGTATGCAATGACGACGGCGCGACGCGGCTCGTCTCCCTCGGAGTACGACCTCACGCCATCGATCTCAGCTACGGCGTCGTGGAGTACTTTGCGGTCAGCGGCGTTCATGGCCTCAAGCATGACTTCGCTCTTGTCCTCGATGACCTGCGCGGCGAGCTTGGCAGCATAGATCTGGAGCGCCTCGCGGCGTCGCTCGCCGTAGCCGGCGATGTCGATACGCATGCGAGGTGCGCCATAGGTCTTGCGCTGCACGACCGTGCGTGTCAGCTCGAGGACGGAGTGCATGACGGAACCCTTCGGTCCAACGAGTGCCTCCGTCTGCGCTCCGGCAACGTCGAGGTAGAGCACGTCCTCCTCGATGCGGGTCGTGACGGTGCCCTCCAGGCCGAACGCCTCGACAAGGCCCTCGACGAACGCCTTGGCTACCTCGGCCTGTTCCTCGATCGGCGCCTGATCGGGCCGGTCGTCCCTCGGAGGGCGATCGTTCGAATTCTTATTGTCTTCCATCGTGGCCTCCTGGCGCTTCGATCCGCCGGAGCGGCCTCTGGTTTGGGTGTTGGATCCACCGTTCCTGGCGGGTTTGCTCGCCGCCGATCGTGACGGAGATGGCTGACCCGAGGCCGTCGAGTCGGAAGGTGACCCGTTTCGGCCACGTCCCCTGCTCCTACGGCGCTTGCGCGGCCCCCTCGTCACTTTCACGATGGCTTCTTGGCCACCCATTCCGAGGAAGCCGGCCTTCGGTTCCTGGATCACCTCGACCGTCACGTCGTCACGGGAGGCGACTCCCAGCTCTCCGATCGCTACCTCGACGGCGAGATCGATCGTCTTTCCCTGTACTTCGACCCATTCCATGACGGGTTACTTCCTTCTCCGGCGGTTTCTCTTCTTGCTGGCATGCTGGGACGGACCCGAGCTCGTCGGCTCGTCGGACGGGTCGTCCGCCTCGGCATGCCCCTTCCCTTTGTCGTCTCCGTCGCCGCCGGCAGCCGCCGTCCGCAGGATGATCGCCTGCTGACCGACGCGGAAGATGTTCGACGTTGCGAAGTAGAGACCGAGACCTGAGACAAAACTCCAAGAGATGAAACCGAAGACGACCGGCATGATGCGCATGGCCCGCTGCATCGTCTGGGCCTGCGCATTGAGTTCCTCCGTTGCCCCCGGCTTCCGGCGCGTCGTCTGCACCTGCTGGTAGAACCCAGCGACGACGATCGCCGCGATGAGGAGGATGTACGGCAGCGATCCGAGGATGTTCCCGAGGTCGACCGCTGCCGAGGGCCGCACGAGCATGTTCATACCGAGGAAGATCACGTGGGAGAACTGGTCGCTTGCGATGTCGACGCCGGGCTGCAGGGTGGCGCTCAGCGATCCGTCGGCGTTCGTCGTGTAGAGGGCTGCATTGGCGGCGTCGATCACCGAACGAAGGTCGGAGCCCTCGGGAATACCGCTGCCCTGCCACAGAACGCGGTAGAGGGCGAACCAGATCGGCATCTGCACGAGGAGGGGCAGGCATCCTGCTGCGGGATTCACGCCACGCTCCTGGTACAACGCCATGAGCTGCTTGTTCAGCTCCTCCCTGTCGCCCTTGAACTCCTTCTGGAGCCGCTTCACCTCGGGCTGGATGTCCTGCATCGCCTTCATGGACTTCGTCTGCTTGTACGTGAGGGGGAAGAGCAGCACACCGACGAGGAGCGTCAGGAAAATAATGGCAACTCCGTATTCGGGGACGATGTCATAGAAGAACGACAGGGTCGAGCCGAGGAGGTTGACGAGCAGGGTCCACGGGTTCATGGTCGGCCTCCTTCGGGCGGATCATCCATTGTCCCGGAGCCGGGAACCGGATCGATTCCGCCCTCATGCCAGGGATGGCACCGTCCGATGCGACGGATGCCGAGCCACGAGCCACGGGCCGCACCATGGACCTCCACTGCTTCGATGGTGTACTGCGAACAGGTGGGGTAATAGCGACAATTACGTCCGAAGAAGGGGGACAGTACCTTCTGGTACGCCCGGATCGTTGCGATCGCTGCGCTCTGGGCCGGAGAACGGTGGGTGGCGAGTGCGTCGGTCAAGGTCAGTCCTTCTCCTGGGTTCGCCGTGGCGTGACCGAGGATGTCATCCATGCGACGAGGTCCTCGAAGGGTACGTCAGCCACCGACGGAGATGCCACGACGACATAGGCGCGCCCGGCTCGGAACGGGACGTGCCGTGCCGCCTCGCGCATCCGGCGCTTGGCCCGGTTTCGGCGAACGGCAGTGCCGACCTTCCGTCCCGCAACGAAACCGACCTCGGCACGGCTGGCGTGTCCGGTCGATTCGATCACGACGATTCCTCCTTGGACGGTCCGCACGCCCGTGCGGTAGACCTCGGCGAAACGGGACGCAGGTCGCAGTGACACGAAGCCCCGCCCGTCAGGCCGAGAGACGATGGCGACCCTTGGCACGGCGGCGCTGTATGAGGGAGCGCCCCGATCGCGTCCGCATTCGACCGCGGAACCCATGCTTGCGCTTCCGGCGTCGGTTGTTTGGCTGGTACGTGCGCTTCATGAGGTAGATCCCTGGTCGAGAGGCTTCGGGGATCCGTGCAAGTCACGGAACGGCGACAGTGTAGGTGCGCACCGATCCAAACAGCCATTGACGAGGAATGCGCGAAAAGTACCGCGGACTCGCGAAACACAGAACAGGACGCGAACGGCTGAATCCGCCTTCTCCCCCGTCGCGCCCCGACGGGGTGCAGGACTTCAGAAGCCTTGCCACACAAGGGTTTCTGCCGACCGAGCCGCTGGACCCCGGAGGGTGTACCGACGGATTTGCCGCTCTTGATGAGTATCGGGAACGGCCCCTATGCTCGCCAACGCTCTCGGGGCGGATTTCCGCTCCTTTCCCCGGAGCGTGGCCGCCGATCGCACGACCGCGATAGGTGGCACACCTTCTCCACAGCTTGTGGATAGGTGTGTGGACAGTGTAAGGGCTGGGCGAAGGCCTGAATGGGAGACATTGCACGTGGGACTCACACAGGCGCCACAAGGCGCCGTCGACTCACACATCGATCTGTTCCACGCCCGGATGCGAGACATCCTCGGCGTGGCGAAGTGGGAGACCTGGATAAAGCCGCTGGCCCTGTCCGTCGACGACGACACCGTCACGCTCGAGGCGCCGAACAGGTTCAACGCGACCTGGGTCTCGGACAACTACATCCACCAGCTCCGCGAGATCGCAGGCTCGGTGTGGCCCGAGCCCATCGAGGTTCGGATCAGCGTCTCGAGCGTCGAGCCGACGACGCTCGAGACTGAAGCCGAAGCGCGCCCCTTCCAGCCGACGCTCGACGAGTCCGTCGGCGAGGAGCGCTTCACGAGTTCTGCCGACACCTCGAACCTCGTCGCCCGGTACAACTTCGAGAACTTCGTCGTCGGCCCATCGAATCGCTTCGCACACGCCGCGGCCCAGGCTGTCGCCGAACAACCCGGTCGCCAGTACAACCCGCTATTCATCTATGCAGGTGCCGGGCTCGGAAAGACCCATCTGCTCCATGCGGTCGGACAGCACCGCATCGAGCTCGAGCCCTCGGCGACCGTGCGCTATGTGACCTCTGAATCCTTCTTCAACGACTTCATCAACTCGATCCGGCGCAAGCGGATGGACGACTTCAAGTCGCGCTATCGAAAGGTCGATCTCCTGCTCCTCGACGACGTGCAGTTCTTCGAAGGCAAGGAGCAGATCCTCGAGGAGTTCTTCCACACGTTCAATTCGCTCTACGAAGCGGGCAACCAGCTCGTCATCTCGTCTGACAGGCCACCTCGAGAACTGCGCTCGCTCGAGGATCGGCTCCGAAGTCGGTTCGAGTGGGGGCTCACCACCGATATTCAGAGTCCCGATGTCGAGACCCGGCTCGCAATCCTGCGAAAGAACGCCGCCGGAAGTCAGGTGCCGGTTCCCTCCGAGGTGCTGGAGTTCATCGCATCGAACGTGTTCGACAACATCCGAGAGCTCGAGGGAGCACTCACCAGGGTGACGGCATTCGCCCTGCTCACCGGCCAGCGTGTGACACTCGATCTGGCCTCCACCGTGCTGCGGGACGTCGTCCAACTCCAAAAGTCCGCACCCCTGACCGCAGAGGGAATCATCACGACCGTCTCGCAGTACTACGAGATACCCGTCTCCGACCTCACCAGCAGTTCACGCCGTCAGCCCCTCGCCCGCCAGCGCCAGATCGCCATGTACGTCTGCCGCGAGCACACAGGGCTCTCGCTCCCCAGGATCGGGGCGGCGTTCGGGGGAAGGGATCACACGACGGTCATGCATGCGGTCGACAAGATCAAGGCCCTCCTCCTCGAGGACAAAGCCATATACGACCAGGTGACGGAGATCACCCAACAGCTGGGGACAAGACGATGATGTCCCCACCCTCGCATTTCACCGAGGCCCGCGCAGTGGACAACCCGGAATCGGTCCACACTGACCGCGAGTTCGTAATCCGTTCGGTCACCGGGTCCATGGACACATGTCCACAATCCACAGGGCCTACTACTACATCTACTCTTTAGATCCATAGATCAGTAACAACAGCAGGGGAAGAAGATCGTGCGCATCCGAGCAGAACGAGATGAACTCGCAGACGTCCTGGCACGCGCAGGCCGGGCCGTCGGAACGCGTTCCCCGCTACCCATCCTCCAGGGAGTCCTGTGTGAGGTGGCCGGCGGCCGGCTGACCGTGACGGGAACGGACAACGAGATCACTGTGAGGACCTTCCTCGACGTCGAGGTGTCCGAGGAGGGGAGGACCGTGATCCCCGCCAAACTCGCTGCGGAGGCAGTCCGCAAGCTGCCACCGGGTGCCGTCAGTCTCAGCTCCGATGAGACCCAGGTCGAGATCACAGGGAGCGGTCCCCGTTTCAACCTGCGAGCGATGTCCGTCGACGACTATCCGAAGGTCACCGACGCAGACGCCACCGGAGCCGTCGAGGTGGACGGTTCGGCCCTGACGCACGCACTGGCGCAGGTCGGGGTCGCCGCGTCCGGTGACGATGCACGTCCCACGCTCACGGGGGTGTTGTTCGAGGCGAACGAGGGTTCCCTGCGACTCGTCGCCACAGACTCCTATCGGCTCGCCGTCCGCGACGTTCCCGGTGTTGCCGCTGAAGGCGTCAAGCTCGTCCCGTACAGAGCACTCAGGGAGCTTTCGAGGACCGTCGGATCCGGTTCGATGAAGGTCGCACTCGGCGATCGTGAGGCTGCGTTCATCTCCGCTCAGGGACGACTGACGGTCAGGGTCATCGACGCTACCTTCCCGAATTACCGACAGCTCCTCCCGGAGGGCCACACGAACCGACTGACCGTCTCGAAAGCGGCGCTGCTCGAAGCCGTGGGTCGCTCGGCGCTCGTCGCGGAGGACCACATCCCGGTGAGGCTCGCCATGCACGAGGGTGGTGTTGAGCTCAGCGTCATCCGCCAGGAGGTCGGCGAGGCGACGGAGCTCCTCGAGGGTGAGTACACGGGTCAGGAGATGACAATCGCCTTCAACACGCGGTACCTCACCGACGGTGTCGCCGCGGTCGACGATGAGAAGGTCGTCATCGAGACGTCGGATCCCCTCAAGCCAGGCCTTCTCCACGGTGCCGACTCGGCCGACTTCCGATACCTCCTCATGCCCGTACGCCTCTGAGTCGCCACCGTGTACCTGTCGTGGCTGACGTTGCGCGACATGCGTTGCTACGACGAGCTCGACTTCCGTCCTGAGCCAGGGGTCAATGTCCTGGTCGGGGACAACGGCGTCGGAAAGACCTCCGTCCTCGAGGCGATCGCCTACGTCGGGATGCTGAAGTCCTTCCGAGGTGTGCCGGACAGTGCCCTGGTACGGGCGGGTGCATCCGCCTCGATCGTGCGGGCTGGCATCGGCGGTGCTGCGACAGAGACCACCGTTGAGATAGAGACACCGCTCGAGGGTCGTCGTACCGTCCTCGTGAATGGGAAGAGGCCCGCGCGGATGAGGGATCTACTCGCCACGGTCCCCGTGGTTGCGTTCCTGCCCGATGACCTCGACGTGATCAAACGCGGACCCGCAATCCGCCGCGAGTACCTCGACGACCTCGCAGCGAGCCTTTGGCCCCAGGCGAGCGCGGACCTCTCGGAGTACGACAGGATCTTGCGCCAACGCAACACCCTTCTGCGTCAGGAGGGGAGACGGACCGATCCCGTCTCCCTCGACGTCTGGGACGAACGCCTCTCCGCAGCGGGTGCCGCCGTGATGACCCATCGACGGACGGTGGCCCGCCATCTCCAACCCCACCTCCTCGACGCCTACGTCGTGGTCGGGGGCTCTGGTGACCTGAGGTGGGCATATCGCTCCACCTGGGGGTCCGAGGACGCTCAGTCGCCAGCGGAGCTCTCAGAGTCCCTCAGCGAGGCTCTGGCTGCCCGCAGGCAACGTGACATGGATGTGCGGACCACAACAGTCGGACCACACCGTGATGAGCCGGGACTGTCGCTCGACGGACGCCCCACCCGCACGCACGCCTCCCAGGGGGAGCAGAGGACCGTTGCCCTCGCGCTGAGGATCGGCGCACATCGGCTGATCGAAGAGGTACGCGACACGCCACCGATCCTCCTCCTGGACGACGTGTTCTCCGAGCTCGATCACGACCGCGCATCCCGCGTCCTCGCACTTATCCCATCGGGACAGGTTTTTGTCACAACCGCGAGAGAGGATGAGGTACCGATCAGCGGTCGGCGATGGCGGGTCCGGGACGGAAAGGTCGTGTGATGCGCGCGAAGTACCTCGGTGAGGGGAATCGACGTGATCCGAAGGAGATCAGCGACGTCATCGGCTCGATCATCGAGCACGCCCATGTCGACGTGGACGTCCGCCAGGGCGACCTCGTGACGGAATGGGAGGTCTTCGCTCCCGGGGATTGGCCGACGTCGGTACCCATAGGGGTGCGGGATGGTTCGCTCCTCGTCCATGTCACGGACGGGGCCTCGGCGTCGCTGTTGCAGTACCAGACGACGGACTTGCTCGAGGCGATTCGCACGCGGTACGGAGAGGGACTCGTGACCGGAGTCAGGATTCGTGTGAATCGGGCCGCATCGCCGGATTTTCCAAGCCAGTAAAGGGTTTTGTCGGCCCGGACCGCTATACTTACATCACTGTCATCAACCCGCGAATCCCCCCATTCGAGGGAGTCAAGGAGACCCGTGAGCAACGCGAAACGTGCCTCTGACGCGTCGTACGAAGCCGATTCGATCCAGATCCTCGAGGGACTCGAGGCCGTCCGTCGCCGTCCGGCCATGTACATCGGTTCGACCGGTCCCAAGGGGCTTCACCACCTCATCTGGGAGGTCGTCGACAACTCGGTCGACGAGGCTATGGCGGGCTACTGCACACGGATCGACGTCACCCTGCTCGCAGACGGAGGCGTGAGGGTCCGAGACAACGGCCGCGGCATCCCCGTCACGAAGCATGCCAAGTCCGGCGAGGCGGCGGTGACCACCGTGATGACGACGCTCCACGCAGGCGGGAAGTTCGATACCGGCGCCTACCAGGTGTCTGGGGGGCTCCACGGCGTCGGCGTCTCTGTCGTCAACGCCCTATCGGTCCGCATGGAGGTCGAGGTCGTTCGCGACGGGAACCTCTGGCACCAGGAGTTCCATTACGGGGCGCCTGTCGGCAAGCTGGGCAAGGTCAAGCCGATGAAGCGGTCGGGAACCCAGGTCACGTTCTGGGCCGATCCGGAGATCTTCGAGGAGACCACGGTCTACTCGACCAAGACCGTCGCCAATCGACTCCGCGAGATGGCGTTCCTCAACAAGGGCCTCGAGATCCGTTTCCGCGACGAGCGCGAGGACGAGCTCATCGAGGAGACCTTCAAGTACGCCGGGGGAATCGTCGACTTCGTCAAGCACCTCAACGCGAAGCGGGAGCCGATCCACAGCAAGATCGCCTACTTCGAGCATGAGAGCGACGAGGGCGAGATCGCCGTGGCCATGCAGTGGACCAGCGGCTACAACGAGACCATCCTGTCGTTCGCCAACAACATCAACACCCATGAAGGTGGGACGCACGAGGAAGGGTTCCGGACCGCCCTGACGAGGGCCATCAACGACTTCGCCCGCTCACGGAACGTGTTGAAGGAGAAGGACGCCAACCTCCAAGGCGAGGACGTTCGAGAGGGGCTCACCGCCGTGATCTCCGCGAAGGTGCGCCACCCCCAGTTCGAGGGACAGACGAAGACCAAGCTCGGGAACACGGAGATCCGCTCCTACGTCCAGAGGGCCCTCAACCAGGCGCTGCCCGAGTGGCTGGAGAAGAACCCCGGGGATGCCCGCAAGATCGTCGACAAGTCATCCCAAGCGGCCAGGGCTCGCGCCGCAGCCCGCCAGGCTCGTGACCTCACCAGGCGCAAGAGCCTCCTCGAATCGGCCGGCCTGCCAGGCAAGCTCTCGGATTGTTCGACGAAGGACCCCGAGCGTTCCGAGCTCTTCATCGTCGAGGGTGACTCAGCCGGAGGTTCCGCGAAGCAGGCGAGGAACTCCGAGTTCCAGGCGATCCTGCCCATTCGGGGCAAGATCATCAACGTCGAGAAGAACCGTCTCGCCCGTGTCCTCCAGAACAACGAGATCCAGTCCCTGATCACCGCGATCGGCACGGGCATCGGCGACGAGATGGACATCAGCAGGGCGCGATACCACAAGGTCGTGATCCTCACGGATGCCGACGTCGACGGGGCGCACATCCGGACGCTGTTGCTGACCTTCTTCTTCCGTCACATGCCCCAGGTCATCGAGCACGGCTACGTGTTCATCGCCCAGCCCCCGCTGTACTCGGCGAAGATCGGGACCAAGACGACGTGGATCCAGAACGACGACGACCTCGAGCGCTTCAAGCGCGACAACGAGGGTCGCAAGATCAACATCCAGCGATTCAAGGGTCTCGGCGAGATGAACGCGGACGAGCTGTGGGACACCACCATGGATCCCGCGCAGCGATCGCTCCTCCGCGTGGAACTCGAGGAGCAGTTCTCCGCTGAGGAGACGTTCTCCACGCTGATGGGGAACGACGTCGAGGCCCGGCGCAAGTTCATCCAACAGAACGCGAGAGACGTCCGCTTCCTGGACGCATAGGACGGTCGAACGAGCATGCCAAACGGCGACATCACTCCCGAGCACAGCCAACCGATCAACATCGAGACGGAGATGCGCGACTCGTTCCTCGAGTACGCGATGTCGGTCATCGTCTCGCGTGCGCTCCCCGACGTGAGGGACGGGCTCAAGCCCGTGCACCGGCGTGTCCTGTACTCCATGTGGGATTCCGGCATCCGGCCGGGCACCCCGTATCGCAAGGCGTCACGCGTTGTCGGTGACGTCGTCGGTTGGTTCCACCCGCACGCACCGGAGGCTGTCTACGACGCGATGGTCCGGCTGGGGCAGGACTTCGCATCGCGCTACCCGCTCATCGATCCGCAAGGGAACTTCGGGACCGTGGACGACCCACCTGCGGCGATGCGGTACGTCGAGGCCAGGCTCTCCAAACTCGCCGCACACATGCTCGAGGGCATCGACGAGGACACCGTCGACTTCAAGGACAACTATTCGGGCGAGCGAGAGGAGCCCGAGGTCCTGCCAGGCAGGTTCCCGAACCTGCTCGTCAACGGTTCAACGGGAATCGCGGTTGGCATGGCAACGAACATGGCACCGCACAACCTCGGCGAAGTGTGCGACGCGGTCCTCCACGCGCTCGACAACCCCCATGCGACCGTCGAGGACCTGATGCAGTTCGTCAAGGGTCCCGACTTCCCCACAGGGGCGTACATCGTCGGCAACAAAGGCGTCGTCGATGCCCTCGCCACGGGTCGTGGCTCCATCCGGATCCGTGCCGTCACCGACATCGTGGAACTCCGCAAGGGGCGAATGGCGGTCGTCGTCTCGGAGATCCCGTACCAGGTGTCGCGGGACAGGATCATGGAGCGGATCGCCGATCTCGTGCGCGCCAAGACCCTCACCGGAATCGCCGACCTGCGCGACGAATCCGACCGGCACGGAACACGCCTCGTCATCGAGCTCAGGAAGGATGCGAACCCCCAGGTCATCCTCAATCAGCTGTTCAAGGCAACCCAGCTCGAGGACACGTTCTCGGTGAACAACGTCGCCCTCGTCGATGGCGTACCACGCACCCTCAACCTGGCCCAGATGGTCCACCATTACGTTGATCACCAGCTCGAGGTCATCGAACGCCGGTCACGTTTCCGGCTCGCACGGGCCGAGGCGAGGGCGCACATCGTACGCGGCCTGCTCATCGCGCTCGACAACATCGACAGGGTCGTCCAGATCATCCGCTCGTCAGCGAACGTCGACGCTGCACGAGCCGCCCTCATGGAGGAGTTCAGCCTCTCCGAGATCCAGGCGAACCACATCCTCGACATGCCGCTGCGTCGCCTCACCGCCCTCGAGACGAACAAGCTCCGCGAGGAGCTCGAGGAGCTGGAGGCGACGATCGCCCATCTCGAGGACCTCCTGGCGCACGAGGAGAAGCGGCGGGCCCTGATCGCCACCGAGCTCGGTGATGTCAGGGAGAAGTTCGCTGATGCCCGCCGCTCCCAGATCATCCCGGATGCCGGTGACATGTCCCTCGAGGACCTCATCGCAGACGAGGAGATCGTCGTGTCCATGTCCGCGGCAGGGTACGTCAAGTCGGTCATCGCTGCGGCCTACAAGACCCAGGGGCGCGGGGGGCGCGGCGTGCGTGGAGCGGGCTTGCGCGACGACGATGTCGTCACGCACCTGATGCACACATCGGCGCACGCCTACCTGCTCTTCTTCACGAATCGCGGCAAGGTGTATCGCATCAGGGCCCACGAGATCCCTCGCAAGGACCGCACGGCCAAGGGGGTGATGGTCCAGTCGGTGATGCCCCTCGATGCGGATGAGTTCGTCCAGGCGATCATCGACACCAGGGACTACGAGACGAGCCGGTTCCTCGTGATGTTCACGAGGAACGGCCAGGTCAAAAAGTCGAGGTTCTCCGACTACGACTCGCGCAACCAGGTCCTCGTGGCGATCAACCTCACGGACGACGACGAAGTCGTCGCAGTGCGCCAGACGAACGGCTCATCAGATCTGTTGATGTTCACACGCGACGGTCAGGGGATCCGGTTCGCGGAGGGTGAGGTGCGAGCCACGGGCAGGGCCTCCCAAGGTGTCATCGGGATCAGACTCAGGGAAGGCGACGCGGTCGTCGGCGCAGCCATCGCGGAGGAAGGTGACGACGTGCTACTCCTCACGACGGGCGGCTACGGGAAGCGGACGAAGATTTCTGACTTCCCCGTCAAGCATCGCGCAGGGCTTGGCGTGAAGGCGATCAAGGTCGTGTCCACGAGGGGCTCCCTTGCCACCGCACGGGCGGTCGTCGAGTCTGACGAGGTCGTCATCACATCGTCCGATGGAATCGTGATTCGCCAGATCGTCAAGAACATCAACCGGTACGGCCGCAACTCGATGGGCGTCAAGATCATGAACCTCGCAAAGGGTGCGACTCTGTCGGCTGTCGCCGTTGCAGCCCAGAACGGCGGCCACGCGGACGACCCGGACGACCAGCCGTCCTGATCCATACGATGGTCGGGGGAGTTGTCCGGCTGGCAGGTGACGCTTGGTCCGCGCGATGAACTCCCGGCGGCGCCCACATGATCGGGATTGCAGGGAGTGAAGGGTCCTCGCCGATACACTCATCGGGCCAGGGAGGGTCCAACATGGCCGTACGTCGCGTACGTCGCATCATTCGGAAAATCGACCCGTGGACCGTTCTCAGGGTCACGCTCGTGCTCAACACGGTGTGGGGTCTCGTGTGGACGCTCGGCGTGTGGGTGGCGTGGTCCATTGCGGTGCAGCGGGGCATTCCGGATGCATTCGTCGACACATTCAGCCGGCTGACGATCGCCTTCACACCCGACGGTGACCTGTACTTCCGCGTCGTCGTGATGCTCGCGATCGTGGGCGTGATCATCGCCACCGGCCTCATGACCCTCACGGCGGTCCTCTACAACCTCATCTCCGATGTCGTGGGTGGCGTCGAGATCGTCATGCTCGAGGAGACAGTCGATCAGCCCCAGACCCAGTCGATGCCGCGACCCGTCATGCACGTCACCCCGACGAACGGGATGAATGGTCGCGACTCGACGTCGCCGTCGCTCACGAGCGAAGACACGGTCGAATCGACCTGACACCACTCCACCCGCCTGTTCTTGCGTAACTGGGTTCCACTCATGGGTGGAACCCAGTTACGCAAGAACAGGAGAGGGTCGTCTCAGGGGCGGCGGATGGTTCGCTCGAGGACGATGCGATCCGAGTCTCCAGGGGGGCCGATCTCTACGGGCTGGAAGTATCGCACCTGGTCGATGAGGCACAGGGTTGTGTTCACGGCCTCGCAGTAGATGAGGGTCACGTCGAACTGCAGTGTCCCGACTCCCTCCACGAGTTGGATGGGGACCGCCACCGGTACCAGCGTGCCGGTGATGTCGACGGAGTCACCACCGGGAAAGGAAGCGAGGGACGCACCCGCGGAGATGACAACCGACGAGGGTGCCTCGTCGTTGACCTTGTAGCCCTCGGGCAGCTCGTACTCGAGCACGAGGGACGCCTCACCGGAAGCCACGGTCAAAGGATCGAGGTTCACGAGCTCGCCCCGGTACGCCGAAGGTGGGTCGAACCCCTCGATTCCCTTCAGGATGAGGGTGGACGTGGAGCCGGTCGCGAGGTCGATGGTCCGCACGGAATGGTTGTTCGTGTCTGCGACGTACAGAATGCCGTCGGCGACCGACAGGCCTCCCGGTTCGTTGAAGAGGGGCGTATCGCCGTCCGCGAATCCCGCGCCGTCGCCGAGCCATGTCGTGACGGTGCCCGTTGTGAGGTCGACCCTCTTGATCTTCGAGTTGTAGGTGTCCGCGACGTAGAGAGTGCCTCCGTCGATTGCAGTGCCGAGGGGATGCTGCAGCCTGGCATCGCTCCCGGTGCCATCGACGTCGCCGAAATCGAACAAGCCGGAATCGCTGCCGATGACGAGCGCGGTCTCCTCCGACCGCAGGTCGGCCACCCGGATCGCTGACGACTCCGAGTCGGCGAAGTAGAGGAGTCCCTCATCCGAGAGCGTGAGGCTCGACGGCTGGGCGAGTTCCGCGGTGGAGAACGGTCCGTTCAGTGTCCCCTCGCGCGCACTGCCCACGTAGGGACCCATCGTGTCGAACGCCAGCTCCGCTCGCCAGAGCTGGTGCGTCCCCGCGTTGGCGATGTAGAGCAGACCGTTCGACCATGCAACCGCCCACGGGCTGGCAAGCGACGTTCCCCGCAGGCTTCCTGACGTCGGTGGCCAGCCCTGCTCACCCGTCCCGGCAACGGTCGTAACCTCGCCGGTCGCGAGGTCGATCCTCCTGATGAGATGGTTACCCGTATCGGCCACGAAGAGCCCGCCGTCGCCCACCGTGAGCCCGTGGGGGTTGTTGAAGGAAGCTTCGAGGGCAGGGCCGTCGTCCGATCCCCTGGTGCCCGTGCCGTAGGCCGCCAGGACGTCGCCGGTGACGGGGTCTGCTTCGATGACCCGGTGATGCCCGGTGTCCGAGATCCAGAGGCGTCCTTCGTGGGCGAGCACCTTGCCCGGATAGGCGACGGGCCGTCTCGGGGCGTTGTCGGCCTCGAGTGCGAGGTCGATCGGGTCGCGGTTGATCGCCTGTTGGGCGTCGAACTCGGCGACGAGGCCCGCGATCACCGGCTCCACGGCTTCGTAGACGCCTTCGCCCGCACGGATACCCACGGCGCGCCCTGTCGGGTCGATGAGGGCCACGGTCGGCCATGCGTTTGCTCCCCACGAGTCCCAGACGTCGAAGTCCTTGTCGTTGACGACGGGGTGCTTGATGTCGTAGCGCTGGACGATGTCGCGCAGGTTCGTCGTCTCACCCTCGTTCGGGAACTTCGCGGAGTGGACCCCCACGACGATCAGCTCGTCCGGGTACTCGGACTCGAGGCGCTCGAGGTCGGGCAGGATGTGGATGCAGTTGATGCAGCCGTAGGTCCAGAAGTCGAGGAGCACGACCTTTCCCCGCAGGTCGTCGAGCGTCAGCGGTCCGGGCGTGTTGATCCATTCGAGACCCGTCGGGAACTCCGGAGCGTCGACGGTTCCTGCGAAGGACTCTCCGGAGTACGTCGTCGAGGTCGTGTCAAGCGGTGCCGTCGTCAAGGGTGTGCCCTCCGATGCAGGGGTACACGCCGCAACGGCAATGGCAACGGACGTCAGGAGGAGGGTAAGGCTCGATCTCATGGGTTCTCAAGGATGAGAACGCCACGTCGCGAAGTCGAGTTCCACCCTGCGCAGCATGTTCAGGAGTTGTTCACCGGCATCGCCGGCGTTCCTTGTTCCCGGCGCATACGTTCCGGCCGCGGCGACGAGCGTCGTTGCCGCGAGAACCAGCGCCTCGAGGTGCCCAGCGTGGTCGGCCACGCCAACGACGCGGATCGCGTCTTCGGATCCGACGCGCACCACAGCGCCCGCCCATTCGTCGTCGCGGGTCGCGACGAGCTGCCCCGGTGCCCTCCGCTTCGCCCGCATCGCGCCGACCGGTTCGGGGAACATGATGTCCTCACCCCGCTTGTGGGGTTTGCCCGGCTCGGTCCAGGCGACGGTGACGGGCTCTCCGGGCGCGGGGTTCGCGGTCGGGTGTGCCAGCAGTGCGGCGATCAGCGCCGACCCGACGTTGGCACCCGTGACGATTGGGACGGTTGCAGAGCCGGGGGCGATGTCGGCATCGTCGGCCCACAGGACGATCGGAATGCCTGCCACCGAGCACCGTGCGATCAGGTCGTGGTTGGCACGTGACCTGTCGGTGACAGCGATGTCGAAACCGTCGACGTCGGATGCCGTGCCTGAGCGCGGGCTCCGCCTGGTGGCGGGGGCGTTCCACACCCCCACGAAGTCGACGTCAGGTTCGGCGAGGAGGACATGTGCCGTTCGCTTGCCGACCTCGCTCGTCGACTCGAGGAGAACCCTCACGCCTCATCGACCCCGTCGGCGAGGTCCCAGGACCCGGGAGGTGTCGTTGGCGCGTCCGGGCTGAGACGCTTGGCGGCGACCGAAGCGAGCGCAACGGAAACGGCGATGGCGACCGTGGCGAGGAGCAGTCTCTTCATGTTCGGACGATAGCAAGCAGACATTTGGCGACCTACGGATGGCCGGCTCGCCGGCACACCGCTAGCATCCGGTTCGCGCCCGGGATGAAGGTCCCGGTGCCGCACGAGAGCGAAGTCCGGTGTGATCCCGGCGCTGTCCCGCAACTGTGATCCCCGAAGGGGGTAGTCAGGTCGCCTCCCGTGCGGTGAGTGTTCGGCCCCCGGAGGAGTGGGTCGGAGCTGTGACCGGCCGGTCTCCTCCAGGGAGAGGAGATCCCATGAACCGTCTGTCCGTCCTGCTCGTTGCTGTCGCGCTCGTCGCGGCCTCATGTGGCAACAGTTCGTCCCCCGATGCGCCGCCGTCCACGCTCACCACGACCTCGTCACCGGCATCGACCACCGCTGTGCAGGAGGAGACGACCACCACGGCTGCGGATCCGGCGTTTCCCGTCACCGTCGAGGCACCCAATGGCCCTGTCACGATCGATGCTCGCCCGACTCGCATCGTCTCGATCTCTCCCACCTCCACCGAGGTTCTCTTCGCAATCGGGGCGGGTTCCGAGGTTGTCGCGGTCGACAGCCTGTCCAATCACCCTACGGAAGCCCCGTTGACGGAGCTCTCGGCGTTCTCACCGAGCGTCGAGGCGATCGCCACGTTCGACCCGGACCTCGTCTTCTTGTCGTTTGATCCGAACGGCGACGTCATCCCCGGTCTCGAGGCTCTCGGGATCGCGGTCATCCTCCACCCGACAGCGACCGACCTCGCCGACGCGTTCCTCCAGTGGGAACAGACCGGGGCGGCCACGGGTAGGTCGGATGAAGCCCTCGCCCTCGTTAGGAGGGTCCGGCAGGGCATCGACGATTCCCTCTCCGCGGTCCCTGACAGCGCCTCCGATCTGACGTACTACTACGAGCTCGAACCGACCTACTACTCGTCGACCTCGTCGACGTTCGTCGGCGAGTTGCTGTCGGGAACGATGATGACCAACATCGCCGACCCGGCGGATGTCGACGGTTTCGGGTATCCGCAGCTCGCCGCAGAGTTCATCGTCGGTTCCGATCCCGACGTGATCCTTCTCGCCGATACCAAGTGCTGTGGACAGTCCGCGGCCACGGTCGCCGAGAGGCCGGGATGGGACACTGTGGCGGCCGTGCGAACCGGAGCGATCGTCGAGCTCGATGATGACATCGCGTCGCGATGGGGTCCCCGGATCGTCGTGCTCGTCGAGGACGTCGTAGCAGCGATCCTCGCCCTCGAGGCGGTGGATGGGTGAACGCGGGACGCCCTCCATCGACGCACCTTCGCTGGTGGTGGGTCGTCGGAGGCGTGGTGGTGCTCGTGGTGAGTGTGATCATCGCGGTGATGGTCGGACCGTACGCTCTGTCGCCGACTGCGATCGTCCGTTCGGCATTGGATCGGCTGCCCTTCATTGGCGTGGAAAGCGGTCTGTCCGATCAGGGTGAGGCCATCTTGTGGCAGATCCGCATGCCAAGGGTCGTCCTAGGGGTCCTCGTCGGCTCCATGCTGTCAGTCGCAGGAACGGCGTATCAGGGGGTGTTTCGGAACCCCCTGGCCGATCCGTACCTGCTCGGTGCGGGTGCGGGTGCGGGACTCGGCGCGACCCTTGCGATCGCCTTCCTTCCGGCCTCGGGTGAGTGGTTCGTCGACCCGCTCCCACTAGCGGCGTTCGTCGGTGCGCTCGGAGGCGTGTTCCTGGCGTACGTGCTCGGGTACAGCGTCCGGTCCGGTCGAACCGCCGTGACGCTGATCCTCGCCGGGGTGGCGGTTGCGGCCTTTCTCACTGCCGTCCAGACGTTCATCCAGCAGAGGCAGTCCGAGACCCTCCGTGAGGTCTACGGATGGATCCTGGGAAGCCTCGCAACCGCAGGTTGGTCCGAGGTCACGCTCGTTCTCCCCTATGTCGTCGTCTCACTCGGAGTAGTTCTCGCGGGCCGCAGGCTCATGGACGTCCTCGCCGTTGGGGACGTCGAGGCGTCGTCGCTCGGTGTCGATCCGACACGGATTCGGCTCGTCCTCGTCCTCTTCGCCACACTTGGTACGGCGGCCGTCGTCGCCGTGTCCGGGCTGATCGGCTTCGTCGGCATCATCGTCCCCCACACCGTGCGCCTCCTCACGAACGCGTCGTATCGCATCATCGTCCCCCTGTCGATGCTCCTCGGAGGCGCGTTCCTCGTCCTCGCGGATGTGCTGGCGAGGACCGTGCAGGCGCCGTTCGAGGTTCCGATCGGTGTGATCACCGCCTTCTTCGGCGCCCCGTTCTTCGCTGTCGTTCTTCGAACGAGCAAGGGAGTCGTGTCATGACACCCATCGTGCGCATGGATCGCGTCTGCGTCGCCTACGGGGACCGGAGGGCCGTCGACGACGTCACACTGGACGTCGCACGAGGCGAGTGGCTGACGATCGTCGGGCCGAACGGTGCAGGGAAGTCCTCCCTGCTCAGGACCGTCGTCGGTGAACGCCCGACGTCGGGTGCTGTGGGGATCGATGGCCATCCGATCACGGGGCTCAGGGGACGCCAACGAGCGCGCCTCGTCGCCTACGTCCCACAGAACCCGACGTTCCCTCCGGG
This sequence comes from Acidimicrobiia bacterium, assembly GCA_035461905.1. Lineage (GTDB taxonomy): Bacteria > Actinomycetota > Acidimicrobiia > Spongiisociales > UBA5794 > SZUA-442. Next base: position 33,850 of record DATHUV010000129.1, on the reverse strand, counting down.
GATGTCGGTCTTCGACTACGCGCTCCTCGGCAGGACTCCCCACATGGGTGCTCTCGCCGCAGAGTCCGGTGAGGACATCTCCGAGGTATGGGCGGCGCTCGACGCACTCGATCTCGTCGAGTTCGCGGGTCGGGACGTCGGAACGTTGTCGGGAGGGGAGACCCAGCGAGTCGCGATGGCACGGGTGCTCGCACAGGACGCCCCGGTCCTCGTGCTCGATGAAGCGACGGCATCGCTCGACGTCGCTCGACAGCACCAGGTGCTCGAACTCGTCGACGCCGTGCGCACCCATCGCCGCATCGCCGTGCTCACCGCGATGCACGATCTCACCGCAGCTGCCCAGTTCTCGGATCGGGTTGCGATCATCGATCGGGGTCGGATCCGCATGGTCGGCGAGCCACGGGCCGTGCTCACCCAGGAACTCCTCCGCGACGTCTACGAGCCTTCGGTTCGGGTGATCGACGTCGAGGGCAGCACCGTCATTGTGTCGATGAGGGCCAGGGAACGACAATGACCACCGTGGTCTCGTGTGGATACCGGTGCCTGTACCAGGTCCTGCGACCAGCTCCGGGATACCCGAGTCCGGGTAGCCTCCATCGTGCGCGACTGTGAGGTGATGCTGCATGGAGTCGATGCGCGCCGGTGTGATCCTTCTCGTCCTCACCACGTTTGGCGTGACCGTCGGCATCGTCGGCGCAATCCTCGGCAACGAGACCCTGCGCGATGTGGCGTGGATCGCAACGATCCTCGTCGCATTGGTGCCGGTGACGTGGGGCATTGCGAGGGACCTCCTCGCCGGTCATGCCGGAGTCGATGTCGTCGCGATCCTTGCGATGGGTGGCGCGCTCCTCCTCGGGGAGTTCCTCGCCGGAGCGGTGATCGGGTTGATGATGGCGACGGGCATCGCCCTCGAGGCCTATGCGGGGTCGCGGGCCGAGCGGGAGCTGTCGTCGCTTCTCGAGCGTGCCCCGCGAAGCGCCAACCGTTACGTCGGAACGTCGCTGGAATCGGTGCCGGTGGGGAGCGTCGGGGTTGGTGATCGACTCCTGATCAAGGCCGGCGAGGTTCTTCCCGTCGACGGGGTGGTTGCGAGCGCAGGTGCCGTCCTCGATGCTTCGGCGCTCACCGGTGAGTCGCGCCTCGTCGCTCACGAAGCGGGTGACCGCGTCGAGAGCGGATCGGTCAATGCTGGCAGCGCGTTCGACCTGCGTGCCGTGGCGATCGCTGAGGAATCCACCTACGCGGGAATCGTCCGGCTCGTGGAGGCGGCCCAGAAGTCCAAGTCCCCGTTCGTCCGGATGGCCGACCGCTATGCGGCGATCTTCGTCCCAATCGCCGTGGGACTTTCCCTCCTCGCATGGGCGGTGTCGGGTGATCCCGTTCGCGGTCTCGCCGTCCTCGTCGTAGCGACGCCATGTCCTTTGCTCCTAGCGGCTCCCATCGCCGTCGTTGGGGGCATATCTCGTTCGGCGAAGCGAGGCATCGTCGTGAAGGGAGGGGCGTCGCTCGAGCAGCTCGCGTCTGCGGAGGTGATGCTTCTCGACAAGACCGGTACCTTGACCATGGGCGTACCCGATCTCACCGAGATCACGGTGTTCGCCGGGGGCCTCGATCGCGACGACATACTTCGATATGCAGCCTCGCTCGACCAGGTGTCGTCGCATGTCCTCGCCCACGCGATCGTGTCCGCGGGACGACAGGGCGGGATCCAGCTGTCCTTTCCCGACGACGCCGAGGAGGTGCCAGGGGCCGGACTGCACGGGCGCGTGCAAGGCGCCGATGTCCGACTTGGAACCCTCGAATGGGCACTCGGTGGCTCTGAGCCCAACGAGGATGTCCGCTCCTTCGTTCGGCGGATGGCCACCAACGTCGGGACGACGGTCTACTTGGCGGTCGACGGTGTCCTGTCAGGTGCCCTGGTCCTCGACGATCCGATCAGGCCGGATACTCCTCGGACGATACGTGAACTCAAGCGTGTGGGCATCAAGGAAGTCGTGATGGTCACTGGCGACAACAGTTTCATCGCTGAGGCGGTGGGCGCTGCGATCGGAGTGGACTCTGTACTTGCGGAGCGAACGCCCGCGGAGAAGGTCGAGGCGGTACGGGATGCAGGCATCGATCACGTCACCCTGATGGTCGGTGACGGGATCAACGATGCACCTGCGCTCGCAGCCGCACACGTGGGCGTGGCAATGGGTGCGCGGGGCGCGACCTCGTCGTCTGAGGCGGCCGACGTCGTCCTCATCGTGGATCGCCTCGACCGCCTTGTCGAGGCGATCCAGATCGCACGCCGGAGCCATCGGATCGCGGTCCAGAGCGTGCTCGTGGGCATGGGCTTGTCCTTCCTGGCGATGCTGTTGGCGGCCTTCGGCCTCCTCCCTCCCGTGGCCGGGGCGATCACACAAGAGGTGATCGACGCTGTTGCGATCCTCATCGCTCTCCGGGCCCTGACCGGCCCCGTCACCTTGCGTTCCCAGCCCAAGTTGGATCCGGAGATGAGCCGTAGGCTGCGAGCCGAGCACGACCAGCTCATGCCGAAGCTCGCCGACCTGCGAACCCTGGCGGACTCCCTGGACACGATGTCGCGAGAGGACGCCATGTCGGAGCTTGGGCGCACTTCCGCGTTCCTCTCGAAGGAGTTGGTGCCGCACGAACGGGCGGACGATGCCGAGATCTACCCCTACATCAGCAACCTGATAGGTGGTGAAGACCCCCTCGCTGCCATGAGCAGGACCCACAGGGAGATCTTCCACCTCGTCAGACTCTTCCGTGCCCACGTTGCCGACCTACCTGCGGACGGACCGTCGTCGGGTGATCTACGGGACCTTCGTCGCATCCTGTACGGCCTGCACGCCATCGTGGTGTTGCACTTCGCCCAGGAGGAGGAGCTGTACTCGTCGCTCGACGAGAACTACCTCGACCGGGCTGGGGTCGACGCGGTCGCTGTGGCGAGCTGACAGCTCCTTGTCATACTCAGCCGACGGCCGCATCGAAGGCGGATCCGACACCGAAGGCCACGGCCCCGCCAACGAACCCGAGGGCGAGGTTCTCCGCGCCTGAGAGGTAGGGGTTCTTCCTGGTCTGAACTGTCTTCGCCACCCCTACGGCGAATAGGCCGATGCCGGTCAGGACGGCACCCACGAGGAGTGCTGTCGAACTGCTGTCGAAGAAGGCGAAGGGAAGGACGGGAGGGATCGCTCCGCCGAGGAAGAGGAAACCGGACGTAGCGGCCGCAGCGTATGGGGACCGACGTTCCTCGTCGACGATTCCGAATTCGAGGGCCTTGTGCATGCTGAGCATCACGGCGTCGTCACCGTCGATGATGTCGACGACCGTGTCGAGGTCGTCCCCGGACATGCCATGTTCTGCGAGCATCTCGCGCAGCTGTTGGCGTTCGATATCACGGTGCTCAATGTGGTGATGGGCCTCGAGCGCCAACTCGGCGTCGAAGACCTCCTCCTGGGACTTCGTAGCGAGGTACTCGCCGATCGCCATCGAGATCATCCCGGCGAGCGCTCCTGCGACACCCGTGAGGAGGACGTCGGTCGAGGTCAGCCCACCACCGACGACGCCGGAGACGAGGAGGAAGGTCGACACGAGGCCGTCGTTGACACCGAGGATGATGTCACGCATGTACTGGCGGGATCCACCGATGTGTGGCTCGTAGACATGCCCGTCATCGGTGTTCGCCGTTGCATCGACCATCATCGGAGTCTACGCCCCCGCTACGGCGTCCTCTCGAGGGCCACGGCTGGTGCCGAGGTGTATCACGGCGTTTCGGATGCGAACTCGGGCTCGAGGATGAAGACCTTGATGTCCCGGGCAGCGATGTTCCTGTACGTCTCGTACGCCGGCCATATCGCGTCGAAGCGCGGCCAGACGTGCGTGCACTCGTGTTCGTTGGCGCGGCGCGCGATCACCATGTTCGTGACGCCTTCGATCTCGAGCTGTGCCCTCGGCTCCGACTCGAGGTTGTACGACCACCCCGGATGATCCTCCTGTCCGTAGTTCGTCGCCGCCACGGCGACGGCATCCCCGTCGAATGGAACGTACAGGAGCGGCACCGTGCGGGGCTTGCCGGAATGCCGCCCGGAGGTGGTGAGGAAGCACAGCGGCGCTCCGAGCCCGAATCTCGACGGGGCAAACCTCGTGTTTCGCAGGGCCATGTCGAGCGGCGTGAGCACCTTCGAGAGCGTCCAGCGCATCGCCGACGTCCTGCCGAGGCTCCGCATGGTCCGCTGATACAGGCTCACGCCGGGATCGTACCCGTCTGAACCCCGTGGATGCTCTAGCGTGTGGGTATGCAGGGCGATGAGCCAACGACGGGCGAAATCCCGATCCTCGACATTCATCCGGAGTCGTTCGTCTCCGGTGTCGATGATCGGCCCATCGGTGCCTACCCGCCGTCCCCACCATGGAGCGAGCGTGCGAAGCTCCTCGTCGTCGCCATGGGGTTCGTGCTCGCACTGATCGGCCTCTACCTGATCCGCGGTGCGATTCCGATCGCCGCGCTCGCGGGTCTCATCGCGTTCCTTGTCGCGCCCCTCATCCGCTTGGCACACCGTCGCCTGGGTCTTCCGAGCTGGCTCGCACTGACGGTCGCCTACATCGTGGTGTTGGTCGGCACCATCGCGTTCAGTTACCTCCTCGTGAACTCGATCGTTGCCTCGATCTCCGACCTCGACCCCATCGGATGGGTCGACGACACCCGCGAGTGGCTCATGGAGGAGGCTGACGAGGAGGGAAGGATCGTCGTTCTCGGCCTCACGTTCGACATGTCAGGGATCATCGACTCGCTCGGTTCGTCCTCAGACGATGATGGAAACGGCGGGCTGGTGATTGATGCGGAGGCCGCCCTCCAGTACCTCGGAACGGGTCTCGCAGGAGTTCGGACAATCGCGGGGATGCTGACCGCGATCATCACGACCGCGCTCGTCACGGCACTGGTGGCGATCTATCTGAACGCGGACAGCAGGCGGATGCATGCCGGCCTCATCCGAAGCATCCCTCCGGGCTACGAACGCGACGGCCTCATGATGATGGAAGCACAGAAGAGCGTCTGGCGTGGCTACCTCTACGGTCAGCTGGTGAACTCGCTCATCACCGGGTTCCTCGTGTTCGTCGTCCTATGGGCCGTGGGCCTTCCCGGCGCATTCCTCTTTGGTGCCGTCATGGTCGTCCTCAACATGATCCCGACGTTCGGTCCCATCCTCGCCGCGATACCCGGCATCCTGGCGGCGCTCCTGTCCGGATCGACGAGATGGCCCGAACTCGAGTCGTACTGGTTCGCCCTCATCATTGCCGGGATCTACGTCGTCGTCGTCCAGGCGCAGGCCAACATCATCGCTCCACGCGTCATGGGGATCGCGGTCCGGCTCCGGCCTGCTGTCGTCCTCATCGGGCTCATCGTCGGCTTCAAGATCGGCGGGCTGCTCGGATCGCTCCTGGTCGTGCCGATCATCGCCTCCATCCGCGACGTCCTCGTGTACTTCTGGGACAAACTGAACGATCGAGATCCCTTCCCCGACGCCTCACTGGACACGGCGACATCCGAGGCATGACCGAGCGGATCGAGACGGACGTCGTCATCGTCGGCGCAGGACTCGGTGGGCTGTCCGCCGCCCGTCACCTCCAGGAGTCGGGCCACCGGGTCGTGGTGGTCGAGGGCCACACCAAACCGGGTGGATACGCCCACTTCTTCCGCAAGGAGGAGTTCCGTTTCGAGGTGGCGCTCCATGCACTCGACGGTCTCGACGAAGGGGGATGGGCGAAGCCCATGTTCGAGTCCCTCGGCATCATGGACCGCGTCGAGTTCAACCGCCTGGAGCCCTTCTACACCGTTCGGTATCCCGACTTCGAGGTCGCCGTACCTGCAGACGTGTCGGGGTACCTGGCTGCGTTCTCGGAGGTGCTGCCGCATGAGCGCAATGGCGCGAGGGACCTGTTCGACGCGATCGAGCGTGTGGGCCACGACGTCGCTCGGTACGCACGGGACCGATCCGCCGGCACGAGCGTCCCTCTCCATGAGATGCCGATCCGGTATCCCGACATGGCCGGCGCCTTCGCGAGCTCGTGGCAGGCGTTCGTCGATCGGTATCTGAGCTCCGTGGAGGCGAAGGCGCTCGTATCGACCCTCTGGGGGTACCTCGGCCTGCCGCCATCGAAGGTCTCGGCGGGGCAGTTCGCCCTCACCCTGCTTTCGTATCACACGGGCGGCGCGTGGTATCCGACGGGTGGCTCGGGGACGATGACGTGGGCCATCACCGAGGTGATCGAGGAGAACGGTGGTCAGGTGCACCTCCGCAACATCGTGACGTCGATCGAGCCGACGGCGGAGGGCGTGACCGTTGTCACCGACAAGGGCCTCACGATCACGGCGAGGGCCGTCGTCTCGAACGCGAGTCCCACGGCGACGCTGGGGCTCCTCCCTGTGGGAACGGTCGACCCGGACTGGGCAGAGGGCTTCGAGAGCGATGTTCCTGCCCTGTCGAGCCTCGTGGTGCACCTCGGCGTGAACCGCGACCTCGCCGCGGAAGGCTGGAACCATCACGAGTTCTTCGACATGGTCGGCTACGACCTCGAAGCGGAGTACGAGGCGATCCTCGGTGGGCGGTTCGAGGAGGCTGCCATGATCGTCTCGAACTACACGATCGTCGATCCGACGTGTGCCCCCGAGGGCGGCTCGGTGCTCGCCCTCACGACGCTCGCTCCGTGGGACCACGCAGACGTCTGGGGCACGGGTGGCGACCTCGAGAACTATCGGGTGAACCCGGAGTATCTCAGGGTGAAGGAGGAAGCGGGACGGGTCCTCATCGACCGTGCCGACGCCCTCCTCCCCGGACTCCGTACCTCGATTGTCACCAGCCACGTCGGCACCCCGCTCACGAATGCCCGCTACGTCCGTCAACCCCACGGCAGCCTCTACGGACGTGAGCAATCCGTCGCGAACATGATGGATCGCCGCTCTCCGAGGACGCCGATTCCGAACCTCTTCCTCACCGGCGCGTGGATAGGCGGAGGTGGCATGACGGCAGCGGTGGCGTCAGGGCGCTCCGCGGCGAAGGCCGCGTCTCGTTACCTCGCTTGAGGTATCCGCCCCGCAGGGATGACCCACCGATTGGAACGAGGAGTCATCGTCAGTCGTCGCGGTGGGCCTCTGCCTGATCGGCGATCGACTGGACGATCTCGGCATTTGCGAGGGTCGTGACGTCGCCGAGTGTCCGATGATCGGTGATGTCACGCAGGAGCCGTCGCATGATCTTGCCGGAACGGGTCTTGGGGAGGTCCGGGGTGAAGACGATCGTGCGCGGTCGCGCGATCGCCCCGATCTTCGTTGCGACGTGGTTCCGGATCTCGTCGTTCAGTTCGTCGGTGTCCTCGTAGCCGCTCCGCAAGGTGACGAAGGCTGCGATCGCCTGGCCCGTCATGTCGTCCGTCGCGCCGACGACGGCGGCCTCGGCAACCGCAGGGTGTGAGACCAGAGCGGACTCGACCTCCATGGTTGAGATCCGGTGGCCGGAGACGTTCATCACGTCGTCGACGCGTCCGAGCACCCACAGGTAGCCGTCCTCGTCGATCCTCGCACCGTCGCCCGGGAAGTAGCGGCCCGGGTACCTGGTCCAGTACGTGTCGACGTAGCGCTTGTCGTCACCGTAGATCGAGCGGAGCATCGATGGCCACGGCTGGGTGATGGTCAGGTAGCCGCCGCCTCCCGGTGGAACCGGATTGCCGTCCGCATCCACGACCTCGGCCGAGATGCCGGGCATCGGTTTCGTCGCCGACCCCGGCTTCGTCGGCGTGACGCCCGGGAGTGGCGAGATCATGATGGACCCCGTCTCGGTTTGCCACCACGTGTCGACGATCGGACAGGTCCCGCCCCCGATGGTCTCGTGATACCACATCCACGCCTCGGGGTTGATCGGCTCCCCGACGGTGCCGAGGAGTCGGAGCGTCGAGAGGTCGTGACGCTCCGGATACTCCTTCCCCCACTTCATGAATGCCCTGATCGCGGTTGGCGCCGTGTACAGGATCGTCACGCCGTACTCGGCGATGATCGACCACAGGCGGTCCTTGTCAGGGTGGTCCGGTGTCCCCTCATACATGACGCTGGTCGTGTGGTTTGCGAGCGGCCCATAGACGATGTAGCTGTGCCCGGTTACCCACCCGATGTCGGCCGCGCACCAGTACACGTCGGTGTCAGGCTTGATGTCGAACACCATCGAGTGGGTCGTCGCAGCTCCGACCAGGTAGCCGCCGGTGGTGTGCATGATGCCCTTCGGCTTGGCCGTGGTGCCTGAGGTGTACAGCAGATACAAGAGGTCCTCGGCGTTCATGACCTCGGGCTCGCAGGCAGTCGGTTGGTCGGCCACGAGGTCATGCCACCAGACGTCCCGCCCCTCGACCATCGTGACATCCGTCTCCGTCCTTCGCAGGACGATGCAGTGTTCGATGGTGCTCGTCGCCGCCATCGCGAGGTCGCAGTTCTCCTTGAGGGGAACCACCGTGCCCCGCCTCCAGGCGCCATCGCATGTGATGAGGACCCTCGCGCCCGCGTCGTCGACCCGATCCACGATCGAATCGGCGCTGAAGCCCCCGAAGATGACCGAATGGGGTGCTCCGATCCGTGCGCATGCGAGCATGGCGATAGCGAGCTCGGGCACCATCCCCATGTAGATTGCCACCCGGTCGCCCTTCTCAACGCCAAGCTCCCTGAGACCGTTCGCGAATCGGTTCACCTCATCCGAGAGCTCTTGATAAATGATCGTGCGAGTGTCGCCAGGTTCGCCGATCCAGTGGTACGCAACCTTGTCCCCACCCGAGGCGAGGTGCCGGTCGAGGCAGTTGTGCGACACGTTGAGCTCGCCGTCGCTGAACCACGTATAGAAGGGCGGGCGTGCATCGTCGAGGGCGACGGTTGGGGGAGTGAACCAGTCGATCCGTGCATGTGCCTGGTCCATCCAGAACCCCACCATGTCGGCATCTGCCTCGTGGTAGAGATCCGCCGATGCGTTCGCCTGGCGTGTGAACGCGGGATCGGGTGGAAACACCCGATCCTCGTGCAGCAGGTTCTCGATCCGTGAGTCCGTCATGTCGTCCCTCCCTCGCGCACGGGGATTCTCGCGGATTCCGGGACGCCTCGCGCCGTAGCCGCCTTTCAGCGGGACGGTTCGGACGGTGGTCGACCTGCGAGTGGGCCGCGCTTGAGCCGCCGGAGATGGCTCGCGTGGTCAGGAAAGCGGATCGTATTGTTCCGTTTGACGATGAGGAGCACGAGGGCCGGAATGACCGCGACCACGACGCCCCAGAACACCGGAGCGGGCACCCGGGCGATGACCCGGTCGCCTGCGATCGTCGACGCCGTGGTAGTCGCGATGGCGATGCCGAGGATGGCGAGCAGGACGCGGCCATCGACGAGGTCGTTCCAGGTGCGGCCAGTGAGCAGGCGGGTGCTTGCGTAGTTGAGGACCATCATCGCCGGGAAGAACACGCCGATGTAGAAGATGCCGCGTGCCCTGATCGGCACGCCTGCGCCGTCCCATCCAGCCATGACTGCGTCGACCACCACGACCAGGGCCAATGAGAGCACCAGGCCCGCCAGCCACATGGCCCAGATCGGTGGGAGCCATCCGGGCCTCCGGGATCCGGGCCGCCTCGCGAGTTCCGCTGCGAGCTCGAACGGTGGCCCGAACTCCTCGACCGGGTCCGCACCGGTCTCGGCGAGATGACTGTCGACCTCGGCGACGAACTCGCCGGCACGAGCACCGTCAACACCCTCCTGCTGGAGGGCCCGGCTGAGCTGCGACAGGTATGTCCACGACTGTTGGTTCACGTCGGCTCCTCATCCGAGTTCGAAAGGATCGACTCCGCAACTGCGGTGAAGTCGGACCAGGCGTTCCTCGCCTCCGCGAGTTCGGACGCGCCGAGGGGGGTGATTCGGTAGTACTTGCGGTCCGGTCCCTGATCGTTGACCCGCCACAGCGTTGCGACCAGACCGTCGCGCTCCAACCGGTTGAGGAGCGGATAGAGCGTGCCGCCCTTGATCTCACCGAACCCCTCCGCTGCCAGCCCTGCCGCCAGCTCGTACCCGTACGCTTCGCCGTTGCGCAGGCGAGCCAACACACAGAGGTCGAGAACTCCCTTCAGCCACTGGGACCGGCGGTGATCGGTAACGGACGATGGCGGGTTCGTCTTCACTATGTAGATATCCTACATATCGGTAAGTAGTCTGTCTATATAGCTTGCTTCCTCCCACTCTCCTCAGCACACCTACAAGGCGTCGGGTAGATTCTCGATTGGAAGGAGCAACCTGATGTGCTGTCTGTTCGCCTCGCTCGTGATCCTCGGTCCACGGTTCGCGATCCTCGTGTGGTGGGTCATAGATCAGACGAGGTGGAACCTCGCGTTCGATTCGTTCCTCGTGCCATTCATAGGGTGGCTAGCCGTGCCGTGGACGACGATGATGTATGTCGTGGTCTTCCCCGGGGGCGTGACGGGGTTCGACTGGATCATCCTGGGCTTGGGAATCCTCGCCGACATCTCCTCCTGGTCCAGCGGCGGCTACGGCGGTCGCCGTTACCAGACAACGACCTACCGGGCCTCGTGAGCCGTCCGAACGGCCAGGGAAGGTCGGGAGATCGGGTCCGTCCCGAAGTGAAAGCGCGATCCGTGTTTGACGCGATGGCGATCAGCTCGTCTGCTCCAGCGGAACCGCAGCGGGATCGAAGTCTCATGTTTCGGCGCCGATGAGTTCCATTACCGTGTCCGAGATGCTCGAGCGTGCCCGATCCGGATTCGATCGCGTCGCACCATCGGATCTGTCGGATGCGGTGTCAAAGGGAGCGATCGTCGTTGACGTGCGGGACTCCGCGCAACGGTCCGCCCAGGGGGACCTCCCCGGGGCCCACATCATCGACCTGACCGTCCTCGAATGGCGTCTTGCACCCTCGAGCCCCTCGAGGATCATGGATGTGGCGCCTGATCAGGAGGTCATCCTGGTGTGCCGGCAGGGATGCAGCTCGTCCCTCGCTGCCTCACGCCTCCGTGAACTCGGATTGAGCAGGGCAACGGACCTGATCGGCGGATATGAGGCGTGGAGGGCGCATGTCGAGGGCCGGTGACACGTGGGACGAGGTAGGCGCAGGCGTTCTTCGACGCAGGTACGCGTCGCTGGACCAGAACATCGCCCTGATCATCACCGATGAAGGGCTCATCGTCGTCGACAGCCGATCGAACCACCCGGACGCCGACGAGTTACTCCGGGACATCGCTCTTGTGTCGCGCTCCCCCATCCGCTACCTGGTGAATACGCACTTCCATTGGGATCACACGTTCGGCAATGCGCGCTTTCCCACGGCGGAGATCCTGGGCCACACACGGTGTCGTGAGGTGATGATCGCCGACGGTGAGCGCACACTGACCGAGCTGGCCAAAGCGGACTGGGTTCCCGCCGACAAGCGAGCTCTCTTCGGTGAGGTGACCATCACGCCTCCGACGGTGACCTTCCGGAATGCGCTCGATCTCCATCTCGGCGGCAGGGACGTCCGGCTGTGGCATCCCGGCCTGGGACACACCGACTCGGACATCGTGGTCCTCGTCGATGACGTCGTCATGGCTGGTGACCTGGTCGAGGAGGGTGCCCCTCCGTCGTTCGGTGACTCCTTCCCGCGAGCGTGGGTGGAGACACTCGGTGTCCTCGCCGATTCGATCACGGGTGCCGTCGTCCCCGGCCACGGCGACATCGTCGACAAGGCATTCGTCCTGACCCAGCGTGACGAGATGTCAGCCGCTATCGCGCACCTCGACGACGGCGATGAACCCTCCCCCTATCCCGAAGCCGTCAACGAGACTATCGAGGCTCGCCTGGCGGTCTCGACCCCCTGAGGGAGCCAAGGCGGCAATTCCGCGGCGCCGTGTTGGCGTTGGTTGACAGACCTACAGGTCTCCTCCGTGGCCGTACTCCCGAAGGATGTCCTCGCGTGACTCGTCGATCTCATAGGACTTCTGCTGCATTTTGCTGGTCGGCCTGGACACAAGGTACACAATCGGTATCACGATCGGGAGGAAGATGATGCCGACGGTCCAGCCGATCTTCCCCACGACCGTGTAGGGCCCGCGCCAAAGGTCGATGAGCGCCCAAACCCCGAGCACGAGGCCAATGACACCAGTAATGGCGAGGAAGATCTCGGTCGAATCCATGGCGTCACCGTCCTTGACGAGTCAGCGCGATCGTGGCTGTCGGAACATTACCAACGATGAACCATCTGAGGGGCTCGCGTGATGGCCGAACCACGGGCTTCGAACCCGCTGCTTCGGTGGCAGCTCGCGGGTTCGGCCCGCGCCTTCAATGGCTTCTTGTCGACAGTAGTGAGGTCATCGAATCCAGCCGGGTTGACCGACCGAGTCCGATAAGGGCGGGCGGCCGATTCTGACTCGTCCGTCCCGCTCCAAGGTGCCCCGAGGTAGCGTCACGTTAGGAGGTGCGGAATGAGTGAACAGGGTTGGAGCGAGTTCCTCGTCGCGGATGGCGTCGGTGACTGGGTGGTGTTGCACGGTGGTGCTACGGCGGTGTTCTCCGTCGGGTCCCTCGTCGAGGCGACTCGCCTGGCGGCGGCAGTGGCGAGCGATCTGGGAGCGGACGCGGAGATCCTGATGACTGTTGCATCGGACCGCCTCACGGTCCGGCTCACCCGCGACATCTGGCATCTCGAGCTGCGCCACGCAGAGGTTGCGCGAGCCGTGTCGGCGGTCGCCCGGACCCATGGTGCCAGTCCCGACCGTGGCGCAGTGCAGGAGGTGCAACTGGCCATCGCGGCACAGCCGGACGCAATCGATGTCGGATTCTGGAGGGCGGTGCTCGGCTACGCGCCCATGTCCGACGACAACGGGGTCGACCCTCTCGGCCACGGATCCACCGTTTGGTTGCAGGAGCTGGACCCCGCGAAACCGCTTCGGCACGCCATGCACATCGACGTGTCGGTCGCTCGCGAGTGCGCCGAGCAGCGCGTCGCGGCCGCGCTCGCGGCAGGCGGCCGGATCGTCGACGACTCCCAGGCACCTCGTTGGTGGACGCTCGCCGATCGCGCAGGCAACCGCGTCTGCATCGCTGCTTGGCCCGACGGGGCCGCTTCACCGGATGGGCGGGATCGATCCGAAGGCTGACGTGGCCGGAGCCCTTGATGACGTTCCCCACGCAGGATCATGGCGAACTGCTAACGGTCGAACGGCCACCAACCAGTACCGCAGACGGATCACGAGCTTTCGCCGGGTGGGGCACCGAGGATCCGGGCCAGTTCAGCGGGTCGGGTGACCATCGGCCAGTGCCCGGAGTCGATGTCCGCAAAGGCGACCTGGGTTGCTCCGCTGAGTTCGGGGACATCGCCTGCGTCTATCCATGCCTTGGCCTGCTCGGGGCTGAACTCGGGGCATACGAGGAGAACCGGGACGTCGAAGCGTCTGTCGTCCGTCAGTCGCACGATGCCCTTGGACACGCCCTCGGGGACAGGGACGGCTGCCGAGGCAATGCGGTCCCGCTCCGCCTCGCCGAGATCGGCGGAGTCGGCGCCCTCGAAGGGATCCCAACCGGGGAAGGGGATGACGCCGCCGACGGAGGGGAAGAAGTCGGCGTACGCCTCACCGTCAGCGGCCGGGAAGCCACCGATCAGCACGATGCGAGCGATCGCATCGGGTCGTTGGTCGGCGACCATCCAAGCGAGGGTGCAGGCGGCCGAGTGGCCTACGACGATCGGCCGGTCGGCTGCGTCGACAGCAGCAAGGGTGGCAGTGACCTGGTCGGCCAGGGTTGCGGTGGTCGATGGATAGTCGACGCCAGGCAGAGCCACCGGTAGAGCTCGATGCCCCAGCCGTTCGAGTTCGGCATCGACATTTGTCCAGATCGACCGGGGTAGCCACAGACCAGCGATGAGAATGATGTCCATGGCTGGACTCTAGGAGATCCACATGGAAGCGATCCACTTCCCACTGGACGCAGTGCTCGGCCTCACGGCACCTGAAGGCCCCGACCCGGTCGTGAACACGTGGGCAGCCCGTCAGTCGGGAGGAGGTCCCATGCCCACGAGCTCGGCTCTCGAAGTTGCAGTGGCGAGACCGGCATCCGTAGTGATGATCGGCGCTCTGATGTGAGACGAGAGTTCAACGTACAGCGCATCCACCAAGCGGAGGTTGTGTCGAAGTCGCCACGCGCCAGGCAACAGCGGACCCAAGAGGTGCCTCTCGAATGGGGCGGTTGCCGTCAGCTCCAATCGTTGCTCCACCTCATCGTCGGTGAGGGCGTTCGCTTTGTGGAACCCTCCGGAGGCGGAAAGAACCTCGGCGTCGAAGTGCGATGGAACATGGACGTCCGCAGCTTCGATCCGAGCACTGATCGACGGTGCCATCGCTGATCGGACGAGATATCGCTGAGGGCCAACATGCGATTCACGGGCTGTCTGGCGGACTCCTTGCTCGTGCGTTGCCAACCGATCGACGACTCAAATGTTGGGCCTGCCAACACCCACGATCGGCTGGGACCGCAGCGCAGTCCCTCCTTGCCAGCGTTCTCTCAGCGGCGTAGATCCGATCGGACGAGAATCCTGTCAACCAGTCGACTCGGATGGACATGAAGGGTTGATGGCACGCATACCAACGAACAGTGAGGCGCAGTTCGAGTCCCTCTACGGGGAGTATCGGCTCCTGGTGCTTGCGTATTGTGCAAGGAGGACGAGCGCGTCAGACGCTGCCGACGTTTGTGCAGAGACCTTCCTCGTCGCGTGGCGGCGCCTCGATGAGGTGCCTGAGCCACCCCGAACACTTCCCTACTTGTACGGGATCGCAGGCAACGTCCTGTCCAACCAGCTGAGGACCTCCCGGCGACGTCACCGCCTTGCGGTCAAGCTCGCCGGCCTCGGCGTCACGCCGCCGGAGGATCCGATGACTGTCGTCGTCCAGAATTCGGTGGATGCGCAGGTTCTCGCCGCCGTACGCAGGTTGAGGCCGCTCGACCGCGAGATCGTAATGCTCGCCGCGTGGGAGGACCTCCCTCGGGAAGCCATCGCCGAGATGCTCGGCCTGACCAAATCAGCTGTCGACCAGCGGATTCACCGTTCGTACCGAAGGATGGCCCGAATGCTGGAACCGAGCTTCGCGCGCGCAGGGATGACCTTCCCTCCGGTCGCAGGAAGGGACAGGGCATGACCTTCGACCAGATCGACCGGATGGTCCGGGGAGCGAATCCGGTCCCGGATCCAAATGCTCTTCAACCGGTCGCCGCGCCCGTGCTCGTCGCTAGCCAATCAAGGAGCGTGAACATGCAAACCCAGGAACGCACCGAGAATCGCAGCGGAGGAGTCCGTCCGAGGAGTCGCGGCCTGATCGCTGTCGGTGCTGCGGTCGTTGCGGTGTGTGCCCTCACGGCCGTCTTCGTATTCAACGCCAGCGAGGACGCCGAGGACCCCGCGGAGATGGCAACGACGGTAACGACTGCCGTGACGACGACGGTTGACCAAGCGGTGGTACCGCCTGGAGCGGTGCCACCGCTTGGTGTCGAGATCGTGGGAATCGACGGGTCGACGTCCAACCTCGGTCTCCCGGAGGATGCCTGGATGGCGAACCTCTCCCCGGACGGGCAGCGCATCGTCTTCCTCACAACCTCGATCGACGTCGGGTTCTGCGGCGGATGCCAACCGGGGGGCCCGGTGCGGATGGCCATCGTACCGGTCGGGTCGACCCGGGGTGGCTACGTGTACTTCGCGGAGATCGACTTCGCGTCCGTTGCACACCCCGCGTGGTCGCCAGACGGAACGCAGATCGCGTTTCAGGGGACGCATCTCGGCAATTCGGACATCTACGTAGCGGACCTCTCAGGGGCCGAGACACCCACCGACGGTTCGTACCTCGCCGTGCCAACGACACGATTGACGAGTGATCCGGGTGTGGATCAGTTCCCTTCATGGTCGCCGGATGGGACCATCGTCTTCTACGACAACCTCGGTACGGGAGTTGTGGATTTCGGGATGTCGGACACCGGCGAGATCTGGAGCGTTCCCGTGGCCGGTGGAGATCCGACGAGGCTCACCAACGACGACCTCCCAGACATGCAGCCGGACGTGAGTTCGGATGGGACCGTCGCCTACTGGTCCGGCGGTGAGATCTGGGTCATGGCAATGGATGGATCCGGTGCGAGGCGCCTGGAGTCGATCCCCGCTGACCTCGGATGGAACCCTCGGTGGTCCCCGGACGGTACCGAGATCGCACTCCTGCAATACAACCCGAACGCACCCCGTGCGATCTTCGGGGGCCCGAAGCGACCCGCACCCTTGTGGGGGACAGGGCCGAGCAGCCTCCCCATCCATGCGACGAACCTGCCTCCGATGAACGTCGTGGTGGTCAACGTCGAGTCGGGCGAATCCACGACTCTCGACGTCCAGGTAGCGAGTTTCTACAATCCTGTTTCGTGGATGCCAGACGGCACTGCGCTGCTCGTGAACCGGTACCGGTGAACCCGGAGTGTCCCGTCATGGCCCGCGGGTAGGCCCGCGGGTAGGGCCGTGGCGGGATCGGTGCCTGCCTCGCGGGTGATTATCCGGCACACGCGTGACAAGGTGGAGTCGCGGACCCCCGGTAGTCGGTGAGGGTCTCGAGTGGGCCCACCTGGATTTGAACCTGGAGCGCCGACTCGTGTCCTTGCGGGTAGGGCAATGGCGGGACCGGTGCCGACCTCGCTGGTGATGATCCGGCACACGCGTGACAAGGTGGAGTCGCGGACCCCCGGTAGTCGGTGAGGATATCGAGTGGGCCCACCTGGATTTGAACCAGGGACCTCATCCTTATCAGGGATGCGCTCTAACCGAGCTGAGCTATGGGCCCGTGCGGACGCGGATGGTACCAATCCACCAATGCAATGGCTCTGCGGGACCGGGTCCCGGGTCGTGGACACACGGGGGTGTGCGGCTACGATCCCCACGAGCCCACGGGAGGTCGTATGTACAAGTGGATCCTGCTCGCACACGCCATTGGAGGAGCGACCCTGTTCGGGTCCCACGTGTACCTCGAGAGCCTGACGGCGGGAGCCACCAAGGCAGGCACGCCGACCTACATGACGACGATGATTCGGGCCTCGAAGACCGCAGGCAGGGTCATGGGGCCGGCGGCGGTCATCACACTCGTCTTCGGCATCTGGCTCGTCATCGAGACCACCTACGGCTTCGAGGACATCTTCGTCGGTATCGGCCTCCTGGCCGTCGTCGCAGCATTCGCCATCAGCATGTTCCTGCTCGACCCCCGCCTCAAGGAGATCGAGGCGATCGTCGAGGAGAGCGGAGTCGAGGACGAGAGTGCCGTGGCGAAGATGAAGTCCGTCGTCGGCCTCATCCACCTCCTCACGGTCATCGTGGCGATTGCCTTCGTCGCCATGATCATCAAGCCGGGCATTCTCTGAACCGGAATCCGCCACCGACCTCTACACTTGACGCTTCCGAGGGGACGTAGCTCAGTTGGCAGAGCACCTGGTTTGCAACCAGGGGGTCGTCGGTTCGAAT
Source organism: Acidimicrobiia bacterium (assembly GCA_035461905.1). Classification (GTDB taxonomy): domain Bacteria; phylum Actinomycetota; class Acidimicrobiia; order Spongiisociales; family UBA5794; genus SZUA-442. The sequence goes on along the minus strand of DATHUV010000129.1, from coordinate 16,319 downwards.
CCGATCGTCTCCACTGCCGTGATGAGGAGCCACCATGCGTGAGGCCGTGATCGTCGACGCCGTGCGGACACCACTTGGCAGGCGCAATGGTGCACTGTCGGACAGGCACCCGGCCGACCTAGCCGCGGAGACGCTCAAGGCGCTCGCCGAACGGACGTCCCTCGATCCGTCCGTCGTCGACGACGTGATCATGGGGTGTGTCTCCCAGGTCGGGGAACAGACGTACAACATCGCCCGCAACGCCGTCCTAGGCGCAGGGTGGCCCGAGACGGTCCCCGGTGTGACGATCGACCGCCAATGCGGGTCCTCCCAGCAGTCCGTCCACTTCGCCGCGCAGGGTGTCATGGCAGGCTCGTACGACGTCGTCGTCGCAGCTGGCGTTGAGTCGATGTCGCGGGTCCCCATGGGATCGTCGGCAGGGACCTCGAACCCCTTCGGCGAGCTCATGCGTTCCCGATACCAGGACAGCCTCGTACCCCAGGGCCTGTCCGCCGAGATGATCGCCGAACAGTGGGAGCTGTCACGTGAGGACCTCGACCGGATCGGCTACGACTCCCAGATGCGCGCCATACGGGCAACAAAGGAGGGCCGATTCGACAACGAGATCGTGCCGATCGAGGTCAAGGCAGATGGCGTCACGACCACGGTCACCGTCGACGAGGGTCTCCGACACACCACGACCATTGAGGGCCTCGCAAGCCTCAAACCCGCCTTCAAGGAGGACGGCGTCGTCACGGCGGGGAACTCCTCACAGATCACCGACGGATCCGCCGCCATCCTCATCATGTCCCGTGAGAAGGCCGATTCGCTCGGCATGAAGCCACGTGCACGGTTCGTTGGGTTCTCCCTCGCCGGAACGGATCCGATCACGATGCTCACTGGCCCTATTCCAGCGACGCGCAAGGTGCTCGAGCGGGCGGGTATGTCGATCGGGGACATCGACCTGTTCGAGGTCAATGAGGCGTTCGCAGCGGTCATCGGTGCCTGGCTCCACGAGACCGGAGTCGACTGGGACAGGGTCAATCCGAACGGCGGTGCCATCGCACTCGGCCATCCCCTCGGTGCGAGCGGGGCCCGCCTCATGACGACCCTCGTGAACGAACTCGAGCGTTCCGGCGGCCGCTATGGCCTCCAGACGATGTGCGAGGGAGGGGGACTCGCGAACGGCACGATCATCGAGTCGCTCGCGTGACCATCTTCATCGCGTTCGTCGTCGCCGGCCTCATCCTGGTGTTGACGGTCTGGAGTATCCGGTTCATCGCATCAGGGCCACCGCCCGACCCCGAACTCGACGACGTCCACGAGGTCGACGTGCCGTTCTTGTGCACGGTGTGTGGCTTGAGCCTGACGATCACCCAGGCCCACGACGGAGATATCGAACCGCCCCGCCACTGCCGGGAGGACATGGTTCGTGCCTAGTGGAGCGGCATCGGCCGATCCACGATCTGACGGCTGTCTCAGCGGTAGTTCATCGTCATCGCGAAGCCGACACCGATCGCGCCGAGACCGGCGATGAGGTAGGTGTTCGACGTTCCTCCGGGGAGGAATCCGATGTAGTTCGAGAGGATGACGATGAGCCCCAGGCCCATCAGGCCGAACATCGTGGCGACGTACCACAGCGGGGACGGGCCTTTGGTATCGACGGCTGTCGGCTTGTGCGACGGGGGGGTAGGACGCCTGTTCGCCTGTTTCCGGCCCTTTGACTTCGGCATGGACGCAAGGCTAGCGGAGTCGGTCGCGTGACGTTTCGGGGTACCCAATCCGCCCACCGGCTGTAGCCTCCGACGTCATGAGCTGGATCGTCGTCGAGTTGAAATCGAACCCCGAATCCGTGACGAACCCCCGTAGACGGGTTGTGAGGACGATCCGCATCCTCGGGTGGACGTGTGTCTGGTTCGGTCTGTTCCTCCTCGGCTTCGTCGCCCACCAGTTGTTCTTCACCACATGGCTCGCCCAGCAGAACAACAATGAGCGGTCATCCGAAGCGGTCAGCTGGTTCGCCTCCGCCGAAATCGGGACCGTCGAGTATGTTCCGGGATCGGATGGCCCCGGATCGGACGAACCGGGATCCGGTGCCGTCGGGGACCCCGTCCCCTTGCTCGTGGAGGCTCCACCACCCGAGGGGGAGGCCTTCGCGATCATCCGGATCCCCACGATCGAGCGACTCTCCGAGGGATGGGCAGTTGTCGAGGGCGTTACCAGGGCGGATCTCCGGAACGGCGCAGGGCACATGCCATCTACAGCCCTCCCCGGCCAACCCGGGAACGCGGTCATCTCCGGTCACCGGACGACCTACGGGGCACCCTTCCACGAGCTCGACGAGCTCAGGCCCGGTGACCGCATCGAGGTCGAGACCGCCATCGGGATCCATGCCTACGCCGTGAGGGAGACGGTCATCGTGCGGCCGACCGAGTTCTGGGTGGTCCAGGACCGCCCGGGTGCGTGGCTCACGCTCACCACCTGCCATCCGAAGTTCAGTTCACGCCAGCGCATGATCGTGTTCGCGGAACTCGTCGACGGTCCGAATGCAGAGGCACTCGGAGTGTCATGAAGAGGGTATTCCTGGCACTCCCCGGTCCGATGCCGATCAAGGTCGTTCTGGCGATCATCTTCGTCGTGGTGTTCTTCATCGTCCTGTTCTCGGTGTACGACTGGATGGGTGCAAACCTGCTCGACTCGGGCGGGGGTGTCGGATGAAGGTCCTGATCCTCGACAACTACGACTCGTTCACCTACAACCTCGCGCAGTACATCGGCGAGCTCGGTGCCGAACCCGTCGTCATCCGCAATGACGTCGTCGACGCCAACGGTGCGCGGGCGCTCAACCCGGACCGGGTCGTGATCTCCCCCGGTCCCGGGAGGCCAGAGGACGCAGGTCACTCCATCGACTACATACTCCAGCTCGGGCCCGACATCCCGACGCTCGGCGTGTGCCTCGGTCTCCAAGCGGTGGTGGTGGCCTTCGGTGGGACGGTCGACCTCGCTCCCGAGCCCCGCCACGGAAAGACCTCCGACATCACGCACGATGGCCTTGGTGTGTTCGCGGACCTTCCGAACCCTTTCGTGGCGACCAGATACCACTCGCTCGCCGCAATCGAGGTTCCCGAGGACATCGAGGTGACCGCACATTCCGAGGACGGTGTCGTCCAGGGCGTGAGGCACCGGTACCTTCCGATCGAAGCGGTGCAGTTCCACCCAGAGTCTGTGCTGACCACCCAGGGCAAGGCCCTGCTGGCCAACTTCATAGCGCAGCGATCACCCGTCCCCTGAGAGCAGGCCCTCCTCCCGGAGGTCCTCGATGACGGAGGCGATCTCGGCATCCTCCCGCCCGAGTGCCCTTCCGGCATCCCACGGGCTCCCGCTGGCGGTGCTTGCCTTCACGATCGCGCCGCGCAGCTCACGGCGCGAACCGTTGAACGCCGGTTGGGGCGGTGGAGCTTCGTATACCGAGGGATCGAGGCACCACGCAACGACGGGGCAATCGGCACACCTCGGCTCCCGCGGTCGGCAGATCGACGAGCCGAGATCCATGAGCGCCTGGTTCCAGTCGCCAGCGGGATCCCCGAGGGCAAGGGCCGCCCGCTCCTCGAGGGCCTGTCCCGCCAGGGACTCGCCCATCCATCGGCCGAGCACCCGCCGGAGGTTCGTGTCCACGGCTGCCACGGGCTCGCCGAAGGCGATCGAGGCGATCGCAGCCGCCGTGTATGGCCCGACGCCGGGAAGACTTCTGAGCCCGTCGGCGGTGGTCGGCCATCCGTCCCTTGCGACGATTGCAGCGGCATCCCTGAGGCGTAGCGCCCGGCTGTTGTACCCGAGGCCGGACCACTCTGCGAGCAGGTCGGCGACCGATGCAGATGCAAGGGACTCGGGGTCGGGGAACTGTTCGATGAATCGCTCGAACCTCTCGATCACCCTGGTCACCTGGGTCTGTTGGAGCATCGTCTCCGACACAAGGGTCAGGTAAGGATCATCGACGTCCCGCCATGGGAGATCTCGCTTCGCGTCGCGGTACCACTCCAGGAGTGCTTCGTTGCGCGCGGAGATCTCCTCCACGCCGGTCATGGGAGGTCGCAGACTTCCACGGCGATATCGGTGTCCCTGTCGACCTCTGTCCCGGCGACGGGGTTCTGGGAGACGATCAGCCCGTCAGTGGGGCAGGATGCGGTCGTACCCGACTGGGTCACGGTGCCGAGTCCGAGGGCAGTCGCTTCGGCCTGGGCCTGGGCGAGGGTCTTGCCTGAGAAATCCGGGACGATCGGCCGGTAGGAGTACACGGAGATCTCAATGAAGCTGCCCTCCTCCGCGGTGGAACCCGCCGGTGGGATCTGTGTGGCAACCGTGTTGTCGAGGTTCTGGGTGTTGGTGGTACGCGTCTCGACGATGTCGACGTTCAGACCGACGTTCGCCGCAGTCGTCTGGGCATTTTCAGGGGTGAGACCTACAAGGTTCGGCACTGTGACCTGTCTCGGGACTCCGAGGCGCACAACGACCTCAGATCCCACCTCGAGCTCGGTTCCCGGACCCGGTGACTGCTCGGCGACGTTGCCGATCAGCCCGGAGTCGACGGCGACCTCGACCGTGTCGTTGCTCACCACGAGGAGCAGCCCCAGCGCATTGAGCTGGCTCTCTGCCTGGGATCGGGACAGGCCGACCAGGTTCGGCGCGCCAACCGGCTCGGGTCCCGACGAGACGATGACGGTGATCGTCGCGTCCCGTGGCACGACCTGACCGGCGGCTGGATTCGTCTCGATGACGAACCCGGCGAGCACGTCTGGCGAAGGTGCCTCCTCGGTCCTGACGCTCTCGAAGCCCTCGCGCTGGAGCTGGATCACGGCAGTCTCCGCGGTCCTCCCGGCGACGTCCGGCACCTCGATCGAGAACGGACCCGACGAAACGACGAGGTTCACAGCCGTCGAAGGAGGTGCGGTGGCGCCTGCCTCTGGGCTCTGCCTGATCACGATGTTCTCGTCGACATCCTCGGTGAGCTCGTACGTGATGGAGCCGACGTCGAAGCCGTCCGCCTGGATCCTCGCACGTGCGACGTCGACGTTCTCCCCAACGACGTTCGGGACACCGAACTCCTCCGCTCCTATGGAGACGACCACCGTGACGAAGCTCTCGGCCGCAACGAGGCTCCCGGCTGAAGGATCGGTCCTGATGACGAGGCCAGCAGCGACGACGTCGCTCTGCTCGTCTTCGGTGCGAACCTTGAGGTCCAAAGCCTGGAGCGTCTCGAACGCGTCCTGGGCCGCCATCCCGGCGAGGTCAGGGATCTCGACCTCCGTTGTCGCGGGATCCCCACCCGTCAGCAACCGGACCAGCAGGGCGACGCCGATCAGCAACACAACGATCAGTGCACCGACCGCCGCCCAGTATCCGGTCTGGGAGCGCTCCTCGACAGGTGCGTCGAAGGTCTGTGTTCCGACGACGGGTGGCGGATACCCCGGCGTCGGGGGCGTGGATGACGTGAGCAGGGCGGTTGGTGCGGCAGCGACGACCGCGGACGCGGCGATCGGTTCGCTTCCCGCGAGGTATCGGAGAAGATCCGACCGCAGCTCATCGGCGGACTGGTACCGATCGCTCGGGTTCTTCCGGATGGCATGCTCTGCGATCGCTGCGAGTTCCCTCGGCGCATCAGGGTTGACCTGGTCGGGGGAGACCGCCATCTCGGAGACGTGCTGGTAGGCAACGGCGACCGGACTCTCGCCGGTGAACGGCGGCTTGCCGGCGAGCATCTCGTAGAGGACGATGCCGAGGGCGTACACGTCCGAGCGCTCGTCTGCAGGCAGGCCCTGTGCCTGTTCGGGGGAGAAGTACGTCGCGGTTCCGATGACGGCGCCGGTTCGTGTGAGTTCCTCGGAGTCGTCGAGCGCACGCGCGATCCCGAAGTCGGTCACCTTCACCGCACCCTCGGGCGTGATCATGATGTTCCCCGGCTTCACGTCGCGGTGATAGACGCCGTGTTGGTGGGCGATGCTCAGCGCGGCCGCGGCCTCTGCCGTGATCTCGGCGGCACGCTGGGGAAGGATGGCGCCGCCCGCGCGCAAGAACTCCCTGAGGGTTCGGCCCTTGATGAGCTCCATGACCATGAAGTAGGTGCCGGCATCCTGGCCCCAGTCGTAGATGGCGACGATGTTGGGATGTGACAGGTTCGCAGCCGCCTGGGCCTCGCGTCGGAATCGGGCGACGAACGCCTCGTCGGAGGCGAAATTGGCGTGAAGGACCTTGACGGCGACCGACCGGTTCAACAGGACGTCCTCGGCCGCGTAGACGTCAGCCATCCCACCCCTTGCGAGATGCTTGACGATGCGGTACCGGTCCGAGAGGAGTCGTTCTTCCACGATGGTTGAGGGTACTTCCCGAGGCCCTTAACAATCGTCCAAGGAGACGATCCCGTGCTGCGGTCAGTCCAGCCCGACGCCAAAGAACTCGGCAAGGACACGCTGTGCGATAGGAGCGGCGACGATGCCACCGGTCGCCGACTCGCCGAAGTCCCCCCCGGATTCGACGATGACGGCGATCGCGATCGATCGCTGGTCCGGGCCGGGGGCGACAGGCCCGAATCCGATGTACCACGCGTGCGGGGCGCTGCCTGTGATCTCTGCGGTCCCCGTCTTTCCCGCGGTGCGGACACCCGGTACGGCGGCCCTCTGGCCCGTTCCCGAGATCACCACCTGCTCCATGAGATCGGCGAGCACGGACGCAGCGGCGGGACTCATCGATCGACCCCAGATCGACGGCTCGGTGGTCGACTCGACGAGGCCATCGGACGTGAACACCTCCGACACGATGTAGGGATTCTGAATCGTGCCGGCGTTGGCGACTGAGCCGGCCGCCATCGCCATGAGCAGCGGCGTCACCTGGACGTCTCTCTGTCCGATCGCGTTCTGCGCCGTTGCGGCGGGGTCGCTCTGGAGCTGTGCACCATTCGGGAAGGCCGACGTCAGGAGTGGCAGCTCGAACGGGATCTCGCTGCTGAAACCGAAGGAGCGAGCGGTGCTCGCCAATGTGAGGCCTCCGACGTCCATTCCGAGTTGCCCGAAGACCGTGTTGCACGACCTGATGAAGGCCCGCTCGAGCGTCACGCTCATCCCGTCGGCACAGACCTCGCCGTTGGCATTGCTGATCGTCGACGTGCTGCCGGGCAGCTCGAGCTCGACGGGGTCCTCGAACGTGGTGGATGGGCTCGCCGTACCCGAGTCGAGCCCGGACGCTGTCGTGATCACCTTGAACGAGGATCCCGGCGGGTACGTTTCGTCGATTGCACGGTTCCTCAGGGGATCGCTCGGATCGTCCTCGAGCGCTGACCCCGCGGGTCCGGCATCGGAACCGATCAGGCTGTTCGGGTCGAAGCTCGGCAGTGAGACCATTGCGAGGATCGCTCCCGTCATGGGGTCGATCGCAACAACGGACCCCTTCTGTCCGGCGAGCGCCTCGGTCGCAGCGCGCTGGAGATCGTGGTCGATCGTCAGCCGAACACCCCTCGGCCGGGTGTCACCTCCGAGGAGGCCGTTGAGCACACCCGAGATCGTCGCATCCCGGTTCGAGACCAGGTCAGGCGTTCTCGTGCGTTCGATGCCGCGGGAGCCATACAGGACCGAGGTGTATCCGACGGTGTGTGCGTAGAGCTCGCCCTCCGGATAGGACCGAACGTACAGGAGGGGATCGTCCGGTGCCGGCTCGGACACGGCGACGACCACGTCGTCCGCCGTGACGATCGGGCCCCGTTCGCGGCCCGTCAGTGACGCAACGAGACGCGGGTTGCGCGGATCGTCGCGGAACTCCGGACCCTTGATGGCCTGAACCCAGATCGTTGCGGCGATCAGAACGAAGAAGGAACCGATCAGCACGTACGCAGCGGAGCGAAGGGAGTGGTTCACGCCCGCTCCTCATGCGATACCCGCAGCAGCAGAACCACGATGACCATGTTGGCCACGAGCGACGATCCCCCGTACGACATGAACGGGAGGGTGAGTCCCGTGATCGGCAGGATCCGCAGGATCCCCGCGAGGATGATGAATGCCTGGAGTGCCAGGACGGCCGAGAGCCCGCCCGCGAGGTACTTTCGGAACCGATCCCTTGAACGAAGCGCGATACCGAAACCAGCAGTGACGAGGAGTGCAAAACCCGCGAGGACGGCCAACGAGCCGGCGAGGCCCATCTCCTCCGCGATCGCTGCGAATATGAAGTCGGTTGCGGCAGCAGGGATGAGGTCCGGCCTTCCCAAGCCGAGGCCCGAGCCCGTCAGGCTCCCTGAACCCATCGCGAAGAGGCTCTGCACCGTCTGGTAACCAGCACCGGCAGGATCGCCGAACGGATCGATCCATGCCTCGATCCTGCGTTGGACATGGGAGAACGCCGAGTATGCGACAACGCCTCCGGCCAGGGCGAGGAACGCGCCCGCCACGACGTAGAACGACCGCTCAGTTGCGATGTACAGCATCGTCACGAACAGCGCGAACAACAGCAACGATGCCCCGAGGTCGCGTTGGTAGATGAGGATGATGAACGCCGCTCCTGCCGCGATGATCACGGGGAACAGGTTGCGGGGCTCGGGTATCCACAGCGGTCCGATCCTTCGATGGACGGCCGACATGGCCTCCGCCCGCTCTGCGAGGTACGACGCGAGGAACACGACGATGAGGACCTTCGCAATCTCGCCCGGTTGGAAGCTGAACACCCGCTCGATGCCCGGTATCTCGAGACGCACCCAGAGGCGGGAACCGTTGACGGTCGCCCCTCCGATCGGGAACCGGTCGGGGAGGAGGGGGAGGAGCAGGAACGCGACGCCGACAGCGAGCATGACATAGCGATACCGACGCAACACGGCGACACCGTGGTCGCGTAGCAGCCACAGGACTCCGGCCCCTGCGGCGGCGGCGACGAGCAGGGACCACCGCTGGAGCGCTCCAAGGCGGGCGTCGATGCGGTAGACCTCGATGAACCCGATTGCGGTCAGGAACGCCGCGGTCGGTACCACGAGGGTCGAGGACCCGCTTGCCCAAAGGCGAGTGGCCAGGTGGAGTCCGCCAAAGGCAAGGAGGAACACGATGAAGGTGATCGCCGCCTGCGCGTCGAGCCAGTTCCCCCTCGTGAACTCGACGATGGCCACGCCTGTCGCTGCGAGCATGGCTGCTGCAACGATGAGGCCGGCCTCGGCCGACCTGGTCATGCCCTGACGTCGATGAGCACGACTGTCGTGTTGTCGAGACCGCCTGCCGTGTTCGCCTGCTCGATGAGTGCCCAGACCGTGGGGTCGACACCTTCTCCGGCTGCCAGCAGCTCCTGGATGGCGAAATCGGACACCATCGTGTTCAGGCCGTCGGAACACAACAGGATCCTGTCCCCGGCCTCGAGATCGATCGAGAAGGTATCGACGGCGATCGGACCGAGACCCAGCACACGGGTGATGAGGTGCCGATGTGGGTGGCTCTCGGCCTCCTTCGGTGTGATGCGTCCGAGCTCCATGAGCTCGTTGACCAGGGTGTGATCCGTGGTCAGGGTTCGCAGAACGCCGTCCCGCAGCAGATATGCGCGCGAGTCACCTACATGCGCGAAGTCCGCGGTGCCGTCTTCCCGCAGGACGACGAGTGTCATCGTCGTCCCCATGCCCGCGAGTGAAGGGTCGTTGCGGGTGGCCTCGATCACCGCGGTGTTCGCAGCGAGGACGCGGTCCTCCGGTGAGATCGGATCCCCATCGGGAGCGACCGAGGCTGCTTCGACAGCGAGTCTCGAGGCCACTTCCCCGGCAACAGCGCCGCCCATGCCGTCAGCGACCATCAGCACTGCCGGACCGTTGGAGTTGCCGGACGCGGCAGGATGGAGGGAGTCCTCGTTCCCGGTGCGCACCCGGCCCACATGGGTTCCGGTTCCCCAGACGTAGTTCATCGCACCTCGAGCGTTGTCTTGCCGATCTGCACCGTGTCGCCGCGTGACACGGTCGTAGGACTCGTGACTCTACGTCCGTTGACGTACGTTCCGTTCGTGGATCCGAGATCGTGGACGACCACCGTGTCCCCCTGGAGACCCACGCGTGCGTGGAACTCAGATGCGTACGGATCGTCTATCGGAATGTCGCACTCGGGTGAACGGCCCACGACGTGCCCCTGTGCACGCAGCCGAACCCGCAGGGCTTCGCGGGACCCCGTGAGGACGACGAGCTCGGCGCCGATCCCCTCGACCTGGGCGCCCGGATTCGAGCCGATGTGGGACCGCACGGCACGAGTGACCTGCCACAGGAAGATGAACAGCAGGGCGAGGAACAGCAGCTTGATGATGTTGAGGAACAGGACCGGCATCTCAGGCAACCGATCGGTAGGTGAACGACAGGTCCCCGAACGTGACGAGCGACCCCGGTGGGACGTCGACGGGCCGCTCCGAGATCCTGTCGCCATTGACCCTGGTCCCGTTGGAAGAACCGAGGTCGGAGATCCTGACGTCACCGCGGACACGCGTCAGGACGGCGTGATGGCGTGACACCTGATAGTTGGCGAATCGGACATCACAGTCGAGGGCACGGCCGATGAGTGTCCTGTTGATCGTCAGCGGAACGACGGCGGACCCGTCGACCGCGATGAGCTGGCCCCATGCCGGCAGCCTCCCTGGTAGCGAGTCCCCGGCGCATTGGAGGATCCCCCTCGGCACGGCATGGCTCGTGGCGAGGTGCACCTCGATCGGCCCGACCAGTCGCCATCCGGCGTCGTCCGCAGCGACGGTGCCCACCGCGGCGAGCTCGACCTCGAGGGCAGCGACGTCGATCGTCGGGTCGAGGTCGGCTGGGTGGATCGCGACCGTCAGGTCGTTCGGGATCTGGGTACCTACAGGGGTCTCGAACGAGAGGAAGTCGAGCTGGCGAACGAGGCGGCTCGCCATCGTCACGGGATGCATGTGCCCCCGGAACACGGATGCACTGACACCATCGACGAGGTTCTCGAGTCGCTGTTCGAGTCCACGGGCGATGTTCATGGGTCGCAGTGTACGGAACGGCCCGGGATGCGACCCGCTCGTGGCGATCGGGCTGCACGGTGTGCGGCAACCCCTGTTGCCAATCCGACATCGGTGGTAGCCTCCTGAACCTCGCGCGAGTGGCGGAATTGGCAGACGCGCAGGATTCAGGTTCCTGTGAGGTAATACTCGTGAGGGTTCAAGTCCCTCCTCGCGCACGATGGCGTACCGGTCCTACCAGCCGGACCGTCGCACCAAGCGACGACGATGGCTGTTGATCGCCCTTACCGTCGTCGCCGTGGTCTCCGCAATCGCGTTCCTCGTCTCCCGTCAAACGGAACAGCGCGGCACTGTGGAGTTCTTCGCGGCGGCAGGCGAGGTCTCGCTCCTGCACGGTGAGTCCGCTGATCTCCTCACGGACACCCTGACGCAGATCGGGCCGGATCTCTCGCGCCCTGAGGTGATCCGCCGACTCGACGACATGGTGGCGATCACCGAGGAAGCAGAGGCCCTGCTGGATATCACAGTTCCGGCGCCCGTGGCCCAGCCGTACGGCAGCCTGGCAGCCGCATCGACCGCATGGGCCGAAGGAGCGCTCGAAGTGCGCCGTGTGATCCTCGGGATCATGGACGGGGAGATTCCCGTCGGTGCGGAGTCCGAGCTCAGGTCAGCCCTCGAGCTCCTCCGGGTCGGCGACCTCGGCTACGGGCAGTTCCGCAACGCGATAGCGTCGCTTCCGCCGGAGATCGATGCTCCACCCTTCGATTCCGTCGTCTACGTCGTACCGGACCCCGCGAACCCCTTGCTCTACGACGCCCAGAACCTGACGCTCCGCATCCTTTCGTCGTACAACCTGTCCGCCAGGGTCGACATCGGCGTCGTCGGCATGGTGGATCCTGCGCCGACAGGCGAACGCGGCGGCATCCCCGTCGTCCCGTTCGCGGAGTCGGTCGCGATCAACGCCGTCGTCTCCAATGCCGGCAACGAGTCCGTCCCATCGGTGGAGGTGAGGCTCGACGTGCTCGACGTCGACACCGGCGAGGTGGTCACGCTGGAGCAGGTCAGCTCCGAGCTCGCATCGGGCGGATCGACGACCGTCTCGTTCGCTGATCTCGCGCTCACGCCGGGTGGTTTGTACCAGGCGACGGTCTCCGTCACAATCGAGGGCGACAACCGCCCCGACAACAATGCGTGGTCGATGACGTTCATCTGGAATGCCGAATCATGACACAGACCCTCATCGTCGTAGCGTTCCTCGTCGTGATCCTCGGGATCTGGCAGGCCATCCAACTCCAGGCGATACGGAGGAAGGTCGACGCCGTCCCAACGGATGCGAACACGGTTGCGATGCTCCGATCGATCGACGATCGAGCCGTGCGCAACCGGGCAGACGTCGATGACATGATCCGAAGACTTGCCTCTCTCGAAGAGCGTGCTCCCCATGCCCTGAGCCGATTCGGTGTGGTCGAGTTCGACGCGTTCGGAAACATCACCGGCAACCAATCGCGCAGCATCTGCCTCCTCAACGACCGAGGTGACGGCTTGGTCATCACCCTGCTCACCTACCGGGACGACTCGGTCTTCTATACGAAGGAGGTGCGTGCCGGGCGGGGTGTGCAGGAACTGTCCCCCGAGGAGCAGGCCTCCGTCGATCGGGCTCTCAGTCGTTAACCTCACACCACATGATCGACATCGCACTCCTCAGGGAACGTCCCGACGAGCTCAGCGCATCCCTCGCAAGGCGCGGGATCGCTGTCGATCTCGATGAGCTCGCCGCCCTCGATGAGCAGCGCAGATCCGTTCGCTCGCAGGCCGAGGATCTCAGGGCCAAGCAGAACGACCTCGGTAAGTCGATCCCGACCCTCGAAGGTGATGCGAGATCCGCGGCGATCGCGGAGGCTTCCTCGATCGCCGCCTCGTACAAGGACCTTCTCTCCAGAGCCGACAAGCTCGATGAGGCATTCAACGAGCAATGGATCAAGCTGCCGAACATGACGGACCCGACCGCTGCGGACGGGCTGACCGAGGACGATGCGATCGAGCTGTCCCGTTACTCCGAGCCACCGGTCTTCGATTTCCCCGTCCTCGACCATCTCGACCTCGGCACGGCGCTTGGCGTTCTCGACACGGATCGCGCTGCGAAGGTCTCAGGTTCGCGCTTCGGTTTCATCCTTGGCAAGCTCGCCATGGTCGAGTTCTCGCTCATCCGGTACGCGATGGACAACCTCGTCGGGCACGGTTTCACGCCGGTCGTGCCTCCCGTACTGGTTCGTGAGCATGCGCTCTACGGGACGGGCTTCTTCCCGGGCACGGCTGAGCAGGTGTACGCCGTGCCCGAGGACGACCTGTTTCTCGTCGGAACGTCGGAGGTCCCGATCGCCGCGTTCCACGGGGATGAGATCTTCGAGGCCGGTCACCTCCCGATCCGGTACGCCGGCTACTCGACCTGTTTCCGGCGCGAGGCAGGGACCTATGGCAAGGACACTCGCGGCATCTTCCGGGTTCACCAGTTCGACAAGGTCGAGATGTTCTCGTTCGTAGAGCCCGAGCTGTCTGGCGAGGAACACGACTTCCTGCTCGCCCGTGAGGAGGAGATCATCCGGGGACTCGACCTGCCCTATCGGGTGGTCAACGTCGCCGCGGGCGATCTGGGCGACTCGGCCGCGAAGAAGTACGACATCGAGGCCTGGTTCCCGGCCCAGGAGCGGTATCGCGAGATCACGTCGACCTCCAACACCACGGACTATCAGTCGAGGAGGCTGAGGATCCGGTATCGGTCCGACCGAGGCAACCGCTTCGTCCACACGCTCAACGGCACGGCAATCGCCGTCGGCCGGATCCTGATCGCCCTCATGGAGAACAACCAGCACGCCGACGGCTCCATCTCGATCCCTCCGAAGCTCGCTGTCTACACGGGGTTCGACACCATCGGCCCCCCATGAGCAACGGGGCGGTCTTCAAGGACATCGCCGATTCGTACGACCGGCTCAACTCGGTGCTGTCGCTCGGCCAGGACCAGAAGTGGCGGAACTCGGTGGTATCGAGGCTCCCCGCAGGGAGGCTCCTCGACCTTGGCGCGGGGACAGGTGCGGCGAACGAGATCTTCGGCGACCGGGAGGTCGTCGCCCTCGATCCTGCGCCGGAGATGCTCTCGCTCAACGGCCTCCCACGACGGATCGTCGCCGTCGGCGAGCAGCTTCCCTTCGCGGACGCAACGTTTGATGCCGTGTTCTCGGCATATGTGTTCCGCAACCTCGACAGTGTCGATGAGACGATGGCCGAGATCGCGAGGGTCCTACGACCCGGGGGTATGGCGGGCATCGTCGACCTCGGCCGCCCGCAGGGCCGCATCACGTCCGGGATCCACCGCGCAGGGACCGCGATCGTCCTTCCTCTGGCCGGCATGAGCATCGGCGCGAGGGATGAGTACGTCTATCTCCACCACACGCTGGACAAGCATCCCGGGCCCGAGGTCCTGCTCGCTGACGCTCCCCTGGCGCTCCTCGACACGTGGCGACTCGGCCCTCTCGGGTTCGTCTGGGCAGCGCTTCTGCGCAAGGACCCGTAACCCCGGATCGAGGGTGACCGTGCACCCCGCCTCCGGGCGAGGGGATGGCGGCGCTTGCTGGCCGATCGACTCCGGTCGGGCTGTCCTCCGACACCCGGAACCGCCCGCTTAGGGCTGCTTCCTTCCGGATCTGACCCGGTTCACGGCGCTCCGCCGCCGGGGGACCCGACCATCAACATCGATCGTCCAGTGCTGGCCCGTCACCACCCCATCCTCGGGCGGGGAATTCAGCTCCGCATGAAGAGGGTTTCGGAACGAGGGCACCCCTAGCACCCCACCTAGCACGGCTCGGGGGATGGTAGCGACGATGAACCAGTGAGGTCAGCGCGGTCCGTCCACGCATTCCCGGTTGCTCGCTCTCGCTGTTGGTCGGGTCGGGGCCCTGTTTGTATTCTCCGCTCATGGACGACCTGGAAGCCAAACTCGGGGAGATCTACGGCAGCGGGAAGTGGATTCTCGCCGTGCAAGCTGCAGTAGGTGCGGCCCACATGCACGAGACCCTCTCTGATTGGGGATCGGAGCCGTTGCTGGTTGCCTCGAATGAAGGCACCGGTGAGGTGCCCGACGGCGACATCGTCTACACGCGATCCCAAGGCGACTCGATCGTCGATGGCATCAGGGCCTTCTTCGACTCTGTGGAGAACCCGACGCCTGCGGTGCAGGCTGCCGTGGATGCCTTCGATCCTGACCGGTCTGCGAGGGTGATCGCCGAGCCCTACGCAACTGCACAGACCATGCTCGGTCGTCCCACCTTCGGTGTCCGTCGACCGAGATGGGCGGCGTGGGAGGACAAGATGAGGGTCGACCGCCTCTGGGCGGAGCTGGAGGTCCCCCACGCCCCGTACCGGATCGTTGAACCGTCAGCAGCCCGGGCAGCGGCCGATGAACTTGCAGCGGAACTGGGCACCGTGTGGGTCGCGGACAACCTCGAGGGATGGCACGGTGGTGGGGAGTATGTGAGGTGGGTTGCAGGTCCCGACGAGTACGAGGACGCGGTGCAGTGGTTCTCACAGCACTCGCGTCACGTGAGGGTGATGCCGTTCCTCGAGGGCCTGCCGTGTTCGATCCACGGGTGGGTCACGCGGTCGGGAGTCGCCGTCTTCCTTCCCGTGGAGGTCCTGGTCCTCCGCCGCAAGGATCGGTCCGGGTTCGTGTATGCGGGCGTGTCGAGCCTTTGGACGGCCGCCGATCCGGTTGCGACGGAGATGCGGTCCGTCGCCAATCGCGTCGGTGAGTACCTGTCGGAATCCGATGACTACCTCGGACCCTTCGGTGTCGATGGTGTCCTCACCGCCGACGGGTTCCGTCCCACCGAGCTCAACCCGAGGATGAGCGTCGGCGCTGGAGTCCAGCTCGGATCGGTCGACCTGCCCCTCGGCCTCCTGATGAGATGCGAGATAGAAGGCCTCGTCGACATCGACCACACCTGGCTCGAGGAGACGGCCATCCGCCAGCGCGACCCGCGGATCCACCTCGGAAAGATGACCGACAAGGTGGTCCGCGAGTCGACCTTCATGCGCCGGGGCGATGACGGCCGGCTCGTGGCTACACAGGAAGAGGAACGATCCATCGGTGAGATCACGATCGGACCCTCGACGACAGGTTCCTACGTGAGGGCCACCTTCGACATTGAACAGATCGGGGTCGGGGGACTTGTGGGCCCTCTCGCTGCAGCGACCCTCGCCCTCGCCTCTCGAGAGTGGAACCTGGACCTCCCGGAATTGGTGGCTGCCACGGAGAGCGTGTAGCCCCCGTCCCGAACTCGGACGACCACGTGCCGGTCACCCTTTCCACTGTGCGGACGACCA
>DATHUV010000128.1:0-2853 GCA_035461905.1 Acidimicrobiia bacterium | reverse complement strand
ATGCTCGGCCAGCTCGGATTGGCCCATGAGCTTTTCGACGAACCGTTGTTCCCCGTCGGAACCTTGTACGACCCGTTCGTGTGCAGGGGGTTGGATGCCTTCATCTACTCCTTGTACTCGGGTAGCCGCTTCATCGTCGTGGCTACGCCATCTGGGGTCACCCTCTCGCCCGAAGGTGGAGCGCATCAGTCGATGATCACACCGTCGATCGGTACCGAGCTCCCCGGCGTGACGTTCTGGGAGCCGTGCTTCGCCTACGAAACAGAAGTCGTCCTTCTCGAAGCGTTCAGGAACCTGGCGGAAGAAGGGGAGGACGGTGGGTCCGCTTATCTCCGTCTCTCCACAAAGCCAATAGAGCAGAGCCTCTTGACTGTTCCGAAAGATGAGGGGGAGAGGCAGCGGATGCGGAGCGCCATCGTCAGTGGCGCGCATCGCGTCGTCGACCGTTCACAGCTCGCCGGCTACCGACCTGGACGTAATGTCGTGACTATCGCCGCGTCGGGGGCGATGGTGCCAGAAGCGATCCAGGCTTCACAGTCGCTGCTCGAGGATGACGTGTTCGTCAACGTGGTGAGCGTGACCTCCATCGACCGCCTCTTCCGCGAGTTCACACGTAGCACGCACCAATCTGTCGATCGGCTGGACACTCGGGCAACATGGAGCTTCGGACCATGGGAACACGCTCCGCTCGTCACCGTTCTCGACGGCCATGCGCACACGCACGCGTGGCTCGGGACAGCTCTCGGTGTACCGACCGTAGCACTGGGTGTCGACGGGTTCGGTTCGTCGGGCATGCCGGAGGACCTCTATCGCCGCTTCAGAATCGACGCTGGAACCGTCGCCGAAGCATGCGTCTCGATGATCGATGTCACCGCTCTCTGACGCGTCTTCACAGACTGACAGGATCGACGAAAACGCTGTCCCCGCCCTCCAAGTACTCGAGCGCCTCAATATGGAGTGGTCCGTGCTCGGGGAGTTCGTAATAGGCCTGGTCGGCCCGCTCGAAGTCCTCCCGTCCCCCCGGATAGCTCAGGATCCAGACGAATTGACCACGATCAGGAACAGACCACGCCCCCTCAAGAGCGAACCCCTGTCTGGACCGCAGGTCGCGAATCTTCGATTCGAACATTCGATTCCAGTTTTCCAGTTGACCTTCCTTCATCGAATACGTGCGCATCTGTGTAGCCATCAGGGACCTTCCTTTCGTCTCTCACACTGCTCGTACCCACGGACCCGCCCGGTGACGGAGGCGACGATGGACGCTGGGGGTTGGTGAAGGTGGTGGCAAGCGACCCTATTCGCCTCGTGGCTGACGTCCACGATGCAGCCCGACCCCTTGCCGACGTTGCCGCCCTCGGAGGGAACCTGATTGTCCTCGGTGACCTGCTCAACTGGATCGACTACCGCGACCACGATGGGATCGTCGCCCGTGTCTGTGGTAGCGGGTTTGTTGCGGAGCTCGTCTCGCTTCGAGCAGCCGGACGGATTGCGGAAGCTCATCGGCTCTGGATCGACTTTGCCGCCGATCGTGCGGACGACTTGCGGCGACAACACGATGAGGAAGTCTCTGCATCGTATGCGCGCCTCGGCGTGGCGCTTTCGGGCTGCAATGCATTCGTAATCCACGGAAACGCTGACCGGCCTGCCGAGCTCATCAAGCACCTCCCGGCAACGGCTCGATATATCGACTTCGGCGTGCTCGACATTGCGGGAATCAGTTTCGGATTCGTCAGCGGTGGGCTTCCCGTCGAAGCCGGTGTTCCGGTGCCTGGCGAATCGGCGGAGGATGAGATCCGGGAGAAGTTGAGAGGCATCGGCGCGGTCCAGATCCTCTGCACCCACGTCCCTCCAGCAATCCAACCCCTGCAGACCGATGTCATTGGGGGACGACAACGAGGGTCCGTTGCCGTCCTTGAGTACCTGACGACTCACCAGCCGCGATTTCACTTCTTCGGCGACGTGCATCAACCGCAGGCGGTGACGTGGAAGGTTGGCAGAACAGTCTGTCGAAACGTCGGGTACTTCCGTGCTACTGGACGGCCCTACACCCTCCCTACCTGACGGAGGAACGAGCGGAGGAGTCACTGCGGGTCTGCTCTCTCGTCGCCAGCAGCCTTGAGAACCAGCTCCGCTGCTCTGACGATTGCCTCGTCGACGAGGCGACCGTCCCCACCGACGATCGCTCCGCGACCAGTGTCTTGTCTGTTGCGGTAGGCATCGACAATGGCGCGTGCTCGCTCCACCTCTTGCGGCCTCGACGAGAACACCTCGTTGACTGCTGACACCTGGTCGGGGTGCACAGCGGCTCGAGAGCGAAAGCCCATCCGTCGCAGTCGCTCGCAAGAACCCCGCAACGCAGACGTGTCTCGGACGTCGAGATGCACAGGCCCGATCGGCGGTATGGGCAACCGGGCCGCGACCGAAGCGATGAGGACCTGCAGCCGAATCGGGCTGAACACCTCCTCGTCGCTCGGGTCGATGCCGAGTTCCCCGCCGAGGTCTCCCTCACCGATGGCGAGCGCGGACACGCCCGAAACCGCAGCGATTTGGCCGACATTGAGAACTCCGGCTGCCGTTTCGATGAGCGCACAGATGGACAGGGCACCTGGCGTCAATCCTCTCGCAATCTCCGCGTCTGCGACGAGTCTCACTGCGGCCCTCATCTGCGATGCGTCCTCGACCTTGGGGATGATCACGCCAGCGAGACTCGGTTGGGCGAGCGCGGAGATCTCGACTGCCATGAGTCCGGGATCTGCATTGACGCGAACCCATCTCTGGGTCGGCGGGGCGACAGCTTCATTCAGCCATTCGATCACCGTTTCTCTGGCGGGGGCCTTCTGGTCCGCCGGAACG
>DATHUV010000127.1:0-4614 GCA_035461905.1 Acidimicrobiia bacterium | reverse complement strand
GATGCCACCTGTGGTGGCGTGCCCTGCCCGTATCGTGGGTGGCGATGCCATGACCGCGATGTTCGCTGCGGTCGAGCTTGCGACAGAGGCGATCGATTGGTTCGAGCTGATCGTCGGCCTCGTCGGCGGGCTCGCGCTGTTCCTCCTCGGAATGGAGCGCATGACCGACTCCCTGCGCATCATCGTCGGTGACAGCGCCCGTCGGCTCCTCACGAGACTCACGAGCAACCGCTTCGTCGGGCTGCTGAGCGGCGCCGCCCTCACCGCCGTCGTCCAGTCGTCGTCCGTGACCACCGTCCTCGCCGTCGGTTTCGTCAGCGCAGGACTGATGACCCTCATCCAATCGATACCGGTCGTGCTCGGATCCAACATCGGCACGACGGTCACCGCGCAGATCATCGCCTTCAATGTGACAAGCTGGGCACTCGTGTTCGTCGCTGTGGGGTTCCTCGGCGCATCGGTCGCCAGGAGGGAGAGCCATCGGGCGCAGGCGACCGCGCTGATGGGGCTCGGCCTGCTCTTCTTCGGCATGGTGGTGATGAGCGAGGCCATGGCTCCCCTGAGGACCTACCAGCCGTTCATCGACGCGATGGCGTCGCTCGACTCGATCCTGCTCGGGATCCTCGTCGGTGCGATCTTCACGGCGTTGGTCCAATCGTCCTCCGCGACCGTCGGTGTCGTGATCGTCCTTGCGGGTCAGGGCCTCATCACACTCGACGCCGGAATCGCGCTCATCCTCGGCTCGAACATCGGGACCTCTGTCACGGCCGTCCTCGCTGCAATCGGCAAGCCAAGGGACGCCCAACGCACGGCGGCGGCGAACGTCGTGTTCAACGTCGTCGGCGTGTTGATGTGGCTACCCCTCATCGGGTTGGCCACGGGATGGATCGGGTCGCTCGGCGGGGGAACGCCGCGTGAGATCGCCAACGCCCACACGATGTTCAATGTCGTCAACGCGCTCGTGTTCCTCCCGTTCGTCGCCCAACTCGCTGCCCTGGTGACGTGGATCCTGCCCGACAGGAGGGTGGAGGGAGCAATCGCGCCCCGATACATCGACCTGGGACTCCTGCGCACGCCGACGCTGGCTCTCGCCAAGGCTCGCATGGAGATGCTGAGGATGGCTTCCAGGGTCCGGGGAATGCTCGTGGACGTCCTCCCGGCAATGCTCGACGGGGACATCGACGAGCTCCAGCGGATCAGGGAGATGGACGACGAGGTCGATGCGCTCCATGGCCTCATCCTCGAGTACCTCGGTCAGATCTCCCGGGAACGGCTCAGCGAGGAAGCGAGCGCCGAGCTCGTCGACCTCCTCGAGGCGACGAACGCCCTCGAGGCTGTCGGGGACATCATCGAGACGAACCTCGTGGGACTGGGCCGCGACCGCATCATGGGGTCAGTGGTCGTGAGCCACGGGACCCGAACGATCATCGAGCGCTACCACAGGGAGATCATCGAGGACTTCGACCTCGCGATCGTCGCCATGACCGAGAAAGACGTCGTCGCGGCTCGCAGCGTTGCCGACCGCAAGAGTGGAGTCCGTAGGCTCGAGCGGGATGCAACCGAGCGGTACGCCGCGCGGCTGATCGCCGATGAACCAAATCGCGTTGCCACCTACCGCTTCGAGACCGATGTTGTCGCACACCTCAAGCGGGTCAACTACTTCACACGCAGGATCGCCAGGGTCGCGGTCCCTGAGCACGAGCAGGCCTCCATGTAGCGGGATCTGTGTCACGTCTGGGCCTCTGCCTATGCTCGCCGGATGCTCGACGCCATCTTCTGGGGCATCATCCAGGGACTCACCGAATTCCTCCCCATCTCCTCCAGCGGGCATCTCGTCCTCATTCCCGCGATCTTCGGGAGACCGGCTCCCGATCTGGCCACGAACGCGATGCTCCACCTCGGAACGCTCCTTGCGGTCCTCGTGTACTTTCGGAGGGACCTCGCTCGGATGGCCCGACTCGATCGTCCCGCACGGAGGCTCATCACGGTGATCGTCATCGGGACGATTCCCGCTGTCGTGCTCGGGCTGGCCTTCGAGGATCGCATCGAGGAACTCGTCTCGGACCCGTTCGCTGTGTCCATGATGCTCATCGTCACAGGTGTGATCCTCCTCTCGACAACGCTGATCCGCATCGGTGACAGGATCACCGAGGATGTGCGGCCACTCGACGGCCTCCTCGTCGGTCTCGCGCAATCCTTTGCGCTCATCCCGGGAATTTCCCGCTCCGGCATGACGATCTCTGCTGGCTTGACGAGGGGCCTCGGGCGAACAGAGGCCGCGAGATTCGCCTTCCTGCTCGGCATTCCTGTCATCGCAGGCGCAGGCCTCCTCCAGATGGCGGAGGTCGTCTCGTCCGGTGAGGCGATCGGCACCGAGGTGTGGGCAGGCATGGCTGCGGCGGCCATTTCGGGCTACGCCGCGATCGCGATCCTTCTCCGATTCTTGTCCAGGGTCGGTCTCGCCCCATTCGGCATCTACTGCGTCGCGTTCGGCGTGTTCTCGGCGATCGTGATCTGATCTCCGCGTCGGCGAGCTGACCGATTCACGCTATCGGTCGCGGGTCAAACGCCCTGCAATGGCTTCGACGTCGCTACTTCGGACCTTGCACCGCTATGTCGGCACTGCCACCGCATCCGACACCGATCCAACTGGACCTACCGGCGCCTCCCCAACGGGCAACCCCAATGGACCAACAAATCGGACGAACCTACACCACACGAAACCGATCACCCTGAACACCGCCGGCGACGCACTAGCGTTGCGTCGCGAATCGGTGGTGTGTCCGGAATCTGAAGCGGGGTGGGCGATGACGGATGCGGCGATCGAGATCCGGGGCCTTCGCAAGGTCTACTCGGGTATTCGTGGCGATGGGACCGTGGCGATCGACGCCCTCGACCTCGACGTGCCTCGCGGCGGTGTCTTCGGCTTCCTTGGACCCAACGGTGCAGGCAAGACAACGACGATTCGTTGCCTCCTCGGTCTGGTGACGCCCACCGCTGGGTCGGTGCGCCTCCTCGGCAATGAGATTCCTCACCGACTCCCCGAGGTGATGAGCCGGGTCGGGGCACTCGTCGAGACACCAAAGTTCTTCCCTGGCTTCTCCGGCCGCCTGAACCTCGAACTGCTCGCCGCGACGCATGGGATCCCGTCGAGCGAGCTTGACCGTGTCCTCGATGAGGTCGGGCTCTCCGGACGTGCCAAGGACAAGTTCGGCACGTACTCGCTCGGCATGAAGCAGCGGCTCGCCGTCGCCGGCGCCATCCTCAAGAACCCCGACCTGCTGGTCCTGGATGAACCCGCGAATGGTCTTGATCCTGCGGGCATCAAGGACATGCGTGAGCTCATTCGACGGTACGGAGCCAAGGGTGCGACTGTCCTCGTGTCCAGCCACCAGCTCGCCGAGGTGCAGTTGATGTGCGATCAGGTCGCCATCATCAATCGTGGAAGGCTCATCACATCCGGCCGGGTCTCGGACGTCATGACGAACCACGGCGACCGGCTCGTTGTCACGATCGATGATGCTCCCGGAGCGAGCACGGTTCTCTCGTCGGCCGGCTTCACGGTGCGGATGGGCACCGAGGCGGACACCATCATCGTCGAGTTGGGTCAGGACGATGCCGCTCGCGTGACACAAGCGCTCGCTTCGACCGGGAGATATCTACGAGGTCTGCGAACGGAGTCGGTGAGTCTGGAGTCTGTCTTCCTCGAGCTCACAGGTGAAGCGGAGGCCCCGGAGTGATCCGCTTGATCAGCATCGAACTGCGGCGGATGTGGCGGAGGATGATGCCGTGGGTCATGATCCTCGGCGTGTCCGTGACGATCGTCGTCGGTGGCGTGATCACGTTCGTGACGCACAGGGCCGAGGTCCCAGACGTCGGCGATGTCGAGGCCCAGATTGCTCAGGACGTCGCACTGTGCCGGACATCGACAATTGATGAGTGGAACGCGTGGTCCAACGGCGAGCTTCAGGGCATCGACGCGGGCTATGAGGAGTACCTGTCCTCGTTCGAGTCCGCGGAGGCCATGGCAGACGACCAGTGCAATCCCATGTACTTCCAGGGCTACTTCGAGGATCCGCGTTTCTGCCTCGTCTCCCTGTACGAGCCCACCGTCACGTGGCGCCAGGCCTGTCCGGACCTCGACACAGGTGAGGTTGCCGAGTACATCGAGGGGACCTTCACGATCGATGGCAGGACCTATAGATCCGTTGCGCCCATTCCCGGCGGGATCGTGCCAAGCACTGGCCTCTTCCTATTCGTCATCGCCGCTGTCCTCGGCGCTTCGTTCATTGGTGCGGAGTACAAGTCGGGCACGATCGAGACCACGCTTCTCTGGGAACCGAGGCGCGTGAGGGTTCTCGGCTCGAAGGTGGTCGCCGCGTCCGTGTCGGCTTTCGCCATCCACGTCGCACTCCTTGGGCTGCTCGTTCTGGCGATGCTGCCAGCAGCTCAGTGGCGGGGAAGCACGGCGGGCGCCGATGCCGACTTCTGGTTCGGAGTCGCAGGAGTGATCCTCCGAGGGGGCGTGGCGGCAGCCGCGACGGCAGCGATCGCCCTTTCGGTGTCCGTCCTCACACGAAACACGGTCGGTGGCGTCGCCGTTATTCTCGGCTA
>DATHUV010000126.1:0-1866 GCA_035461905.1 Acidimicrobiia bacterium | reverse complement strand
GCGATGGGCGATCGCTGCGAGATCGACAGGATCTATGACCACACCCTCTCGGCGGTCGGCCTCTCCGTGACCGCTGGCGGGATCGCGACCCTCATCGCATATGGAATCCGCGCACTCGCCGGAGTCGAGATCGCGGGCTCGGATGGGACGGTCATCGCCGTCGCCGCGACCCTCCTCCTGGTCGGCATGCCTCTCTGGTGGCACCATTGGGCCCGCCTCCAGAGGGAGCGGCGAACCGATCCGTCGACCTTCTCACAGTCGCCGAGCCGACGGATCTACCTGCCCGTGGTCGTCGGGGTGAGCGGCCTCACGGCCATGATCTCCCTCACGGTGTTCGTCTACGCTCTCGTCGAAGGCCTCCTCGACGGTAGCGCAGGCGCATCCATCGTCGACGAGGTCTCGATTCCCCTGGCGATAGTCGCTGCGGCAGCCGCCGTAGCGTGGTACCACACCCGGGCGCTCATCGCGGACCGGGGTGTGGCGAGGCCAGTTGAGCGCCACGCGTTGCGTGAGGTGCTATTGGTTTCGGAGAACGGCGAAACGCTTGCCTCGGCGATCAGCGACGCCCACTTCCGGGTTCGACGCCTCCACGCAGCAGGTCCGCCGACCTCCCCGGGCTCGATCTCGGAGGTCATCGAGGCGCTCGAAGCGGAGTCTCACGAGCGGGTCATGCTGGTGGCAGATGGTGAGCGGTACGAGGTCGTCCCGCTCAGGTGACCCCCTCGCCACCGTCAGCGGCGTGAGGCAGAGCGCCGGCACCGTCAGCGACGAACGGTGGGCGGGCAAGGGACTCGAACGCCGCGCGTCCGAGGTTGGCGATTTCGAGGTCCTCGTCCTCGGGCAAGCCCGAGACGCCGACTCCACCGACCACCTTCCCGGCAGCGGTGAGCGGCAGCCCTCCTCCCCACGACACGTACCTCAGTTCGCCGAAGTTCGTCATCGGGAAGCCTTGAACCCTAGAGGCTGTTCCCACCTCCTTGGAGGGGACCTGCTCACGTGCTGCGGTGTACGCCTTGTTCATGGCGATCGTGATGGAAGGAAGCCGGCATCCGTCGGTTCGGAGGAAGGCCATGAGCTCTCCGTGGTCGTCGCACACGGCCACCGCAGCTCCAACACCACGCCGGTCGAGTTCCTCGCGCACTGCGTCGAGGACCGCGAGGGCCTCATCATGGGTCAGGGTCGGCCGGGCTTCCATCGGTCACCTCCAATGGGCGGAGGGTAGGGCAGTCGCACGTCGGCGCGACATCGTGACCCCGCTCGACCGGTCGCATTCGGTGTCGGGGATCATTCACCGCGCCTTCGAGGGCGTAGTATCGGCTTCATACGACGAGAGGGGTAAAGCATGCGACAGGCATCCTGGATCGCTGCGATTGTCATCGGGGTGATCCTCATCATCGGTGGCGCCGGCACATGGGTGGTCGTCAGCCAAACGCTCGGTGATCAGAACATCACCGTTTCGGACGACGCGAGTTGCCTTGCGGGCAATGACGTCAATGGGCCGTTCAGCGCCTACTGCGAGGCGAAGGTGATCGAGAAGCACGCCCTCGAGGCGACAGGCGGCAAAACCTACGCGGAACTGGATCGGGAGGATCCCCTGCGAGTGGTGGCAATGAACGCCGCCTTCCTCCAGGCTTCCCTGTTCACATCCGTCGTCGCGTTCGGGGTTGCCGGGATGGCGATCCTGATCGGCATCCTGTTCGTCCTCATCGGGTTCGGGATCCGTGACGTGGACGTTCGAACCAGTCGCGCCGACCACACGACCTGACCACGCGTATTGACGTGGCCCCGCCAGCGGCTCACCGCGCTGTCGGGGCCACGTTGATGCCCGGTCGTGATCAACGAACTCGTGCCCGACAGAATCGCGGG
>DATHUV010000125.1:0-11175 GCA_035461905.1 Acidimicrobiia bacterium | reverse complement strand
AAGGCCGGCGTCCCACCGGCGACGAACCCTGTCACCTCCCGTACCGCTTCGAGGGGTGCTGGTCGAGCGATGCGCCCACCGAGTGCCTGCGCCAGCTTCGTCTCGTCGACCCTGCGATCACCCGAGCAGATCACGACGACCGGCCGATCATCGACGAGGAATACGAGCGACTTGGCGATCGCACCGAGGTCGCACCCGACGGCCGCCGCTGCATCGCGTGATGTCTTCGTGCCCGCCGGGAAGTGGACCATCCCAGCAGCGAGCCCCCGCTCGATGCCCGCCCGTACTACCGACTCGCTGCTGGGACCGAGCGCCGAGCCGACACGATGGATCCCTGACTCGGTCGCGACCCAGTCAACGGCGCGATCGTGCGGCTCCGCAGGAACCCGGTCGACGAAGACCTCATCGACCGTGATACCGACGCGCACGACCCCGAGCGAGAGACTGCCGAGCAGCCGATCGTACATCCCTGCGCCGTGCCCTATCCGGTACCCTGCCCGATCGAAGACGAGTCCGGGGACGAGCACGACGTCGACCTCATCGAGGGGAACCGGCGACGACTCAGGAGATGGCTCGCGAAACCCGAAGCGGTGGCTGACGAGGGAATCGGGATCGAGGTCGTGGACGGAGAGGCCACCGTCGGGTTCCGTCCTTGGTACCAGGACGCGGCACCTCTCGCCTGCCGTCGCCTGCGCCACGTCCACCTCGTGGGCCATTGCCAGGTAGGTGAGGACCGCTCCGTGGATCGGGGGCCATGCGGTGAGGTGCCCAACCACCTGTGGGCTCAGATGTGCACGAGGGATACTCCGCGCCCACGAACGCCATTCGGCTTTCCCCGATGCGCCATCCGGCATATCTCTGTGGACTTCGGTCCCCGTACCCATGGCGCCAGACCCTACAGGACTTCCTCCCGCGACCAGTCCTGAACGGCACGATGCACTGACTGGTTCAGGTGAATACCATCACACCATGGAGGCATGGGACGAAGATCAACGGGTCCGCCCGGTCCCGATCGAAGATCCCTTCCAAGGCGATGATCCCTTCGGAGGGAGCACCGGATCGGAGTCGAATCCGGACGAGCGCGCCGCGCGGCGCTGGCTTCCGTTCGCGGCCGCAATCGGCGCGATCGTTGTGATCACGGCGTCGGTCGGTGTGTTCGGCGCCCTCAGGTACGAGGATGAACCGCCTACGGGCTTCGATGCAATCCAGTCACCGGAGAATGCAGCCGATGTCCCGACCACGACCGTGCCCCCCGTTCTGCGACAGCTCGATGAGATCCTCCCCGGCGTTTCCGTACGTCTGACACTGATCGCTGAACGCGACGACACCCTCTGGGCGCTGCTGTGGGACCCGTCGTTCCGCGAGCCAAAGGCCGTGCCCCTCGGGATCGAGTCGACTCCGACTTCCCGGCTTGCACGGGCCGAGTTCGACCGCTCGGGCCGCTTCGTGGCCGTCGAGGCATGCGGAGTCCGAACCTGCGACGTGTACGTGGGGTCGTCGAGCGACGTGGGGACCGAGCCCGTACTTGGTGGCATCCTCGGATTCACGTGGCACGCCTCCGAGGTCGGACGGTTGTCCTGGATCGTGCCGATCGCCGACGGCTACGCGGTCCGCACGGGCACGGTCGACCCCCTCACGATGACGATCAAGGATGATGAGACCGCGTTCATCGTCCCCGAGCCGGTCCGCTTCGTCCAATGGGACGCTCTCGGCTTCGTCGTCGGACACGTCATCAACGACCAGGTGACCGCGGCTCACGCTTCCGACGGCGAGCTCCTGTGGACCGTGCCAGGTTCTGCATCGACGGGTACGGCATCGATCGTCGCGGTCCTCGACGAGGCGGAGGGGTGGTTCACCGTCGACCGTGCGACGGGACTCCCGATCGAAGCCGTCGGTGGGCCGCGAAACGGATCGCTCTTGTTCGTCACGACGTCCGACAGCGCCGACCTCATCGCACGCCTCGCAGAGCGAGCCGACGGTTCCTACTCGCTCATGGTGACCGGCGGATCGCTCGTGGCCGTGAGGGTCGTGACGATATCGCAGCGATACTCACCCATCGGGTTCACCGACGATGGCGCGTACTTCCTCCTCATCGGTCACGGCCGACGAGTGGTCTTCGTCGACTGGAGCCGCGGCGCCTCTTACGAGGTGGTGGCGCCCGATGGATACAACATCCTGGGGCTCGACCTCGGCTGAGGTCAGAGCAGCATCGCGAGGTCCGGCGCAAGGTCTCCCTTTGGATCTACCCGGATCCCGTTGAGCCCCAGCCATGCGGCAAATCGCTCCAGCTCCGGAGCAAGTGCGCGTGCAACGGTTCGCCGATCCACCTCCGCCTCCGCAAAGGCCGACCGGACGAGGAGCTTTCCCGCAGCCCTATCCGCCTTCAGGTCGACGCGAGCGACCAGATCCCCATCGAGGAGGAACGGGAACACGTAGTAACCGTGGATGCGGTCCTTCTCGGGAACGTAGATCTCGATCCGGTATCGGAAGCCGAACAGCCGCTCCACACGGGGCCGACACCACACCACAGGGTCGAAGGGACTGAGGAGGGTCGTAGCCGTGATCGATCGTGGCCTGGTCGCGTCCGGATCCAGGTACACGGGTCCCTTCCAACCGGGTACCTGGACCTCGATGATCTCCTGTGCATCGGCCAGGGCGGCGAGCATCGGACGTGCGGTGGGTATGTGCAGTCTGTAGTAGTCGGCGATGTCGCTTGCGGTTCCGATGCCGTGGTGGCGGACGGCCTCGCGCAGCAGCTTCCGGTAGGCCTCATCCTTGGTCGGCGTGGGCATGTCGAGCACCCTCGTTGGCAGCATGCGCTCGGGAATGTCGTACAGGCGCATGAATTTGCCCGTGCGAAGCGCGGTGACCTCCCCCCGATCGAACAGGTGCTCGAGGACGACCTTCGCGGGCCCGTACCCCCACCAGGGGGTGTTCCGATGGCTCGGCCCGTCGAGGTCGCTCACGGTCAGCGGACCAGAGTCACGCACCTGTTCGAGGACCCGCTCGACGATCCCCGGATGCTCGGCGATGAAGGCGACCGCACGGCTCCATGGCTTGATCGTTGCCATCTTCCAGCGCCAGAGGGGCTGGCGGTCCACGGGAAGGACGGCCGCTTCGTGAGCCCAATATTCGAAGTGCTCCCCGCTCCGGTTGAGCCACGTGTCGAGGGCGTTGCGGTCGTAGGGCCCCAGCCGTGAGTAGAACGGCATGTAGTGCGTTCGGACGGCCACGTTCACGGAGTCGAGTTGGACGAGCCCCAACGTCCTCATGACCCGCCGGAAGTGACGAACGTCCACACGGCCCGCGACCGGGCTCCCACCGAACCCTTGCGCCCCGAGCGCGATACGGCGAGCGCCATCGACCGACACCGTCCTCATCGAACACCCCCCGTCATCGGGTCAACGCTACTCACGTGTCTCGCGAATGTCCGCCGAACCCACCTCTGGCAGGTGGCGTGGGTATGTTTTGTACGGATGGCTGACGGAGCACCCGCACTCAGGCTCACGGAACTGTTGGCGTCACTCTCGCTCGCCACGGATCTCGGCACCGGTCAACCGTTGGGCCACGGGCTCTCGACATGCCTGCTTTCGGTCGACCTCGCCCGGGCGATCGGTTGCCGCGATGACGAGGTGCGTGCCGTGCATCAGGTGGCGCTCCTCCGGTTCCTCGGTTGCACATCTGACGCAGCGCAGACCGCACGCGCAGTCGGAGGCGACGACATCGGGTTCAACGCGGCGATGGCACCTGTGTTTCACGGCAGTGGTGCGGGGATGATGGCCGCGATGGTACGCACCGTCGGTGCCGATTCCCCTCCCACCTCGCGAGCACGACTCATCGGCGCAGCGCTGATGGACGTGCATGGCGCCCGGCGCAGCCTCGCCGCCCACTGCGAAGTGGGGGCGATGCTCGGCAAGCGACTCGGACTCTCCGAACCCGTCATCGAAGCCCTGCGCCATGCATACGAGCGCTGGGACGGTCGTGGCTACCCGTCGGGACGTACGGGTAGCCAGATCCCGCTGGCGATCCGGATCACGCAGGTCGCCCGCGACGTCGACGTCTTCCACAGGGCTGGTGCCGATGTCTCTGCTTTGCTCCAGCACCGCCAGGGGAAGGCCTACGACCCGGAAGTCGTGGATGCCTGGATCCGAGTTGGCGAGCCTCGACGGGAAGCCGACTGGAACGAGGTCCTCGATGCGGAGCCGGCGCCCCCATCCCACGTCGACGACATTGAGGCCGGGCTGAGCGTCGTCGCCGACTTCGTGGACCTCAAGTCGCCATGGATGAGGGGTCACTCGTCGGCTGTGGCCGACCTCGCCGAGGCGACGGCCATGGCGATGGGCCTCGGGGCGCAGGCGTGCAAGACCGTGCGGCTGGCAGGACTCGTCCATGACGTCGGGCGAGTCGGTGTCGAGAACGGCATCTGGGACAAGCCGGGACCGCTGTCGACGGACGAGTGGGAGAAGGTGAGGCTCCACCCCTACCACACCGAGCGCGTCCTCTCCAGATGCCCAGCGCTTGCGCCGCTCGCTGACATCGCCTGCTCCCATCATGAGCGCCTCGACGGATCGGGATACCCGCGGCGCGCCGCATCAGATCAGCTCACGCTGCACGCCAGGGTGCTCGCTGCCGCCGATGCTCTCGCTGCGCTCACCGCTCCTCGCCCCCACCGTGCAGCGATGTCCATGGATGAAGCCGCTTTCCTCCTCGAGGAGGACGTACGAGCGGGACGACTCGACACCGACGCGGTAGGTTGGGTCATCGCCACAGCTCGCGGCGGTGGGACGAGGCCGAGATTCGCGAACCCCGGGAGCCTCACTGATCGGGAAGTTGAGGTCCTCACCCTGATCGCCTCCGGCAAGTCGAACAAAGAGATGGCGAAGCGACTGCACATCTCGGCGAAGACCGTCGGCCGTCACGTGGAGAACATCTACCGCAAGATCGACGTGTCCACTCGCGCTGGCGCTACGGTGTACGCCATGGAGCATCGCTTGCTTGGATGAGCCGACAAAATGGGGTGTTCACCCGATGACGCCTTGCGGCCAATCCGGCACCATTGGACGATCAGCCAGTGCAAGGAGCCCCATCATGTCGGATTCGAATCCCGGAGCGTTCACCCTCGGCGCATTCGCCCTCGTGGTCATCCTCGGCGGCACCAACTTCCTTGCGGTTCGAGTCAGCAATCAGGAACTGGCGCCATTCTGGGGAGCCGGGTTTCGCTTTGGCCTGGCTGCAGTCATCTTCGTCGCCATCGTGCTCTTCCTCAGGCTGCCGTGGCCACGTGGGCGGCTGCTATTCGACACCGTCGTGTACGGGCTGTTCAGCTTCGCCGTGTTCTACGCTCTCATGTATTGGGCGCTCGTGCGGGTCACGGGAGCGATGGCTGCTGTCATCCTCGCCCTCGTCCCGCTGCTTGCTCCGATGCTCGCTGCAGCCCAACGGATCGAGCGGATCGAGCGCAGGATCCTCATCGGCGCCCTCGTGGCCCTTGGGGGTATCGTCGTGACGACGGTCGGTGCGAGCGGCGTGGTACTGCCGACTGCGGGGCTGATCGCGATGATCCTTGCCGCTCTCGCCGGTGGCCAGAGCCTGATCCTCAGCAAGCGTGTCTCGGCAAACCATCCCGCGATGTCCAACGCCATCGGGATGCTCGCGGGTGCCGCTGCGCTGCTCGTCATCTCAGCGGCAGTGGGTGAGTCGTGGGCGCTGCCAACTCGAGCCTCTGTCATCGTGTCTATCACCTACCTCATCATTCTGGGATCGGTGGGACTCTTCATCTTGACCCTGCTGGTCATCCGTCATTGGACAGTCGCCGCAACCTCGTACATCTTCGTCCTCATGCCCGTGGCGACCATGGTGCTCGAATGGTGGCTGCTCGACGAACCGTTGACCTCCCGCGGGGTGGCGGGTGCGATCCTGGTCATGGCCGGTGTCTGGTTTGGTGCCTTCTCGCGTTCGGCACCGCGGAGCCGAGCGGCAGAGCCCGCAACCGCTGAGACGCGATGAACGCCAGCCGTGCACCGGCGGAGTCGATCGATCCGTCTACGCTACCGCCATGCTTCGCGAGTCCCTCGCTGCCATTCGCACGTTCGTCCTTGTTCCGCTGGCGTTCCTCTACACGATGGCCCTCGCCATCATCATCCTCACGATCGGCGTGTTCTCCCCCACTGCTTCGATTCACGATCGGATAGTCGATCACTGGGCGCGCATGTTCCTCCGGATCCCTCCGGTGGCGGTTGTCTCCGAGGGCAAGGACAACGTCGACCTGTCGCGGCGTTATGTGGTTGCAGCGAATCACCTCTCGCTGTTCGACATACCCCTGTTGCTCGAGGAGCTGCCGATATCCGGCCGTTACCTGTCGAAGAAGGAGCTCTTCCGCCTGCCGCTCATCGGGCGGGCGATGCGGACGATCGGGATCATCGAGGTCGATCGCCAGGCAGGGGGTTCGTCGAGACAGGCGATCAACGAGGGAGTGCGTGTCGCCGCAGAACGCGGGCATTCGCTGCTGGTCTTCCCGGAAGGCACCAGAAGCCGCGACGGGAACCTGCTCCCGTTCAAGAAGGGTGCATTCCGGATCGCCATCGACACCGGGCTTCCGCTCCTGCCTGTCGTCATCGAGGGAACGGATCGTATCTCGCGCCCGGGGTCGAAGGTGTACCGGCCGGGCACGGTGCACATACGCATCCTCGAGCCGATCGAAACATCGGAGATGACCAATCGAGACGACCTCAGCTCCCTCGCCTCCCGTGTCGAACAGTCGATCACCGAGCACTACATGGCACTGCGCGCAGCGTCCCTCGCAGGCTGACCCGTCAGTCATAGACGCCCAGCAGATAGGTCGAACCGTCGCGCACCTCGCACAGGTACGCGCCGACCGACGTGACGATCTGGTAGCGATCGGCCGAGGTCTGCCCGTCCCACCACCGCCCGACGCTCCGCCAGGGTCCCGCCCACGACAGGACAGGTTCCCATCGCGAGCGCAGCCGTACCTGCTCGGGGATTCCGTCGACGAAACTGACCTGGAATGGGATGGCACGAGGAGGCACCAGGGCGGGGACGGGGCTCGGAATCTGGCCGGGCCACGGTGCTGAAGGGTCCCGATCGGGCACCCCATGGCTCTCCCCCCACCTGCTCCATGCGATCCGGTCACCAGGGTCACGCCCACCCTGGGGGCGTGCGATGAGCAGGCTGTCCGATCCTGCAATCGCCTGGACCTCCATGAGGGCGCGTTGCATCTCCTCGAAGCTCCTCGCATCCTCCTGGAGGCCCATCTGACGGCCAGATCCCGACAGATCGGCGGGCTCCAGGAGGAGAGATACGAGGCCACCCCGGATCCCTGCCGAAACACCTTCGATCCACGATCTCAGCTGCCATCGGATCCGCTCGGCCAACGTTCGATCCGAGAAGGGATCGGCGCTACGCCAGGTTCTCGATCGCTCGGTTCCGTCCCCAGCCCGAGCAACAACGACCACGCGGTGGGGAGCGACACCGTGGGGGGCGAGGCCCGCGATGAGCCTCTGGGCGAGCTCCCGCGCAGCGAAGGCCGCCTGGTCCATGTCCACGATGGGGGGATCAAACTCCATGACGACGGACGGATCCGAGGGGACGGTGCGAGGGTCGAGCGATCGGTCGATCCCCAGGGCGATGCGATGGGCCTCGATCCCTGTACGCCCGAACCTCGATGCCACGGCGTCTCGAGGGAGGGCAGCGACCTGCCCGAGGGTCGTGATGCCGAGCCAGCGAAACGTGGCAGCGAGATCCTCATCCCCGAGGCTCTCGACATCGAGTTCCGTCAGGAACCCGGCATCGTCCTCGATGATCCTCACCGAGGCGGTCTCCGTCGTCTGTATCGCAGCCTGCTGGGCGGCAAAGGGCCCGAGTGCGACACCGATACGGTGCCCGGACCCGAACGCCGAGAGCTCCTTGTCCAATCGCTCGATGAGGGCATGCTCACCGCCGTAGTAGGTGACCGCACCGCCCGTGGGAATGAAGGCCATGCCCGGTTCGACGATCTCGACCCTGGGTACGAGTCCCTCGATCACCTCGATCACCGGATCGAAGCGGTCCATCTCGGCTGTCGTGTCCTGACGAAGGGTCACCACGGCAGGACACAGCGCCTCGGCGGCTCGACGGGTCATGCCGATGACGACACCCGCTGTGGCCGCGAGGTCGTTCCTCGCGATGACGCTGCCGTTCTCCCCGACCACCTGGACAGGGGCCTCAGGCGAGGCGTCTGGTCGCCTGAGCGCCCACGCGGGATACCACACGCAGATCGTTCGTTCCATGGTCCTCGATCTCGATCATTCGTTGCATTCCGCCGACCGCCTTGCCGGAGACCTCGAAACGGGACCTTCTGGTACGAAGGTGGCCGTACCCCGAATCAGTTCCGCTCCAGACGATCTCGCGGGCGGTCAGGCTGAGATGGGCCAACCCGATCGGGAGCGAGCCCTCGATGGGTCGGAGGACGAGCGCCGTCCGATGCGCCCTCGCCTTTGCCGCGAGCGTTCGGATCACGGGATCCCTGACATTGATCGGCACCTCGGCATAGACACCTCGAACACCCGACACCAGGGCTGCGACCACCCTGCCCCAGGCCACCGGATCCTCACATCGGACCACGACGAGGCGATCCGCCTCGATTCCGACCTCCCATGCGGCTGCCGGGTTCATCCATCCTCGGACATCGAGGTAAGCGAGGTTGCCTCCCGGCGCGTGTCGGGCGAGCAGGGAGAGCCCGATCCTGGTGAGCCCGCTTCCGGGAAGTCCCGAGAGGCCGGCGACCTGGCCAGCTTCCAGGGTGAGCGCACCGGCCTCGAGCGGTTGGTCGACCACCGCATCGTCGGTACTCACTCGCTGCAGGGATACGACCACACCCGACGTCCTTCCGTCTCATCCAGCGGGTCGATCCGCTGGACCGTCATGCTAATCGAACATGTGTTCGATTGCCAGAGGAAAACGAACACATGTCAAAGGCCTCCCCGGCCGCCAGAGACGAACGGCCCCGTGTACGCTGAGTCCCGAGATCATCCGACGAAAGGAGTGCCCAGGTGTCAGTTGCGAAGGTGATCGAGATCACATCCACCTCCCCCGGATCGTTCGAGGACGCGATACGCAAGGGCATCGCAAAGGCACAGCAATCCATCGACGGCATCAAGGGCGCATGGATCTCCGAGCAGAAGGTGGAACTCGCAGACGACGGGACGATCAGCCATTTCCGAGTCGACATGAAGCTCACATTCGTTCTCGAGTAGCTCCCCGACCTCCTCGGAGCCGCTCGCCCGACTGTCGCTGGGCACGGTCACCATGACCACACAGAATCCACTGCACCTCGTTTCCGTCAGGATCGACACCGTCCAGGCACACCCACGCGAAGCGGACGTCACCCTCGGTCCCGACGAGAGCCTCAGTAGCGCCCTGGTGAGGATCACCCTCGATCAGTTCGACATCATGATCCCTGCCCTCCTCCATCCCGACGACATCGACCGCGGGATCCATGAGGCGAGGAAGGCGATGAAGCGCGCGAGGGCACTGCTGCGCCTTGTTCGCGACGAGATCGGATACGACGTCTACAGGAACGAGAACGTCGTCCTGCGCGACGTGTCGAGGCATCTCGCCCCCGTCAGGGATTCCGATGTCCTCCTCCGCACACTCGCCTCGATCAAGGAGATCTTCGGACCGTCCGTTTCGTCACACGCATTCACCTCGACACGGTCGTATCTCCGGCTCGAGCACCGAAGGCTGAGAACGACGGTCGTCGACGATCGCCAACTGATGACGGATCTCGCGACGACACTCAATGCCGCTCGTGCGCGGTTCTCAGGAAGGGGCGGGCTAGGGTCCCAGGGCGCCCGCCCGCAGATCAGGGACGACTTCCGGGCGATCCGTGGTGGACTTCGACGCGTCCACGGGCGTGGCCGACGTGGGTTCGATCGGGCGATGCGCAGTCCGGACCCCGAGACCCTCCACGAGTGGCGAAAGCGTGTGAAGTACCTGCAGTACCAGGTCGAGACCCTTTCCCCCCTGTGGCCGGACCTCCTCCACGCATACGGCACCCGACTGGCGACGCTCGGCGAGACCCTCGGGACGGAACACGACTTCGCGGTTCTCCGTGGGTTGATCAGCGACAAACCGGAGTCCTGTCCCGATCCCAGGGAGCGATCGACCCTCATCGCTCTGATCGACCACCACACGCCACGCCTCCGGCACGAGGCGTTCACCCTCGGTGCAACGATCTACGACGAACGGACGAAGGCCTTCGTCGAACGCATGGAGTCGTACTGGCAAGCCTCACGATCCACGCCTGTCGCAACGGAGCTGCGCGGCCCATAGCGCCGCACGGGACCGGAAACGCAGGTTGGGCCCGGGGTGTACCCGGGCCCAATCCTCGATCACCCACCCATCGCCGAGCGCTGGAGTGGTTCGCTGCTAGAGGCCCGACTCGAAGTCGTCCTCGAACGACACGACCTTGCGTCCGGGCTTGTCCGCGGCCACCGGCTCGGGTCGTCGATCGCGGCTGCGGTCACCCCGATCCCGATTGCGGTCTCCACCGCGGTCACGGTTGCGGTTCCGATCCCCGCCATCGCCGTTGCCACGGCTGTCGCTGTCCTCTCGCTCTGCGCGAGGAGCCTCGGCGCGAGGAGCCTCGGCGACGGAGTCATCGTCGGTGCCGGAAGCAGTGCCTTCCATGTCGAGGCTGACCTTGCCGCGATCGTCGATCTCGCGCACGATCACCTTGACGCTGTCACCGAGCGAGAGCACGTCCTCGACCTTGTCGATGCGCTTGCCGCCTCCGATCTTGGAGATGTGCAGCAGTCCGTCGCGGCCCGGGAGGATGTTGACGAAGGCACCGAACTTGGTGATGTTCACGACCTCGCCGTCATACACCTGACCGACCTTCACCTCCGGAGGGAAGCCGATCGCCAGGATTCGCTCCTTGGCCAAGTTCAACGACGTCGTGTCCGGTGCACCAACGCGCACCGTACCGTCATCGTCGATCTCGATGGATGCGCCGGTCTCCTCCTCGAGCTCACGGATGGTCTTGCCCTTCGGCCCGATGACCTCGCCGATCTTGTCCTTCGGGACCATGACCGCCTCGATCTTGGGCGCCGTCGGTGCGAGTTCGGCGCGTGGCTCGGCGAGCGTCGCAGCCATTGCGTCGAGGATGAACATCCTTGC
>DATHUV010000124.1:0-3303 GCA_035461905.1 Acidimicrobiia bacterium | reverse complement strand
TCGGTCAGTTCCTCACCAGCGTCGAAGGCGAAGAGCACCATGCGCACAGGCCCATCCTTGACGAGCACCTTCGACACGGTCGCCCCCGCCTGGACCTCGATCTCGTCTGTCAGAGCGGGGATCACGTTCATGGGCACCCTCCATGGGTCGTACGACTCTCGATCTCACGCTACCCCGCGGCCGGGGCCGACCGCCTCCTGCGTTGGGCGTGAGTCGGTGATCTACGGCCCTCTTTGCGTCGCTTCGCTCCGCGTCTCCCGCGGGGAAAGACAGGAAGGAAGGCCCTCTTTGCGTCGCTTCGCTCCGCGTCTCTCCCGCGGGGAGAGACGGGATTGTGCGAGAACCCCCTGGCTCACTACGTTCGCCCGTCCCCCTGAAGGGAGGACCTATGGTGTCGTCCGCCGTGAAGGGGGGCTAGCCGTAGATGTCGTCGATCACCGTCGCGTACTTCGATGCGACGACGGAGCGCTTCACCTTGAGGGTCGGGGTGAGTTCGCCTCCCTCGATGGAGAGGTCGGAGGGGAGGATCCGGAACGTCTTGATCGCCTCGGCCTTCGACACGACCTTGTTCGCGTCGTCGACGGCCTTTTGCACCATGGCGACGACGTCCTCGTCCTTGCGGAGGGCATCCACGTCCAGATCCCCCTTGTCGTTGGCGGCGGCCCACGCGGGCAGTGCCTCCTCGTCGAGGGTGACGAGGGCTGCGATGAACGGCTTCGCGTCACCGACCACCATCACCTGTGACACGAGCGGGTGGCTGCGCATCCGGTCCTCGAGGACCGCAGGGGCGACGTTCTTGCCCGCCGCCGTGACGATGAGTTCCTTCTTGCGGCCCGTGATGGTGAGGAAGCCCTCCTCATCGAGGGCGCCGACGTCACCGGAGTGGAACCACCCGTCCGAATCGATCGCGTCGGAGGTGGCCTGGTCGTTGCGCCAATAGCCGGCGAAGATGTGCGGGCCCTTGATGAGGACCTCACCGTCGTCGGCGATGCCGATCGAGGTGCCCTGGATCGGTCGCCCGACGGTGCCGACACGGATCGCGGCCGGCTTGTTCGCCGTCGCGGCGGCGGACGTCTCCGTGAGGCCGTAGCCCTCGAGCGCCACGATGCCGATGCCCCGGAAGAAGTGCCCGAGCCGGGCCCCGAGCGGAGCGCCTCCTGAGATGGCGTAGCGGACCTCGCCACCGAACACGTCACGGAGCTTGTGGTACACCAGCTTGTCGAACACGCCGTGGAGAAGCTTGGTCGACAGGCCCGTCTTGCCACGGTCGATGCCCTGGCTGTAGGCGATCGCGACGCCGGCAGCCTTGTCGAAAATGGAGCCCTTCCCGTCTGCGTCTGCCTTGGCCTTGGCGCCGTTGTAGATCTTCTCGAACACCCTGGGGAC
Organism: Acidimicrobiia bacterium; assembly: GCA_035461905.1. Taxonomy (GTDB): domain Bacteria; phylum Actinomycetota; class Acidimicrobiia; order Spongiisociales; family UBA5794; genus SZUA-442. The sequence continues at coordinate 1,917 of DATHUV010000124.1, read as the reverse complement.
GGAGAACACCCATGTCGGCTTGACCATCGGGAGCTCCTCGAGCAGGTTCGGGATCCCCGACGAGTACGCAATGTGGACGCCGTTCGTCACGCATGCCGCTTGGGCGAGCCTGGCGAAGATGTGTGCCAACGGGAGAAAGAACAGGGTCCGGTTGTCGTCAGTGAACAGCTCGGCCATCTGGTCGTCGACCTGCATGGTCTCCCAGATGAAGTTGCCGTGGGTGAGCATGCACCCCTTCGGCATCCCGGTCGTTCCCGACGTGTACACCAGGGTGGCGAGATCGCTGTGGGTGATGGAGTCGATGCGGTGCTTGAGCTCGGCACGGGACTCGTCGGTCGCCATCGCCGAGATCGTGGCGAGCGCGCCGTCGTCGATGACGTGGACGTGACGGCATTCCGGCAGGTCGTCCTTGACCTCGACGTAGGACGCAATGGTGCCCTCGTTCTCCGAGATGAGGGCGACCGCACCGGAATCCTGGATGATCCACCGGACCTGGTCCGCAGACGACGTCTCGTAGATCGTCGTCGTGGCGGCACCTGCTGCCCAGATCGCGTAGTCGAAGTACGTGAACTCGATGCGCGTCGCGGAATGGAGCGCGACGCGGTCCCCCTTGTTGACACCGAGCGCGATCAGGCCAGCCGCGAGCTCCTTGACCGTGTCCCACACCTCGCGCGTCGAAACGTTCGTGAATGCATCGCCGTTGCGGAACGATAGCGCCGCATGGTTCGGGGCGGCGTCCGCCCTGACCATGAGTTGCTGGACGACATTGGCGTTCGGTGGAACGCTCACGGCGCCGGGGGTGGTGTATGTCTGCATCGGCGGGGCCTCCTCGGGGTTCACCGCGATGGTAGAGGCGGCCGCGCCGCCCTGCACATGGAAACCTGACTAGTCAAACGAAACATCGACAAATCCTGCTCGCCCCCGTCCGATGAAGCGCCGATGATCCACACATGGAAACCACCACCAACCTCACCGCTGCGGTGCGACAGGCCGCCGGGTCGATTGCCTGCGCCTGGTGTCACCGCGATGCGCTCGTCGTGGACGCATCGGGTACGACCCTGTGCGCTCACCACGCGACCGTCTTCATGTCTCCCCGACGATCCGCACCCGGTAGCGGATCCTCGACGCAGGCGGGTATGCGACGGTGAGGCGGGGTTCGGACAGGCTCAGCTCAGGGGGGACACCGTGAACGGCGAAGCGACCTGGAACATCGAGGTGCGCCATACGTGCTCGAAGTGCGACCGGCTCGCCGTCGTGTACGACGATGACGACAAGCCGCTGTGCGCACGGCATGCGACGATCTTCATGACTGCTGCCAAGGGCCGCCCGAACGCACCTGGCGACAAGCAGCCCAAGACCTCCTGACCGGAGCCAGCCTCCGGGAGCGCGAAAACGGCCCGTGACCCTGCGCAGCGACGCGCACGCGGGTAGCGTTCGCCAAGGTTGGGTGGTGGGACGCGGAGGTTGAGGGGCAACCGCTCTCGTACCCGATCGCCACGCCGGTTCGCTGGCCGACACGGGAGAGGGACGATGGCTGAGCTGACGGTCATCTCGATGCCATTCACATTTCCGGCGAGCGATGCCTTCGTCCTGCGCGGAACGGTTCTCATGCCCATCGAGATTGTCGACGAGAACCTGAGCTCCGACAGACCCGTGGAATCCCGACCGGTGGAACGGCCGACCGGCGGGTACTCACATCCGTTCCTGGCCCCCGAAGCCGACGCCGGCATCGTCGCATCCCCTGACGACGATGCCCTCCCCTTCGTCCGGTCCCCCTTCGTCCGGTCGCCATGGGAAGGGAATGGGAGTCAAGTCTCGGAGTGGGGTACGGCTGATGGCTCTGAGCCGGAGTATTCGCGAGGCGTCGTCGTGGTCTCGGGCGCCTTCGCCATACAGCACAAGTTCTACGGCCGGTTT
>DATHUV010000123.1:0-25796 GCA_035461905.1 Acidimicrobiia bacterium | reverse complement strand
GCCGGGTCTTTCCCGACCCGCCCGCCCCGAGGATGGTCACGAGCCTGCGAGCCTCGAACCTGGCGTCGATCTCCGCGATCTCATCTCCCCGGCCGATGAATGTCGTGAGTGCGGACGGGAGGTTGCTCGCGACGGGTACCGGGAAAGCAAGCCGGTCGTCATGGAGCAGAACTCGTACCTCGAGATCGCGCAGCTCCGGGGACGGCTCGAGGCCGAGATCCTCCCCGAGCGCCGCCCGTGCCCGCTGGTAGGCCTGCAAAGCGTCGCTCTGTCGACCCTCCCGATACAGAGCCGTCATCAGCGCCGTCCACGAACCTTCGCTGTACGGGTGCACCTCCAGCAGTCCTTCGAGTTCGGGGATGGCTTCGGCGGAGCGGCCTACGCCGACGAGCGCCTTGGCGCGACCCTCCCTCGCGATCCGGTGCGCCTCGGTCAACCGGCGGATCTCGGCCTGTGCGAACTCGGCGTCCCTGGCATCCGTGAACGGATGTCCGCGCCATAGGGCGAGGGCCTCATCCAGGAGGGCGAGGGCCTGCGAGGGTTCATCCAGCGAGGAGGCACGAGCGGTGAGTGTCTCGAAACGCTGGGCGTCGATGGTGTCTCCGTCGATGACGAGGCGGTATCCGTCGTGCGTGGTCTCCATCAGGCTCGCGTCACCGAGCGACTCGCGCAGTTTCCACACGTGATATCGGAGGGCGTTCGGTGGATTCTTCGGTGCTCCTGTTGGCCAGAGTGCATCGACGAGCTGGTCGATCGAAGCGGTATGCCCAGGCTCGATCGCGAGGCGGAGCAGGATCGTGCGCTGCGACGGCGAGCTGATCGCCCGAACGGAGCCGCCCACCTCGATCACAAGCGGACCCAGCACCCCCACACGGACATCGCTCGCCATCATCCCACGCTACCAAGCCGACCCCGGCCTTCGCCTCGTCCTTCTTTCAGCTCGGAGTCCGAACACTGCGTGATCAGCAGCTTGCTGCCTGCGACCTGGGGTTCGAGGTCCCAGACGGAAGAGGTCCTCCCTTTAGGGGGGACTGGCGAACGGAGTGAGCCAGGGGGGTTTGCGAGCCTGCGAGAACGTAGTGGGATCCGGCCGAGGCGTCGGTCTTCGGATGGTGATCCCCCTGCATCGTCGCTTCGCTCCTCTGCCGTCCCCCTTGAAAGGGGGACGAGGGGGGCGAGGGGCGAGGGAGGCGAGAGTCGGTCACGGGGGACCGTGCCTCAGACGTGGAGTTCTACGATGTCACCGTCGTCGACGATGTGATCCCTTCCGACCTGTCGGACTTCGAATCCATCGTCGCTCCACAGTCGGGCGTATGCCAGTGTGGCCGCGATCTCACGGTGGACGAGTTCCGCGACGTGGCCGACCGTGGCGCCGGCACGCACGGTGTAGGGGCGGTCCATGTCTGGGTCCTTGCCGGGGATCTTCGTGTAGACGCGGACGACGCCGAGATGGTCGAACAGCCAAGTTGCGAGGTCGTCGAGTCCCTGACCCGTCTGCGCTGAGACCGCCATGAAGGGGTATGTCACGCCGGTGAGCTCCTCGAGTACGGCGAGCTCCTCCGTCGGGTCGGGCAGGCGGTCCGCCTTGCCCGCCACGAGCAGCGTCGGGAGGAACGTCGTGAACACGTCCCGCCCACCCTCCACTTCGGGACCGTCAGTGGGCCAGGTCGCGATCAGTTCAGTGCGACGTTCGGACAGGAGGTCGTGGAGTGCCAGCACGCGCTCGACACAGTCGGGCTCGCTCAGATCGACGACGAGGAGGCATCCGTCGGCGGGACGCAGGGCGTTGCTGATCCACGGCACGGGGTGCTCTACCGCGATCGGGGGCAGGTCGACGAGCTGGATTGCCACATCGTGGACGGGCATCATCCCGGGCATCGGGTACTGCGTCGTGAAGGGGTACTCACCCACCTCGGCGTGTGATCCCGTGGCCCTGGCGTGGAGCGCGGACTTGCCCGTGTTCGGCGGACCGAGCAGTGCGATCTGACCAGCTCCCTCGGGCCTGACGACTGTGGCTGGTCCCGTCCTCGCTCCTCCCTTCCTTGGGCCTGCGAGCTCGTCGGAGAGCTCCTTGATCCTCGCCTTGATGTCGGCCTGGAGGTGTTCGGTTCCCTTGTGCTTCGGAATGGCGCGCAGCATCCCACGGAGCGCATCGAGCCGATCCTCGGGATCGGAGGCGTGTCGATAGCGCGCCTCCGCTGCCTTGTACGCGGGCGTCAGGTTCGCCGGCATGCGTCCACCCTCGGTCGTTCTTCCAATTCTCGTCGCGTCGGGCATCCTCTGCGACGACGCGTCGGGCGTCTCGCGAGGACATGTCGGAGCCGTCAGGGCAACAACCCTCTCTGCCTTCGCTCAGGCACAAGAGCGACTCATAGAGAACTCCGTTATCCAACAGATTTGTTAGGTTATGGAATAGCGGACATTGGGGAGTGGTGGAGATGACGGAACCTGGGGACGGCAGTGCGCCGATCTACGAGGCGAAGGCGGACCTCTTCAAGGCTCTCGCCCATCCGGCACGTGTCAGGGCGCTCGAGGTGCTCGTCGAGGGCGAACGATCCGTTTCCGACCTCCAACCAGAGGTGGGAATCGATTCGTCGTACCTGTCGCAACAGCTCGGGATCTTGCGGCGCGCAGGGCTGTTGACAAGCCGCAAGGAGGGCACGTCGGTGATCTATGGGATCTCCGATCCCCTGCTCGTCGATCTCCTCGGAGTTGCGCGCAGGTTCCTGATCGCGTCGCTGGCACAGACCCGTGAGCTCCTCGAGGGCTTGGAATCCGACGAGGTATCCGGGTGACGGACGGCAGTCAGGAGCCTGAACAACCAGGCGACGCTGGTGGCGACACCGCTCCGGCGGCTACGACCACTCGCTGGTGGCGCGGGTGGGTGCCGAGTCGCTCGGACTACGCGGGCCTGAGCGACACGTGGAAGGGTGATGTCATCGCTGGCGTGACAGTCGGCGTTGTCGCACTTCCCCTTGCTCTTGCCTTCGGGATCACCTCGGGGCTCGGCGCGGCCGCCGGTCTCATCACGGCGATCGTCGCGGGCCTTGTCGCAGCAGTATTCGGCGGATCCAACGTCCAGGTGTCGGGACCGACCGGAGCGATGACGGTGGTGCTGGTGCCAATCGTCGCACGCCATGGCGTGGATGCCGTGCTCATGGTCGGCATGCTCGCGGGCGTCCTCATCGTGCTCGCAGGGATCGCACGACTTGGTCGGTATCTGGTCTTCATACCGTGGCCCGTGATCGAGGGCTTCACGGTCGGAATCGCCGTGATCATCTTCGCCCAGCAGGTCCCGGCCGCCCTCGGTGTACCAAGGCCCGAGGGAGAGAACACGATGGTCATCGCCCTTCGTGCCCTCGGGGACGCCCTCTCTGGATCCGGCACCGTGTGGGCACTCGGCCTGACCTGCCTGGTAGTGGTGATCATGGTCGTGGGTCCGAGGATCCACCGGGGCGTACCCGCCTCACTCCTCGGAGTCATCGCGGCCACCGCGGTCGCGGTCCTGGCGCAGGCGGATGTCCCGGTCATCGGTGAGCTGCCGAGCACGCTTCCCCTGCCGTCGCTTCCCATGTTCTCGCCTGGCCTCATCTCGGACCTCTTCGGTGCGGTACTCGCCGTTGCAGCCCTCGCATCCCTCGAGAGCCTTCTCTCCGCAAAGGTGGCAGACGGGATGGCTGGTGTCGGACGCCATGACCCCAATCGTGAGCTCCTCGGCCAGGGCCTGGCCAACATGGTCTCCCCGCTGTTCGGCGGGATGCCTGCGACGGGTGCGATCGCCCGCACTGCCGTCAACGTGAAGGCGGGAGCGCGCACGCGCCTGGCCGCAATCGTCCACTCCCTCGTCCTCATCGGTGTGGTGTTCGCAGGATCGTCACTTGTCGCCCAGATACCCCTCGCAGCCCTCGCAGGAGTGCTGATGGTCACGTCGGTCAGGATGGTCGAGTTCGGCAACGTCGGTGCCATCATCAGGGCCACCAGGTCCGATGGCATCGTCCTCACGGTGACGGCCTTCGTGACGATTGCCTTCGACTTGATCCTCGCCGTCGAGTTCGGCATGGCGGTGGCCGCGCTCCTGGCCCTCCGGCAGCTCGCCAGGACGTCTGCCCCCATCGCTGATCCACTACCGCTGATCGACGCCGACACAGCCTCGGCCCTTCGCCGCGACCACATCGTCTCGTACCGCTTCGATGGGGCGCTCTTCTTCGGAGCAGTGCAGCGATTCCTCACCGAACTGACGCAGGTCGGGGATGTCGAGGTCGTCATCCTTCGGTTCCCATCCCTCCAGATGCTCGATGCCTCCGGTGCCCAGGCGATCGGGGAGATCATCGAGGAACTCGAGCACCGTGGCGTCACCGTGTTGATCAAGGGCCTGCAGGCGGATCACCTCCGGATCATGAAGGAGGTGGGTGCGATCGACAGACTCGCTCATGAGAACCACCTCTTCAGTGACCTCGACGACGCGATCGCCCACGCCCGCTCCCACCTCACCCGCAATCGACACGGTCTCGCCCACCGGGAATGACGAGCCCTCATCGCGTCGATAGCCTTGGCCGGCATGTTGTTGAAGCGCTCCACCCTCGATGGAATCGTCGCAGGTGACGTCGACCTCGCCTTCCGGCGATGGATCCGTCCCACGGTCAGGACGGGAGGCTCGCTCCGAACCCGGGCCGGACTGCTGCGCATCGAGAAGGTCGAGGTCATACCGATCTCGGCGATCACCGATGAGGACGCGCGAAGGGCAGGCACGGACCTCGGGGATCTCCTGGCTTTCCTGCACGCGAAGGAGAGCGGTGATGTCTACCGCATCGAGCTGGGACCCCTCGACCCGGACCCACGCGTGGCATTGCGTGAGGATGCCGATCTGTCGGAGTCGGACATCGCCGCACTTCGATCCCGTCTCGACAGGTTGGACAGGGCCTCCAAGCGGGGAGCCTGGACGGTGCAGACCCTCAGGCTCCTCGGGGCCAATCCCCATGTCCGGGCGCAGGACCTCGCCGACGGGCTCGGGCTGGCCAAGGACGCGTTCAAGGATGACGTCCGCAAGTTGAAGGCCCTCGGCCTGACGATCAGCCACTCACCGGGATACGAGCTATCGCCGAGGGGAAAGACCCTCCTCGAGTACCTCGACACGGACGAGACCCCGGACCACTGACCCGGCATCACGTCCAGCTGTTCGTCGACCGACGTCACGCCTCCGGTCCGATGGATGGGCTCCAGCGCCGACATCGTGTCGGGATTTCCGACATGCTGTCGCCTCGGATCGTCAGTACGTTCGTGGACGATTCGACCCATTGACTGAGGAGAAACCCATGAGATCGACCCTTGCGATCGCGGTTCTACTGGTCGCCCTGGTGGCGACCGCCTGTGGCAGCGACAATGGATCCGGAGCGGACTCCGAGACCACGACCACGACGGCAGCCCCGACGACCACGACCACGATGCCGGAGACCACGACGACCGTCGCAGAGACCACGACGACCGTTGCCGAGACGACGACCACCACATCCGCTGGGATACCGACCGCTCCGGTCGTTCCGGGCGAGGACGCGGACGTGGATGCGATCGTCGAGGCCTACCTGGTCGTCTTCGACAGCACGACGACCTTCGAGGAGAAGGCACCGTTCGTCACGGATCTCGCAGGACTCGAGGACACCGTTGTCGCCTACGAAGCAGCAGGAGAAGCCGTTGGAGGGATCCAGCTCCGAGCGGACGAGGTCGGCATCGACGGTGATCAGGCACGTGTGATCTACGCCTTCCTGTTCGCGGGAAATCCTGCGTACTCGGACCTCGAGGGTGACGCCGTCCTCACGGACGCTGGCTGGCAGGTCACGCGGGAGTTCTTCTGCGAGATCATGGCCTCTGCCAGGGTCGGGTGCCCGTGAGGCGAGGCACCCCGCAGAGGTTCTGATCGGAGGAGCGCTCGTTGGACACGAACCTGATCCATTACCTCCCGATCTCCTCGACCATCGTCGCAGCGGCGTTCACATGGACGCTGTACCTCCGCTGGCGTGAGAAGCCGACGGCGCGGTATCTCCTGTGGTGGATGATCGGTGTTGCGCTCTACGGACTCGGCACCCTCACGGAGGCCTTGACGACGCTGTTCGGCTGGAACGAGGCGGTCTTCCGGACGTGGTACATCGCAGGAGCCCTCCTCGGCGGTGCGCCATTGGCAACGGGCACCGCATACCTGCTGTTGCCCCGTCGCGTGGCCGATCGTCTCGCCATCGCGTTGGTCACGTACGTCTCGATCGCCGCGGCGTTCGTGCTTGCGACGCCGATCCTGTTCGATCTCGTTGAGGACAACCGGCTCTCCGGAGCCGTGATGGCATGGACATGGGTCAGGCTCTTCTCGCCGTTGGTGAACCTCTACGCCGTCATCTTCCTCATCGGCGGAGCGATCTGGTCGGCGTGGCGATACTGGAGACTCGGGAATGCATCGTCGCGCGTGCTCGGGAACGTCCTGATCGCCTTCGGTGCGATCCTGCCGGGGATAGGAGGCGGTTTTGCACGTGCAGGCGTCGTCGAGGTCCTCTACGTGACCGAACTCGTCGGCTTGCTGTTCATCTGGGCGGGCTTCCGTGTGATATCGGGCGATCGGGTGATGTCGGTGTTTGCTGCACAGCGCTCCGCCGACCTGGCGACTGATCGGGCAGGGACGTGATGCGTTTCCGCTTTGTCGCCCTGGCCACGGCCTGCGTGTTGAGCGCCGTCGCATGCTCGGGAACCGGTGGCGCGACCACGACAGGCGTCGATCCGGGGACAAACGCAACGGTCGCGCCCACGACCCTTGCGCCGACCACGGCCGCTCCCTCGACGACGGCGCCGTTCGATGGCACGTTCACGGGCGCCGATGGCGTGACCACCGAGATCGGCGACACGTCGCGTATCGTGTCCCTCACCGGGGACATCACTGAGATCATCTTCTCCCTCGGTCTCGGCGACCAGGTCGTCGCCGTGGACATCACGACGACGTTCCCTCCCGATGCCGAACGGTTGAAGGCAGACGGGGGCAACGTCGGCTTCGGCCAGGCGCTCAACGCCGAGGCCGTCCTCAGGTATGAGCCGACCCTGGTCATCGGAGACGAGACGATCGAACCTGCGGAGACGATCGAGCAGCTGCGCAATGCAGGTGTCCCGGTCGTGATCCTTCCCTATCAGACGACCCTCGACGGCGTCGGGACCAAGATCGGATCGGTCGCACGAATCCTCGGTGTCGAGGAGGAGGGTCAGGCCCTCACGGAGGAGGTGATGGCTGAGATCGCGGCGGCACAGCAGGCCGCGGACGAGGCGGGATCGGAGCCAAGGGTCGTGTTCCTGTACATCAGGGGGCCATCGTTGCTGTTCGTCTTCGGGGCTGACCTGCCGACGAACGCCATGATCGAGGGTGCCGGAGCCATCGATGCGGGCGCCGAGCTCGGCACGGGACCCATCACGGTCACGCCCGAGGCACTCATCGCAGCCGCGCCCGACGTGATCGTGCTCCCGGAGTCCGGGCTCGAGAGCCTCGGCGGCTTCGATGCACTCCTGGAGATCCCAGGCGTCGCCGAGACCCCTGCGGGCCGCAACCGCGCGTTCCTCGCTTACGAAGAGGCGTACTTCTTCAACCTCGGTCCACGAGCCGGTCAGGCACTCGCCGAGTTCGTCGCCGATCTCTATGCCATCATCGCCGGGTGAGTGACGACACTTGGCTGAGATCAGCCGATCCCTACAGGGCGAGACGGCTGTGGTTCTGGCCATCGGTGTCGCTCGTGGCACTACTCGCAGCGTTCGCTTCGCTCGCAACGGGAGCGGTCGATGTTTCGCTCGGTGAGGTGATCGGCGTGCTCTCAGGAAAGCTCGGTCTCACCGACGGCACAGATCGAGCCGAGGCCGTCGTGTGGGGCATCCGAATGCCGAGGGTGCTCGTCGGCTTCGCCGCCGGGGCGAGCCTCGGGCTCGTTGGGGCGGTGTTGCAGGGCCTCCTCAGGAACGACCTCGCGGATCCCCAACTTCTCGGTATCGGACCCGGTGCCGCCATCGGTGCGGCGATCGGTGCCTCGCTGGGCGGGGTACGCGGTGCGATCTCAGGTGGTGTTCTCGCCGGGGTCGTCACTGCGTTCGCCCTCCGCCGACTCGCCAGGCGGGCGTCAATCGACCCGTCCAGGGTGATCCTCTCGGGTGTTGCGCTCGGCGCAGCCCTTTCTGCGTGGGTGGGATTCATCGTGTTCGGATCGGACCGGGCCTCGGTCCCGCCCATCGAGTTCTGGCTGCTCGGGAGCCTCTCCGGTGCCACGTGGCGCACGTTCGCGACCGCCGTCCCCTTCCTCCTCATCGCGACCATCGGCCTCCTGACCGCTACCCGCAGCCTCGATGTCCTCGCACTGGGCGAAAGCGAGGCACGGCACCTGGGTGTCGACACAGGGCTCGTCACGACGATGACGCTCATCGGGTGCGGCGCCGCCGTCGGTGCCACCGTGGGAGCGGTCGGGATCGTGTCATTCGTCGGTCTCCTGATTCCCTTCCTCATGCGCCCGATCGTCGGCCAGGGTCATCGGTACCTGCTGCCGGCGTCGATGGTCAGCGGGGGCGTGTTCGTCGTCCTCGCTGATCTCGCGGCCCGCTCGATGTTCGAGCCAGTCGAGATTCCCGTCGGACTCATCACCGCAGCAGTCGGAGGACCGGTGTTCCTGTGGTTGATCACAAGGAGGCGCGATGTCTGACGCGATCCTCAGCGCCGTTGGCGTCACCTATGCAGTCGATGGCGCCGTGCTCGTCGACAGGGTCGATCTCGAAGGGAGCCGAGGTGAACTGATCGCCCTATGCGGTCCCAACGGTGCAGGCAAATCGACGCTTCTCAGGGTCCTCGCTGGGGATCTCGCACCGCATCCGGGCAGGGTGGTGCTCGACGGTCTCGACACCGCCTCGGCGACGCCTGGGGAACTCGCCCGTGTGAGGGCGGTCATGCGTCAGGGCGGACGAAGCGACATCCCGTTCACGGCAGGCTCCGTGGTCGAGATGGGGAGGTATCCGCATCGAAGCGACCCCGAGGCCTCCCGGAGCGCGGACGTACGTGCGGTCAGGGAGGCAATGGAGCGGACCGAGACGGATCACCTCGCAGGCAGGATCTACGCGACGCTGAGCGGAGGGGAGCAGACGAGGGTCGTGATGGCGCGCATCCTCGCGCAGGACGCCCCTGTCGTGCTGCTCGATGAGCCGACCACGGCGCTCGATGTCGCGCATCAGGAGAGGGTGCTCGCGGAGGTGCGCCGTATTGCCGACGAAGGAGCCTGCGTCATTGCCGTGCTGCATGATCTCAACGCCGCCTCGTACTACTCGGACAGGGTGGTCATGATGGCTGAGGCGCATCTTGCCTCGACGGGAACGCCCAGGGAGGTCCTGCGATCGGACCTACTCAACTCGGTCTACGGCCAGGACATGACCGTCGTCGAGCACCCGACCCGCAACTGCCCCCTGGTGATCGTCACCTGATCGTGCTGGGACGGGAGGATCCCTTGGGCGGGACGCATCCAATCCGGTAGTGTTCACCGCCACCGGAGACTCGGAAGGAGATGCCCATGTTCACCTTCGTGTGCGATCGCCTCATTCCAGGATGCACGCACGAGGACACGGCGGACTCACGCGAGGAAGCACGCGAGAAGGCCATCGAGCATCTCGAGGGGTATCACCGGATGGAGTACCTGAATGACAAGAGGCTCGCCGATGCGGCCTCCAAGCTCGATGGAGCGATCTTTCCGAGCACCCTTCGGTGAGCGGTCCCGCCACACCGTGATCACCTGAGTCCTCGTTGCGTACCATCTGACGGTGTCCAAGCAATCCCGCGCCAGAGTCGTCATCGTGGGTGGCGGGTTCGGCGGCCTCGAAGCAGCCAAGGGTCTCGCCGACGCCGATGTCTCCGTGACGATGGTCGACCGCCGCAACCATCACGTGTTCCAACCGCTGCTGTACGAGGTTGCGACGGCAGGTCTGAGCCCAGGCGACATCGCGTTCCCGATCCGGTCGATCGTGCGCAAGCAATCGAACGTACGGGTCCTCCTCGGCGACGTCACCTCCGTCGACGTCGAGCGGCGAACGGTGCAGGTGTCCGGGTCCGGCCCCATCGAGTTCGACTACCTGGTCCTCGCAACGGGTGCGTCCCACTCGTACTTCGGACACGACGAGTGGGAGCAGCACGCTCCCGGCCTCAAGACCATCGAGGACGCAACCGAGATCCGTCGGCGCATCCTCTTGCGTTTCGAGGAGGCGGAGCGCTCCCATGATGCCGACGAGCGCCGACGCCTGCTGACCTTCGTCGTGATCGGCGGGGGACCGACCGGGGTGGAGCTCGCAGGTGCGATCGCAGGCATCGCAACACGGACCATGGCCCAGGACTTCCGGAGGATCGATCCATCCTCTGCGAAGGTGATCCTCCTCGAGGGCGCCGATCGCATCCTCGGCACCTACTCGAAGAGGCTCTCGGCGAAGGCACAACACCAGCTCGAGCGGCTCCATGTCGATGTGAGGGTTTCAACGATGGTGACGAGCGTGGACGGCTCAGGCGTGGACACGAGCGCCGGACGCATCGACAGCTCGTGTGTTCTGTGGGCTGCCGGTGTCGAGGCCTCATCGCTCGGCGGCACCCTCGGGGCGGACCTCGATCGTTCCGGTAGGGTTCTCGTGGAGCCCGACCTCTCGATCGGTCCTGACCGGAACATCTTCGTGATCGGCGACCTCGCGCACGTCCGTCAGGGCGACGACATCGTTCCCGGAGTCGCTCCCGCCGCCGTGCAACAGGGCCAGTTCGTCGCCGGGGCGATCCGTGAGGACCTCGTCGGACGGCCGAGGGGCTCGTTCTCCTATAAGGACAAGGGCTCGCTCGCACAGGTCGGTCGCAGCTCCGCCATCGCTCGCCTCGGGAGGTTCGAGTTCTCCGGCTTCATCGCATGGGTGCTCTGGTGGTCGATCCACATCGCCTACCTGATCGGATTCCGGAGCCGCGTGGTCGTCATGATCGGCTGGGGTTGGTCGTGGCTCACCTACCAGCGTGCCGCCCGCCTGATCACGAAGCCGTGGACCCCAGGGAGACGTCCGAACTCGGGTGCGTAGGGTTCGTGCTGCGCTCCGTTCGCAGGAACAGGAAGAAGCACCACGTCGCCAGCGCCGTGAGGAGATGCCACACGGCATGGGCCTGGACGAGGGAGTCGGGTCGGCACCACGGATGATCGTCGGTACCCGTCGTCCAGATGGCGTACGCCAGGAGGAACGACGCGAGACCCGCCCAGAACCACGGCGTGTAGGTGCGTCGGGATGTCGATGGGTGCGTGGCGAGCAGGGCAGGCAGCCAGAACAGCACCACCCACCAGTACTGGCTGGCCTCGTCGAACATCACGAGCGGTGTGATGCCGAAGGCAAGCGCAACCACGAACCCGACCAATCCCGAGAGGTATCGCATACGGGTTGACCAGAAGCGGTAGAGGACCTCCGAGATGATCCACAAGGCAATGGACAGCCCGAAGAGATCGAGCCCGATCCCCAGATCGCGACCGAAGGCCCAGTACGCAACGGCGTAGGCCGCAAGCACCGAGCCGTAGACCGCGAAGAACGTCCGATCCCGCCACCTCCCGAGCGCTGCGAGGTTGAACACCCATGGCACGAGGATGTAGGCAACCATCGACACGTTGTCGATCCAGGCGCCGAAGAACGTGTGGCTGCCATGCATCACCATCGAGCCGGGTCCGAGGAACACCGTTGCTGAGGCGTACAACAAGGCGACCGGCTGGTTGCCGATGAAGCGGTTTCGCCGTGTGATGCCTCGCATGGTGTCGCGAGCGAGCACGAAGAACATCGCGAGTCCCGACACCACGAACCCGAGGTTGCCGAGCGTGTTCACCGGTTCGCGCATGATGCCCCCCTGGACGCGTTCACACCATCGGGAGATCTCGCCGACCGCCTGCTCGTTCGGTGCGGGGGTCCACCAACCGATGGCGCCGCCCACGATGAACAAGCCGAAGAACACAGCGAGGGCGCCCACGGCGATCGCTGTGGGGCGGTACTCGGTGCGCATCGTCGGATACTACGAACACCGGCGGTGCCGCAGCGGTGCCAGCCGGCTGCCCTGCGCGCAGGGAGGAGGTACGGTTCCCCGATGGTGAGGATCGTCGATGGCGTGTATCAGGTGTCGAAGGGTGTCAACTCGTTCATCATCGACGGCGACGGTGGGGTGGTCCTGATCGACGCAGGCCTCCCGCGGTTCCATGGGTCAATCGAGAAGGGCCTCAACGGGATCGGCCGATCGATCCTCGACGTGAGGGCGGTCCTGATCACGCACGCCCATATCGACCATGTTGGCGGCCTTGCGCGCATCCGTGGCGGCTCGGGTGCGGAGGTCTACGCCTCGACAGGCGACGCGCCCGCCGTCGAGGGCGAGGTCCCCGTGACGCTCCCACCCTTCGTCGACAGGATGCCGGTCATCAGGCCCGTGTTCCGGCTCATGCCGCGTGCCACCCCGGTCGATGAGGACCATCGCGTCTCGCCAGGACCGATCGACGATCTTCCCGAGGACCTCACCGTCATCGGGACTCCCGGGCACACACCGGGACATGTCAGCTTCCTCCTGGATCGCAGTGGCGGCGTCATGTTCGTCGGTGACGCAGCGACGAGGTCCAGGGGCGGGGAGATCAGGCGCGGATGGATGAACCGCGCGACACCGCAGTTCGACGAGAGCCTGCGAAGGTTGGCGGAGCACGAATTCGAGGTCGCCTGCTTCGGCCATGCCGCGCCGATCACCGAGGCGGCGTCCTCGATGTTCCAGCGCTTCGTGACGAGCATCCGCTGACCCGATGTTGCTCACCCGGCGTACCGAAAGTGTGGTCTGCGTCGTTGACGAAGAGGTTCGGCTCGGACACGACTGGATCGAGCGGGTACGATCCGATGCCATGCTCGCCGTGAACATCCATGGCCGTCATCATGTCGCCTCCGGAAGGGCACTGGCGCTCAAGTGTGGCAGTGGCACGGCTGGGGCCAGAATGACCAGGCTCGACCCTGTCACCCCGATCCCGGACCACGCTGTTGGCGCCTCGATCGCACAGAATCCCTGTCCGTCATCAGGGCGGGTACGGCTCGAATCCATGGATGCGTTGGTTTTCGCGGACGTAGGCGACAACAGCGGCGAGGTCGTCCTGGCCGAGACCGGGCACGGGTGCCATGTCGCCGAAGTTCCAGTGGTGTGCGGTCACGCCTCTCACAGCGGCGAGGACGAATGCTGCGTCGCCGTGGTGGTTCGGCTCATAAACGACCGACAGGTGCGATGGACCAATCTCGGTTCCTCGAAGGTCCGTACCGTGACACGCCGCGCAGGAAGCCTGATACACCACCTCCCCCGCAGCCACGAGGTCCGGATCCTGGACAGGAATGCCAGTGCCAGCGTCGGGCTCGGTCGGATCGGATCCGAACGCCACGACGGCGACGACCATCACCACGAGGAGTCCCGCGATCGCGATCCACGTTGCGTTTCTGCGAATCAAGTGGATCTCCGGGTGCTCATGGTGGCGGATGATACGTCCACGACCCGGTTCCGGTCCGAGGGATATCCGTGATGCACGACATGCACGACCGCCAGACCGGAGATCACGACACGGGCAGGGGCAGTTCGGGAAGCCATGACAAGCATGAGGGCCATTCTCCGGAGATGTTCCGGGATCGGCTGCTCATCAGCGTGCTGCTCACGGTCCCGATCCTCTACTTCTCGACGTCGATCCAGGACTGGTTCGGTTTCGAAGCGATCGCCTTCACGGGCTCGGAACTGGTCACACCGATCCTCTCCACGATCCTGTACTTCTACGGCGGTGGTCCGTTCCTGAAGGGTTCGCTCCGCGAGTTGCAGGCTCGCACACCGGGAATGATGACGCTCATCGCGATCGCCATCACCGTTGCATATGGGTACTCGATCGCCGTGACCCTGGGTTTTCCCGGTGATCCGTTCTATTGGGAACTGGCGACGCTCATCGACATCATGCTGCTGGGGCATTGGATGGAGATGCGCTCCGTCCGGTCCGCGTCGTCTGCGCTCGACGAGCTCTCGACGCTCGTTCCGGACACCGCGCACCTCCTTCGTCCTGACGGTTCGACCTCCGAAGTGGAGGTCGCCAGTCTCGAGGTCGGTGACCGGGTCGTCGTACGACCTGGCGAGCAAGTGCCCATCGACAGCGTGGTCATCGAGGGCCGCACGTTCGTGAACGAGGCCTTTCTGACAGGTGAGTCGAAGCCGGTCGGGAAGGAACCGGGGTCCGAGATGGTGGGTGGATCGATCAACGGCGAAGGGGTCGTGACCATCGAGGTGAGCCGCGTCGGCGACGACACCGCGCTCTCCCAGATAATGCGCCTCGTCGACGAGGCCCAGACGTCGAGGAGTCGATACCAGGCACTCGCCGACCGAGCTGCGTTCTGGCTCACCGTGATCGCGATCGGAGTGGCAGTGCCGACCTTGCTCATCTGGCTGGCGATCGACGACGATCCGACGTTCGCGGTGACCCGGATGGTGACGGTCCTGGTCATCGCCTGCCCGCACGCCCTGGGTCTGGCCATCCCGCTGGTGACGGCGAACGCGACGAGAATGGCCGCACAAACGGGGGTTCTGGTGCGCAACCGGGAGGCGTTCGAACGCGGCAGGGACATCCAGTTGGTCGCCTTCGACAAGACAGGGACTCTCACAGAGGGAACCTTCGGGATCTCTGCGGTTGCATCAGTGGTAGATGACGATGAAGCGCTCAGGATCGCTGGTGCCCTCGAACAGAACTCGGAGCACCCGATCGCAGCGGCCATCACCGAGGCCGCTGCCGAGCTCGAAGGTGAGGCGGTAACGGCCACAGAGGTCAGGGCGGTTGCCGGTGAGGGGATCACCGGCACGGTAGATGGCGTGGAATGGTCCCTGGGGAAGCCCGAGTGGATCGACGCAAACCTCGAGGCTCTCGACGAGCGTCTCCGAGACGTCTTGGCAGAGGCCGATCAGAGGGGAGACTCACCGGTGGCGCTCGGGCGGGGCGGGCAAGTTGTTGCGGTGATCACTCTCGCGGACAAGGTACGGGCCCAGGCGAGGGATGCCATTGCGGAACTGATGGAGATGGGCATCAGGCCGGTGATGATCACGGGCGATGCCGAAGCCGTGGCCCGGACTGTCGCGTCCGAGCTCGGCATTGACCGGTACTTCGCGAGGGTTCGACCCGACGAGAAGGCCAGGATCGTTCGGGACCTCCATCGGGAAGGTCGCGTCGCGTTCGTCGGCGACGGGATCAACGACGCTCCCGCGCTGCTCGAGGCCGATCTCGGAGTAGCGATCGGGGCTGGGACCAACGTGGCCCTCGAGTCGGCCGATCTGGTACTGGTCGATGACGATCCACTCGGCGTCGCCAGGGCTTTGCGGTTGTCGCGGCTGACTCGGTCGAAGATGGTTCAGAACCTGGTCTGGGCGACCGGGTACAACGTCGTTGCGATTCCGCTCGCCGCAGGTGTCGGCATCTCTGCCGGAATCGTCATGTCGCCTGCCGTGGGTGCGATCCTGATGTCGGTGTCCACCATCGTCGTGGCTGTCAACGCCATGACCATGAGGCGGGCCTCGCTCGGTTGACTGTGCAGCGCCCGACGGTGCGCACCATCCTTCGTCTCTCCCCGACGGAGAGGCGCGGAGCGAAGCAACGCAGAGAGGGCAACCCTTCCTGTCTCTCCCCGCGGGAGAGACGCGGAGCGAAGCGACGCAGAGAGGGCCGCAGGCCACCGACTCAAGCCAACGTGGGAAACAACATCATCCCCTCTCTGCCCTGCCGGGCATCTCCCCCAACAGGGGAGAAACGCGAACGGGCACATTCTGCGACCACCAGTCGAGCGAGCGGTATGAGGGTGTTACTCAGGGGAGGGTGGAGAGGTCCGACGGGTAGAAGCGATGGCGGGCCCAGAGCGCCACGTAGACGAGACCCACGAGGACAGGTACCTCGATGAGTGGTCCCACGACACCTGCGAGCGCTTCGCCGGAGGTGACGCCGAACACGCCGATCGAAACAGCGATGGCGAGTTCGAAGTTGTTGCTCGCCGACGTGAACGCAACCGTCGTGTTCTTCGGATACGTCATCCTGAGGCGCAGCCCGACGGCGAACGAGATCACCCACATGAGGAGGAAGTACGCGAGCAGCGGAAGGGCGATGCGCACGACGTCGAGGGGTTGGGATGTGATGGCCTCACCCTGGAGGGCGAACAAGATGACCACGGTGAAGAGCAGACCGTACAGAGCCCACGGGGCGATCCTTGGAATGAACGTCGTCTCGTACCACTCCGCGCCCCTGGTGCGCTCACCCCACTGGCGGGTGAGGAAGCCTGCAACGAGGGGAATGCCGAGGAAGATGAGGACGATCTTCGCGATCTCCCACATCGAGACGTCGAGGGTTGCCGTGTCGAGTCCCAGCCAACCGGGGAGCAACTCCAGGTAGAAGTATCCGAGCAGGGCATAGGCGACGATCTGGAAGACCGAGTTGATCGCCACGAGTACCGCGGCCGCCTCCCGATCACCGCATGCGAGGTCGTTCCAGATCAGGACCATGGCGATGCAGCGGGCGAGACCGATGATGATGAGGCCCGTTCGGTACTCGGGGAGATCCGGCAGGAGCAGCCACGCCAGCGTGAACATGAGGGCGGGCCCGACGATCCAGTTGAGGACGAGGGACAGGCTGATCAGCGTGCGGTCCGTGGCGACATCGCCGATCTTCGAGTAGCGCACCTTCGCAAGGACGGGGTACATCATCAGGAGGAGTCCGAGCGCGATCGGGAGTGAAACGCTTCCGATCTTGACGGCGTCGAGCCAGTCGTTGAGGTCCGGGATCAGTCTTCCGAGCAGCAGCCCTCCGACCATCGCGAGCCCGATCCAGACAGGGAGATATCGGTCGAGCGTGGAGAGGCGTCCGATCACGGCCTCGTCGGCCCTGACTCCTTCGGATGCGGTCACGGACGAAGACCCTCGGGGAGCGCGGATGCGATCAACTCGGCGGCATTGTCCGTCAACGCATAGTCGACCCATCTGCCCCGCTTGGTACCGACGATCAGGCCCGCTTCACGGAGCACCTTCAGGTGGTACGACAGGAGGTTTGGCGCAAGGTCGAGCTGCTCCTGGAAGTGGCAGTTGCATCGGATCTGTGGCGAGAGCATCTCGAGGATCTCGATCCGGGTGGGGTCAGCGATCGCCTTCAGCACTTCGGCCCGGGTGGCCAGGTCGGTCGGTTCAAGAACAGTTGAAGTCTTCACGTGCGGATGGTACCTGCGCTCCGCCACTGGGTCAACATCCATTGAACTGTCGTCTGGATGACCACACCGGATCCGCCCGGCAGGCTGGGCGACGCGGAGCTAGGTTTACTGGACATGTGCGCATCGATCCGCTCACATACCTGTCTACACCGACCGGAGGAGAGTCATCGTGGCCAACGTCGTGAGAGCCGCCATCGTCCAGACCGAGTGGACCGGTGACAAGGAGTCGATGATCGAGCGCAACGAGGCGTATGCCCGAAGCGCCGCGGAACAAGGCGCCAAGGTGATGTGCTTCCAGGAGCTCTTCTACGGACCGTACTTCTGCCAGGTGCAGGAGAACGAGCACTTCGACTATGCCGAGCCGATCCCGGACGGTCCGACGACGACGAGGATGCAGGCCCTCGCCCGCGAGACGGGCATGGTCCTCGTCGTGCCCATCTTCGAGAAGGAGGACGACGGCGTCTTCTACAACACGGCTGCCGTGATCGACGCGGACGGGACCTACCTCGGGAAGTACCGCAAGCAGCACATCCCGCACGTCAAGGGCTTCTGGGAGAAGTTCTACTTCCGGCCGGGAAACGGCGGGTACCCGGTGTTCGACACCGCAGTCGGACGGATCGGCGTGTACATCTGCTACGACCGCCACTTCCCGGAGGGCTGGAGGGCCCTCGGCCTCAACGGCGCCAAGATCGTCTTCAACCCTTCGGCCACGAGCCGGGGACTGTCGATGTACCTGTGGAACCTCGAGCAACCCGCCGCCGCCGTCGCCAACGAGTACTACATCGGGGCCATCAACAGGGTCGGCACCGAGCCCTACGGTGACAACGACTTCTACGGGTCGTCCTACTTCGTCGATCCCAGGGGCCAGTTCGTGGGGGACCAGGCTTCCGACACCGAGGAGGAGCTCGTGATCAGGGACCTCGACCTCGACAAGATCGACGAGGTGAGAAAGCAGTGGGCGTTCTACCGGGACCGCAGACCCGACGCGTACGACGACCTCGTCGCTCCGTGACATGGGACGCCACGATGAGCTCCTGAAGCGGCACAGGGCGGTCCTCCCGTCCTGGATCGCGCTGTACTACGAAGAACCGATCTCGATCGTCGATGGCGAGGGACGCCATGTCGTCGACGCCGAGGGAAACCGATACCTCGACATGTTCGGGGGCATCCTGACCACGATGTCCGGGTACAGGATCCCGGAGGTTGTCGAGGCGATCCGCGAGCAGGCTGGCAGGATGCTGCACACCTCGACGTTGTACCTGATCGAGTCCCAGATCGAGCTGGCGGAACGCATCGCAGCCCTGTCCGGCATCCCTGACGCGAAGGTGTTCTTCACGAATTCCGGTACGGAGGCGAACGATGCCGCCCTGATGATGTCGACCCAGTACCGGAAGTCGAACCAGGTCCTGGCGATGCGCAACAGCTACCACGGGAAGTCACATTCGGCGGTGGCCGTCACGGGGAACCGGGCGTGGAGCGCGACACAGCTCACGCCGTTCCACACGGTGTACGTGCAGTCCGGGTATCGGTATCGGAGCCCGTTCAAGGACCTCGACGATGCGGCCTACATCGAGGCGTGCAAGGACGACCTGCGGGATCTGCTGCGGATTGCGGTTTCCGGGCAGGTCGCATGCCTCATCGCGGAGCCGATCCAGGGGGTCGGGGGTTTCGCAACCCCACCAGACGGGTTCTACGGCGGACTCGAGGAAGTGCTCGACGAGCAGGGGATCCTCTTCATCTCCGATGAGGTCCAGACGGGGTGGGGGCGCACCGGTGAGCATTTCTGGGGATACCAGGCCCACGACGTCACGCCGGACCTGATCACCTTCGCAAAGGGTCTCGGGAACGGGGTCGCGATCGCCGGTGTCGTCGGGAGGGCGGACATCATCGACGCGATCCCCGCGAACTCGATCTCGACCTTCGGTGGGAACCCCCTCGCCACCACGGCCGCGCTCGCCAACCTCGACTACCTGATCAGGAACGACCTTCAAACGAACGCACGCAAGGTGGGTGGTCAGTTGCGCATGGACCTGGATCGTCTCGCCGAGGAGGTTCCCAACATCGGTGACGTGAGGGGCAAGGGCCTCATGCTCGGTGTCGAGTTCGTCGTTCCGGCTACGACCGATCCCGACGTCTCGACGACGAAGCAGGTGATGGAGGCGGCCAGGCGGCGCGGTCTCCTGATCGGTTCGGGTGGACTTCACGGCAACGTGCTGCGAATCGCGCCGCCCCTGTCGATCACGTCCGAGGAGGCTGCGGACGGCTTTCGGATGCTCTCGGACGCGGTTCACGAGGTGGTCGACTGACCATCGGTTCCATCAGGCCCAGGAGGTAAGGCGAACATGGCAAGGATGCTCATCGAAGGTGGCACCGTCGTCACGGCGACCGAGATCATGGAGGCGGACGTCCTGATCGACGGAGGCAAGGTCGTCGCCTTGTACGCGAGGGACGCGGACGGTCTGTTTGCCGACTTCTCGCGGGCCGCAGCCGAGGCGAGCGCGAGAACGGTCATCGATGCAACGGGGAAGTACGTCATGCCAGGTGGTGTCGACGTCCACACCCACATGGAGCTCCCATTCGGTGGGACGTATGCATCGGACAACTTCGAGTCAGGCACGAGGGCGGCTGCGTGGGGCGGCACGACGACGATCATCGACTTCGCCGTCCAGACCATCGGCGAGTCCATGGTCTCGGGATACGACCAGTGGATGGCGAAGGTCGAGGGGAACGCCGCGATCGACTACGGCTTCCACATGATCGTGTCCGATGTCAACGAGCAGACGCTCGCCGAGATGGACACGCTCATGGGTGAGGGCGTGACGAGCTTCAAGCTCTTCATGGCGTATCCCGGGGTGCTGTACTCGAACGACGGCCAGATCTTCATGGCGATGCAGAAGGCGTCCGAGAACGGCGCGATGATCATGATGCATGCCGAGAACGGCATCGTGATCGACGTCCTTCGAGACCAAGCCCTCGCCCGTGGTGAGACGGACCCGATCCACCACTCGGTCACCAGGCCCCCGGTCACCGAAGCCGAGGCAACCCACCGGGCGATTGCCTACGCCGAGCTCGCCCGAGCGCCGCTGTACGTCGTGCACATGTCGGCGAAGGAGGCCGTCGCCGAGGTTGCCGCGGCGCGAGACCGCGGCCTCAACGTCTTCGGCGAGACCTGCCCGCAGTACCTGTACCTCGGATGGAACAACCTGAGGGAGCCCGAGTTCGAAGGTGCGAAGTACGTGTGCTCGACCCCGGTCCGCAACTGGGACGAGGGGCACCAGGCCGCCATGTGGCAGGGGCTTGCGACGAACGACCTCCAGGTCGTCTCGACTGACCACTGCCCCTTCTGCATGAACGATCACCCCACCCTGGGTACACAGAAGCGCCTCGGTGAGGGCGACTTCACCAAGATCCCGAACGGCCTGCCCGGTGTCGAGGAGCGAATGCAGCTGCTCTACGACGGTGCCGTGGCCGAGGGCTACCTCAACCTGAACCGGTTCGTTGAGGTCACGGCGACGACCCCGGCGAAGATGTTCGGGCTCTATCCGAGGAAGGGCACGATCGCCATAGGTTCTGACGCTGACATCATCGTCCTCGACCCGCTCGCCACCCGGACGATGTCGGTCGAGCACAACCACATGGACGTCGACTACAGCTGCTACGAGGGGAAGGAGATCTCGGGCTCGATCGATGTCGTGATCTCGAGGGGAAGGGTGCTGATCGCCGATGGCGAGTACCACGGTGCCCCCGGTGACGGGGAGTATCTGTCCCGTTCGACGAGTCAGTACCTGATCTGATGGACTTCGGTGTCGTACTCCAGACGGATCCACCTTCGCACAAGGTGATCGAGCTCGCCGTGGCGGCCGAGGGTCATGGTTTCACGTACACGTGGGCGTTCGACTCGCACGTGCTGTGGCAGGAGCCGTTCGTCATCTTCAGCCAGATCCTTGCGAGCACCGAGCGGATGGTGGTCGGCCCGATGGTCACGAATCCCGGTACACGGGATGCCACCGTCCTGGCTTCCCTGTTCGCCACGCTCAACGAGATGTTCGGTGAACGGACGATCTGCGGCATGGGGCGCGGCGACTCCGCGCTCAGGTACATCGGCTTCGAACCCAGGACGCTCGCAAACATGGTCGAAGCGATGGCGATCATCAAGGGCCTTGTCGCGGGCGAGTCGGTGGTCTACAACGGGCTCGAGATCAAGATCCCGTGGGTCGACGAGGGCTGGGACCTGCCGATGTGGGGAGCGGGCTACGGTCCACGAGCGCTGGCGACGGTGGGGCGGTACGCAGACGGCTTCATCCTGCAGCTCGCGGATCCCCAGATCCTCGAATGGACGATGAAAGCGGTCCACGACGCGGCGGTGGAGGCGGGCAGGGAACCCGACGACATCAAGATCTGCGTCGTTGCACCCGCCTACGTCGGGGACGACCTCGAGCACCAGCGCGAGCAGCTCCGGTGGTTCGGTGGCATGGTCGGCAACCACGTCGTGGACCTGGTCAATCGGTATGGAACCGACGAGACGATGGTGCCGGTTGCGCTCTCCGACTACATCGCGGAGCGCGAGGCTTACGACTACGCGCACCACGGGAAATCAGGGAACCCGAGCACGTCATTCGTCCCGGACGACATCGTCGATCGGTTCTGCGTCATCGGGCCCGTCGAGGATCACATCGAGAAGCTGGCGCTGCTCAAGGAGATGGGGGTCGACCAGTTCGGCATCTACCTCATGCACGACCAACGTGAGGAGACCCTCGAGGCGTACGGTCGGCACATCATTCCAGCGATCAATCCCTAGCCCGAAACCGATCTGGGTCTGGGTGAGCTAACGGCAGACTCCCTATTTCACACGACCGACGACGTTGTACACCGTGTGGGTGCAAGCGACCCCTGACGCCTCGAAGACCGAGTACCCGGGATGGTTGGCCTCCTCGTGGACGGCCCGATCATGGTGCTCACGACTCGTCCAGATCGCCGAGATCTGCACGATGCCGTCGGTCTGGAGCAGATAGCAGTCGACGAGACCGTCCGGGCGGTCCCCGACGACGAGGTCGGACCAGTGACCGAAGACGTTTGCATAGGTGGCCTCACCGACCGGGGCGTGTGCGACCGACATGATCATCGCGTTGTTCCTCCTTGGACCAGCCCCGCGCCACTCGGCGCGGTGAGCAGCAACGCTACCCACTTGGTGCGCACCTTGCCCCTGGATTCTTGAACCGCCAGGAGCCACCTCCCCGTTCTTACGTAACTCACGACCCCCGGAGAGGACGTGAGTTACGCAAGAACAGAGGGTCTACGTCGGGGCGACCTCGGCCGCAAGGAGGTCGTCGATCTGTCCCATTGCCGCGATCATGCCTTCTTCCGCACCCATTGCGAGGATCTGCTCCATGGCCTCGAGCGACGGGAAGGTGGTCTTGATGATCATCCTGGTGCCGCCGTCTGGCTGCTCGCTGAGATCGACCCGGAAGGTCATCGACGGCATCTCCGTGTTCGGGTTCCCGGCCTCGTCGGCGAATCCATCCTCGACCTCGAGGTGCCGCGGCGCCTCGACGGCGAGCACACGCCACCAGCCGCGTGGCTGATCGCCTTCGGGACCCGTCATGAAGTAGGTGACGGTTCCGCCCTCGGTGAGATCGTGGTCGACGAACGTGGCGGGATACTCGGGCGGACCCCACCACTTCTCGAGCTTGCGAGGGTTCTCCCACAGCTGCCACACGCGGTCGATGGGTGCGTCGTAGTTCGCCGTGATGCTCATGGTCAGGGCCTGTGTGTCCTTGTGGACGCTGGCAACGGTCATCTGTCGTCTCCTTCGGTTGGGTCGGCGAGGGCTTCGCCGAATCGGTCCATGCGGCTTCTCCACAGATCCTCGAGCTGCTCGAGGAGATGGTTGGCGGTTCGGATGGTCTCGATGTTGCAGCGCACGATCTGCTCGCGGCCCCGCCGGTGCTTCGTGACGAGATCAGCGCGTTCGAGCACGGCGACGTGCTTCTGGACGGCGGCGAAACTCATCGGGTAACACCCGGCGAGGGCCGACACGGAGTGATCGCCGTGCATCGTTCGCCGAACGATGTCGCGCCGCGTCGAGTCGGCGAGCGCATGGAACAACTGGTCCGTCCTTCGTTCGTCCAGAGTATCTACAACCATATGGTTGTAGATTATCGAATCGAATTCGATGTGCAAGCAGAATCACGTCGAGCGTGCGAGGGGCTTCCGGGAACGCTCCGAGAGGAGCAACTCGTACCCGATCAACTGCCCGAGATCTCGCCCTGCCGTGCGGCGATCAGCTTCGCGACGAGATCACGGTCGAGCGGGGAGTCGATCGGGAACTGGAGCGCCCCCTTCGACGTGGCGTACCCGGACACCTCTGCCGCGAGCGTCTCGAGGACGGTGCCGCTGTGAGGGAGGTAGCTGAGGTGGCTCCTGTATGCGGCGAAACCTGCGATTGCCTTGCCGTTGCTCCTGAATGCGGGAACCCCGTACGACATGCCCTGCTCAGCGTCAGGGACGATGTCGAGGATCACCCGTCGAAGGTCCTCGAGCGTGCTTCTCGCAGGCTCGTCCAGGTTGCCCAAGTACGTGTCGATCTCGTTGGACGGCATACTCGCAGTCTCGACATGGTCGCGGCCTGGGTCAAGGTTCCAGAGAGCCGCCTCCTCGCGGCGCGTGGGGGATGATCTCGGTTGTGATCCCGTTGGCGGACATGACCGCCTCGGAAATGTCGATCAGCCCCCCGGTGTGGGACAGCTCCGGCGACCGCTTCAGCGTGCAGTTGATGAAGACCGCGCTCAGGTCGGAATAGTCGACGTCGAAACCGTCGGCGACGGGACTGGTGGCGGGTGATTCGGGCATCGCACGATCCTAAACGGCTGCCTCGGCCGCCCTCCAGCGCGAATGTCCGCCGTCTATCGTGTCGGCATGGTGGGCTCACCCGACAGCGGCGGCGTCTCGGAGCGGGCACGGCGGATGGTCACGGAGTCCACGATCGCTCCCTACATCGTCGAGCACATCCATCGATCGGCGCCGCCGCGTGACCCGGACTACCTGTGCCTGGCGGTCGCCGAGAACCACCTGATGTGGGACCTCATCTCCGAGAAGGCCAACGCGGTCCGCAACGTCGGACCGTCAGCCTTCGGTTACGAGGACATGCGAGGCTCGCTCGCTCTCCGTACGGCGCTCGCCCGCTTCCTCGGCGATCACCTGTTCGGGTGCGAGGTCGACACGGATTCGATCGTCGTCATGGCCGGTGCAGGCTCCGTCGTCGAGGCGCTCGCCTGGGCGCTGGTGGACCCCGGAGGGGGAGTGCTGATTCCTACTCCGAGCTACGCGGGTTACTGGAACGACATCGAGGCGCGTGCACGCCTTCGGGCGGTGCCGGCACACACCCGGTCCGAGGGCGACTTCCGGATCACCGAGGACGTCCTGACCTCGGCTGCCGATACATCGGCAGTCCCGATCGGGGCGCTGCTGCTCACGAATCCGTCGAACCCGCTCGGGAGGACCCTGACCGACGACGAGGTGCGCCGCTCCATCGACTGGGCGCGTGGGCGCGGCATGCCGATCATCATGAACGAGGTCTACGGGCTGTCGATCCACGGTGACACACCGTTCCGGTCAGCCGCATCGATGCTCGGCGGCATCCCCGACGACGTCCACTTCATCTGGGCGTTCTCGAAGGACTTCGCCTCCAGTGGCCTGCGCGGTGGTGTGGCCGTCACCTCGAACAGGACCGTGCACGACGTGTTGATGCAGCACCTCTACTTCTCGGCGGTCTCGGGCGACACCCAACACCTGATGGCGTCGATGCTCGACGACCGGGACTGGTTTACGCGGTACCTCGCCGCATTGCGCCAGCGGCTGGGGAGGTCGTATCAGGTCGCCCGGTCGACGCTCGAGGCCCAGGGAGTCCCTTCCATCGGCAGTGACTCCGGCATCTTCCTCCTCGCCGACTTCCGACATCACCTCGACAGTCCCACCTGGGAGGCGGAGGATCGCCTGTGGCGAAGGATCCTGGAACAGGCGGGCGTCAACCTGACACCCGGATCCGCCTGCCGTAACGTCGAGCCGGGCTTCATGCGGGTGTGCCATGCGTCCGCCCCATCGGAGGTCGTCCGAGCCGGCCTGGAACGGGTTGCCTCTTCCCTCGCGCGCTGACAAACCATTCGGGCAGGCCCTCGACTCCCATTCCTGAGCACGCCCTTGCCTGAACTGAGCCGTCGCCACAGCAACAATCTGAGCCGGTTAGTGTCAGGTTCAGAGGACGGCGTGGAATATGGGCACCGTATCACCGGTTGCACACGCTCCAATCGTGAGAGACAAGAGGCTTCATGGCTGATACCCGAGAACTGACGCTCCCCGTACTGCCACTCCGCAACGGTGTGGTCTTCCCGCACATGGTGGTGACGCTCCGGATCGAGACCGATGAAGGGGCAAAGGCGGTGGCTGCCTCGCGCGAGTCCGATGGGCTCGTGCTGCTCGTACCTCGGCTCCGTGGGACCTACGCCAGTGTCGGAACCGTCGCGCGCATCCAGAATGAT
>DATHUV010000122.1:0-24364 GCA_035461905.1 Acidimicrobiia bacterium | reverse complement strand
AGCCGTCGCAAGCCCCCACACCGTGACCGACGACCCCGTCACCACGCAACGTGTCCTCGATCTGGTTCCCTCGCTACCAGCCCTGACATGGGGACGGGACGAACACGGGACAGGCGACATGTGGAACTCGAATTCGGTGATCTCGTGGCTGCTCACCCGATCAGGGATCGCTGCCGACGCCGTCGCACCACCACCAGGAGGCTCGGCACCGGGGTGGCGGGCAGGCATCACCATCGCGGGCCTCCCCGAAACGAGCGGCTGACTCCGACCTGCAGATCGACCCTCCTCCCACGCCCTCCCGTGATGCTCTGCGATTCCCATGGAACCGCGGCACCGCTGGTGGGACAATGGAATCGGGTCGTTGGCCGGAGAGGAGTCTTCATGGCAACTACCCACCACCCGGCATCGACCCAAATCGGTTTCGGGCACCATCACGAGTGGCTCTGGATCGCCCTCGGCGCCGTGGTCGTAGCGATCCTCGCAGGTTCCATCTCATGGATCGTCATGCGTGATCAGCCCACCGTCACGGACAGCGCCCTCCCTGTCAGCGGGTTCGAGTACGACCACGAGGTGACCGCCATCCACATGCCGATGATGGGAGTGACCGGCATGTACTTCGGCAACAGCGGTGCCCTCGACGCCGTTGTAGCCCCCGTATCAGGGTTCGACCTGGACCACGACACGACGGCCATGCACATGCGCTCAACAACCGTGACCGGCTCCTACTTTGGCAACAGCGGAGAGATCGACCCGGACAAGTGAGCGCACCGTCCGCTGCACTCTCACCGATCGTGAGCGAACCCACCTGAGCCGGGGGCATCGGTAGTCTTGCCTACCGCACGCCCTCGTAGCTCAGGGGATAGAGCACCGGTTTCCTAAACCGGGTGTCGCAAGTTCGAATCTTGCCGAGGGCGCCCATCGAATCCCCGGTTCGACTACGCCCTGGCATCGACGAAGATCAACAGCAGTGGAACTCGGAGAGCGTCGACGACGTCCCATTGACATGATGCGAACCGTGCTCGTCGCTTGGATGTCCGTGACAGTCGCGCTAGCTGGATGCGGCGGCGCGGACACCGCGGTCGGGCCTGAAGAGATGGCGCCTGTCAACGTGACGCTGGGGCTGTATTCGGGGGTACCTGATCCGTCGTGGACGCTGACCGATGGGGAGGCCGCCGCTCTGACGAATGCCCTGGACGAGCTACCCCGTACCGAATCCACCGCCCCGGAGGGCGGTCTCGGGTATCACGGATTCACCATCGCGCGCCCCTCCGGCACGCTGGTCGCGTACGCCGGGATGGTGTCGAGTTCACTCAGTGATCCTCCCTACACCCTGGATGACCCCGACCGCACCATCGAGCGCCTCCTGATCGAAACGGCCCGTGCGCATGTGACACCCGATGAATACGCAATCGTCGCCGAGGTCGTGGGCCAGCAATGATCAGCTCGGGTACGGCAGTCCGTTGACCTCATGGTCTCGCACGGCGACGCCCGGCGTCGTCAGCCGCTTACGGTTCGTGCTGCGGTTCCGGGCGTTCGTGCCCCGTGGCAGGCCTTGTACTTGCGCCCGCTGTCGCACGGGCACGGGTCGTTTCGGCCGGTGTCCTTGAACCGCTCCGCCTCCTGGGCGTCGAGGACAGACTTGACCTCTGATGGAGCCCTGCCCTGATGCAGCAGGCTCGACATGATCCGCATCGGCTCGTCGATGTGGTTGAAGAAGATCTTGTATCCGGCACAGAGGTAGTTCAACCCCGGTTCCCCGTCAGGGGTGTCGGTGAATCGGTTGCGGGGGCAGCCTCCGTGGCACGCGAACTTGACCTCGCACCCCCGGCAATACGCAGGGAGGGTGTCGCGTTTGTCGAGACCGAACTGGACCTGCTGCTTCGAGGCGAGCAGTTCGATCATCGGAGTCTCGTTGATGTTGCCGAGCAGGTAGTCCGGTTCGCCGTAGTGATCGCACGAATACAGGTCGCCGTTGTGCTCCAGTGCGACCGCCGTTCCGCATGTCTCGGAGAAGACGCACACGCCGGGTGGCTCTCCGTGCCAGTTCGCCAGCGCAGCATCGAAGTGCTGCACGAAGACCTGACCCACGTCGCCCTGGATCCACTCGTCGAACACGGCACTCAGGAATCGACCGAACGCCTCGGAACCCACGGTGCGGGCGGTCACGTGGTTTCCGGACTGGACGTAGAGCGGCCGCTTGTCCTTGCGGCTCGAGCCCCAACCGAGGTTTGCAAGGGGAAGCAGGGTTTCGGTCACCCTCTCGACGATCGGTATGAACTGGATGAACCGAACCCCCATGTCGTCCCGGAAGAACCGATAGACCTCGACAGGATGGTCCTGATTGCCTGCCTGGACGGTACACAGGACGTTGACGTCGACGTCCGCGTCGCGAAGGTGCTGGTATCCGGCCATGACCCTGTCGAACGAGCCGTTACCCCGCTTGTCGACCCGATACCGGTCGTGCAGTTCGCGAGGTCCGTCGACCGAGATCCCTACGAGGAAGTCATGCTCCTTGAAGAACGCCGCCCAGCGCTCATCGATCAGGACGCCATTGGTCTGGATCGTATGGGAAACGCGCTGATGTGGTCGGCGCAGCTCCTCAACAAGCTCAACCGAACGGCGAAAGAAGTCGAGCCCCATCATCGTGGGCTCGCCACCCTGCCACGCGACCGTCACGTCAGGCGTGCGGTGGGACTCCAGGAGCTGCCGCAGGTAGGTCTCGAGCAGTTCCTCGGCCATTCGGAACCGCTCTCCCGGGTACAACATCTCCTTCGACAAGAAGAAGCAGTACTCACAATCGAGGTTGCAGATCGGTCCGGTGGGTTTGGCCAGCACGTGATATGCGGGCGGCCCTCCCTGCATAGTCAGCACGTCTTCTCCCATGACATCGGGGACCTTGGACCATCGGGTCCTCCGCGCGAACAATGTTGGCTGCCGAGTCTCGCGGGCGTACCCCTCCAAAGTGCATCCAAGCAGAGCAACCCGCCCTCATCATCATCCGATGAGGGTGAATCGCTGATCGCCAATGATGATGGACCTGCTTCTGCTCTCAGGCGGTCAACGTCTCGATCCCCGCCATGTCCACGCCAGGGCCTTGCCATGGGGTCTGAAATCGTCAGAGGTACTCGTGGCGCTCGAGCCAATGCATCGCGAAGAAACCCTGCAACGACGGGAGGTAGAAGGTGATCACACGCCACGTGATCGTCGCCGCGAATGCGGCATTCTCGTCGACGCCGAGCGCTACGAGGAAACCTGTCATCACCGTCTCGGTCACCCCGATTCCGCCGGGAACCGGGACCAGCCCTTGGAGGATGTTGGTTGCAACAACGGCGACGAGGCAGGCGCCGAAGCTGATCGGGGTGTGAATCGCCTCCAGGATCAGCCATAGGACCGCCGCCATCACCAGCCTCGTGACGAGGTTGCTCGTGAGGATGCCGACCGCCCGCCCCGGCTCCTTGAGCACCGCAACGAAGGACCCCCACGACTCCTGGATCACCGGGAGCACCTTCTCACGGAGCCGCCTGATCCGGTGAAGCGCAGCCACGGTGAGGAGGGCGATCCCGACCACGACGAGGATCACGATGGCCCAGCTCACATCACCGCTCTCGAAGTCGATACCGAGGTCGAAGCCCCCCGCAAGGAGGGCGAGGATGAGGATGCTCACCTCGACGAGGAAGCCGCTGAAGCTGTCGATGGCTCCCTGTGTCACCGACTCTGTGACGCCCACCCCGAACTTGTGGAGGAACGCGGAGTTCATCGCCACCCTGCCTGCGGCACTGGGTACTGCGAGGCCGATGAACATGATCGCTACCTGGAGCGCGACGAGCGGCCAGAACGGGAGGGAGACGGTGACCGCGAACATCATCCCCATCGCCTGCGGAATGAACATCGTCTGGCCGATGGCGAGCGCCGCGACGAGCAGGCTCCACGTTGCATCCTGCAGGATCGACCAGACCTCGGCGAAGTCGATCCCGGCAATCATGGGTACCAGGGCTCCGAGCGCCAGGAGGAGGAGCAGCGCGGTTGCGAGGTTGCGGACCGAGACTCGACGCAGTTTCACCGGCTCGGGCAGGCTCTCCCCGGTCACTTCGGTCACCGCTTCCTGGATCTCCTTCATCGTCGCCTTGGCGTCGTCGGCCTCCTTGCGGGTTCCCCGACTGACGGCCGGTAGTTGCAGATACGGAAGCGTTGATACGAGGCGCTCACTGCCAAGCCCTGCGACAGCGGCGTCGACGGCACGGGCCGAGCCGAAAAGTAGTGCCATGGAGAAGAGCAATTCCACGACATCCTGGGCCCGGTCCGACTCGGACGCGACCAGTGAGCCGAACGTAAAGTCCCTGATGACATGACCGGAGTCGCCGAAGAGGACCGCACTGGTGGTGAGAGATCCGTGGCTGATCGACGCGTCGTGGAGGCGACCCACGTCCTGCCAGATCCGTTTCAGGACGTCGTCTCCGATCTCAACAGCATCGACGTCGCGTAGCGAAGGCAAACCACCTCGCTGCACCAGAAGTGCGATCTCGGATGAGGTTTCGCCGGCTGCGATCACCTCGATAGCGCTGGCTCCGGCTCGCCCTGCCATCACCGCAACGAGCGCCTCGTGCTCCACCGCTTGGAGCCGGGAGTAGCTGACGGAACGCCCCCCCTCCCGGTACCAGAGCATCCGCCACGCCTTGGCAATTCGAGCATTATCCGAGGCGTCACGACCATAGGCCTTGATCGCCAACGTCGACCCGTCCTCGGCGGTACAGACGAGGCGGCGAACCCCCCATGTCTGCTCGGGGTCGAGCTGGACCTCGGTCACCGCAAGACCCATTCCGACGAGCGCATCGGCAACCTGGTTCGGATCCGGGTACCCCCGCGGTGAACCGAAAGCGAAGAGCACCGAACCCGCTACCAGCATGCCGATTCCC
This sequence comes from Acidimicrobiia bacterium, assembly GCA_035461905.1. Taxonomy (GTDB): domain Bacteria; phylum Actinomycetota; class Acidimicrobiia; order Spongiisociales; family UBA5794; genus SZUA-442. The sequence goes on along the minus strand of DATHUV010000122.1, from coordinate 19,451 downwards.
ATGGATCCGATGGCGTCCGAAGGGTCCGCATACCCGAGCGATACGGCCGCCAGAGCGCTCAGCCCGATCGTGAACCAGTCCAGACGGCGCATCGGCCTGCCCAAATGGGGCGATGCGGCGACGAGTGTCGCGACGACGAGGACGACTCGAAGAATTGGCATACGCGGATCGGGATTCTCGAGTCCGAGTTCGGGAAACACATAGGGCCATTCCCCGTGAATTGTTTGAGTGACCACCACGGCAAGGACTGCGGAGCCCATTGCGGCGATCAGAACGTCCCGCAATGCGCTCCGCATCCTCGGTCCCGTGCGGACCATCACCACGATCACCGCCACGGCGTAGATCAGTCCGAATGTGAAAGCCAGCTCCATCACCGAGGCGAGCCACGAGGCCTGGGCGGCCACGAGGTCAGCGATCGCGCCCTCGGTGGCCGTCACGTGGTCGATGCCATACACACCGACGGTCACCAGCATCAGGCCAACAACCGCCGCCGCTGCGTCGGCGGCGCGGCGCACGCGTGGTTGTGAATCCGTCGAAACGAAGTACGTGAGGCGGGGCTTCCGGATCAGACCCGAGCTTTCCGTCGCAGCGGACGTCATCGCGGCAGTAGCTTCGTCGAACGCACAATGCCTCCTGCGCCGGTCCTCGGTTGACGCAGTCCCCGGTATTCATCGAGAAGCTAGCACTCGGAACCAGAGGGTCCCATCACCCCATCGAGGTGAACGCACGAACCACTGAGTCCGGCTTCGCGGGCGACCCGCTTCATCCTCACCGGACGATGCGTCGTGTGGACTACCGGAAATACGATGGCGACCAGTTCGGAGGGTCGTGCTTGTAGCCCACCCTCTCGCTGTCGGATCGTACAAGGCGAAAGCGCGGTGGCAATGGCCTCGATGCGTAGGCAAGAGAGCTTCGGCGCCCGGCATCTCCCAGCAGCATCATGGATCCGCGAGTACCAGTGGAAGAAGTCGCTCCGACTCGACATCGTCGCCGGGATCTCGGTCGGGGCCCTGCTGATTGCGGGCCGTCCAGCGAGTCGTCGGCGAGGCGGAGGGCCGACATGTGGAAGCGCTCAAGGGCGCAATCGCAGACGCGCAGGCGAAGATGGCCGGATCTGGCGAGTGACGCGCGCAGCGACCAGCCTCACGAGCAACCGTCAGGCCAGAGTGACCGTCAGGTGTTTCCAGATCGTCGGGTACTGAGGGATCGAGGGACCGGGCCTACGTCCGACGCCTCGATCTCCGGTGGGTCAACAGAATCTCCAGCTGCCCACGCGCCGTAGATCCGTGAGAGCGGGCGGGCGGTGATGCCGTGGAGGATCACCGACAAGAACACGGTCCAAGTGGTGATCTCCACCAGCGGAGCAGACACGAGGCCCTCTTCGGCCAGGCTCTCGACCGCCAGCAATGTGAACACGACTGAAGCCAGGCCCCGAGGCCCGAACCACCCCAGGAAGAGCACGCTCGGGGTTCGGAGACCAGAACCGATCATGGACAGGGCGACGGGAACCATCCGGATGGCGGTCAGGCTGAGCACGGCGTAGACGATCGGCGTCCATCGGGTTCCTCCCTCGAACACGGGTCCGAGCAGGAGGGCGCCGAAGATCGACCATACCAAGAAGGACGAGAACAGCCCGAGGTCCTCTGTGAATTCCACCGATTCCCGTACCTTGCCGCCCGACGCCAGCGAGAACACGAGTCCTCCGACGAACGCCGCGACGAAACCATTGCCACCGACCGCGATCGCGCCTCCGTATGCCAACAAGGCCGTCGCAAGAACGGCGAATCGCTCCGGCGCTGCAGATGTCCACGCCCTCACCTGGGCAAGGGCGATCAACCGGCCACTGACCGACCCGACGATGACCGCCACCACGATTGCGATGCCGAGCTCTTTCAAGGAATCAGCGACCCAGCTCGTCGTCTCGGCTCCCTCGTGGGTGATCAGGAACGCGAGGAAGAGCGTGACCAAGGGCGTCGCCAAGCCGTCGTTCAGGCCGCTCTCGACGTTCAGGGCGCGGCGAATTCGCCCAGGGACCGAGCGGTTGGTGAACACACCGAGACCCAGGGCGGCGTCGGTAGGGGCGAGGATGGCCGCGATCAGCGCAGCCGCAGCCCATGGGGCAGTGGGCTCCACGAGCAATCCAACCCCGAATCCGGCGAGCACCGTGAGGGGGAATCCGATCAGGAGCAGACGAGCCGGCAGGAAACCGTCCTCGCGAAGCTCGCTCCACCGCAACGTGGAGGCGTCCGCGAACAGCAGCAATGCCAGCGTCAGCTCTGCGATCAGCTTGACCGGTTCAGGCTCGTCGAGGAAGCCCAACCATTCCGGAGCGAGGATGCCGATCGCCGCACCTGTGATGACGAACACCATGGGTGCGGTGACAGACCATCGGTCGAGACGAGCGGCAACCAGGGAGTAGACGATGAAGACGACGGCTACGACGACGAGGGCAATCACAGGTGCGATCCTGACACGCGATTGGAGGCTATCTCGTTGTGTTGCACTTCAGAGTCAACAGAACGGGATTCGTCGCATCAGGTCATCGCCCCCAACGGATGAAAGAATCGTCCTCTTGGGGTGACGGCGACGCGCTCTCCTGTGGCAAGATCCTCAGAAGTCGGACAAGACCCGTCCAGGAGGAACGCGCGCATGGGCGCGGAGGTCGAAACACCGGAGTCCGGTTCCGAGGGCCCTGAACAGGAGCCACCTCGCCCACCGAACCAGACCGACAACAGTTTCGTTGTCGACCGGATCGATTGGGTCGACGTCTTGGCGACCCTGGTGATGGCGATCGCCGCCGTGCTGACTGCCTGGTCGGCCTTCCAGAGCGATCAGTGGGGAGACCAGATGGCCTTCTCGCTGGCCCAGGCGTCTGCAGCCCGCACTGAAGCGACTCGAGAGTTCACCAGGGCAGGCCAGGTGACCGAAGTGGACCTAGCCAGTTTCTTCGCATGGCTCGAGGCGACGCAGTTGGACATCAGCGAGGGTCGGATCGAGCTCGACGCGAGCTACGAACCGGACCCGAGCACGCTGTCGGGCTTCCTCTATCTCAGATTCCGCCCTGAGTTCCGCATCGCATCCGACGCATGGGTGGAGACCCGGCCCTTCGTCAATCCCGACGCGCCTCCGACCCCATTTGCGATGCCCGAGTACTCGGTGGCGGAGGAGGCGGAGGCCACGCGCCTCCAAGCGTTGGCTGATAGCAAGTACGACGAGGCTCAGGCAGCCGATGCAAATGACGACAAATACGTGCTCAGCACCATCGTCTTCGCCGCGGTGTTCCTCTTCGCCGGTCTCAGCACCAAGATGCGGAGTCGACTCGGGCAGAACCTCATGCTCGGTATGGGGATTGTCATCCTGTTGGGAGTCGGCATCTACATCTTCACGATCCCGATCCTTGCGTGACCGCGCGATCTTGACACTGCAGAGTCGGTCCAAGTCCGCTCAACGGCCAGTAATAGACTCCCCGGACTGCCCCAAAGGGAAGGAGATGGAGTGGCTGATCATTCAGCGACCGAACCTGATCAGGCAGGGGGGATGCCTCTCGGCGCGAGGTTGAGACAAGACTCTCTGGGTGTGCCGGTCCGGGAACGATACGGCCTGATCCTCCTCCTGATCTTCACCGGGTACGTCCTCTCTGGCTTCGACACCAAGGAGTGGGTTTCGATCACGAATGCCATTCTGTGGATGGCTGTCCTGTTCACGTCGCTGTGGTCCCCGGGCGTCCCAGGCCGGGTCAGGTGGCTCGGGTTGTTCGCAATGGGCGTCTTGCTGGTCACCGCCATCCCACTGGGGTTGATGTCCGCCCCCGCTGCTGGAGGGTGGCGCCTGTTGACCCTGGCGGTGGCTCAACTGTCTGCCGCGATCGCCATCCTGAACCGGATCGTGCGACACCAGGTGGTGAGCTTGCAGACGGTCATGGGGGCGATCTCCGCATATGCGCTGTTCGCGTTCGTAATGGCAAGCGTGTACGGCGGCATCGACTTGCTCACCGAGGGTGTCTTCCTGAACAACGCCGTGACGCAGGGCGACCGTCTCTACTTCTCCTTCGTGACCATCACCACCGTCGGCTACGGCGACATCACCCCCGCGACCGATCTCGCCAAGAGGCTCGCTGTGGTCCAAGCCCTTCTGGGCCAGGTGTTCATCATCACCCTTCTCGCCAGGCTGGTCTCCCTATGGGGGACTCCACTTCGTCGCTGACGACCCGAACGAAGGCGCTCGCTGGTGCGAACTGGTATCGCGCCCATCGAGTTCTCGGCGCGGACGTGGCCGAGGCGCGACTCAGCGAGTCGTCTGCGCGTCGATCCATGCCCTGGCATCTGCGTGCGCACGGGCCAGAGTTCCACCGATCCACTCATCGGACGGGTATACGTTCTCAGGTCCGAGGATGTCGGCAACACCGGTGATATTGAGCTGCTCGATCACCCTGGGCGATGCGGAGACGATCATCAGCTTGCTGTCGACCTCGTTGAGCTTGATCCCATAGCGGGAGATGACCTCCATGAAGGTGGAGCCAAGGTCGCTCTTCCCTCGAAGCCGAAGGATGACAACGGAGCGCCGCGAGCGCTCCGTGATTCGAGGCAGCGCGCTCTCGAACACCGGCGCTGCCGCAAAGAACAGGCTGCCATACGGCTGGAGCACCAGCACCGATTGCTCCGGCACCTCGGTTGGGGGGTCGACCTCCCTCATTCGGCCGCTCCCATCGAACTCCCACTCCTTCACCTTGACCTGATTCGACTGTCGAATCACGTAGAGGATCACCGAGATACCCGCACCGACCAGAACGGCAGTTTGCAGCGGGATCAGCATCGTGAGCGTGAATGTGACAGCAAGGACGGCGGCCTGAGTCGGACCGGTTCGCCATACCGCCTTGATGTCGGCGGGCTTGATGGTACGGAATCCGATCAGCATCAGGAGTCCCGCCAGGGCGGGCATGGCGATGTAGGCCACTGCCTCCCCAAGGACGAGGATGCACACGGCCATCACGACCGAGGCGATGACCATTGCCGCTTTCGTCCTCGCTCCCGCTTCCTTCACCAGGGAACTCCCGGACATCGATCCACCAACCGGCATGCCCTGGAAGAGTCCCGACGCCACGTTGGCGACTCCCTGCCCGACGAAGTCACGAGAAGCATCGGGGTAGCGGCCATCCGGGTTTGGGAAGTTCGCTGATATCGCGGCGCCCTGCACCAGCCCGACGAACGCGAGCGCCGCGGCGGGAACGATGAGATCGACGATCAGGCCCGGGTCGGGAAGGACGGGCAGCGGGAGTGAGCCCGGTATCTCCGTGACGTCACCGAGTGTCGCCACGGTTCTGTCGATGATCACGGCCAGGGCGGAAGTAGCGACAATGGCCACGACCATTCCGAGTGCTCCCAACCGGGTTCGCTCCAGGATGATGATCAAAAGGATGGTGACGGTCCCGATGAGCATCGAGGGCCAGTGAGCTTCACTCAGGTTGAGCAGGAGATCGAATGCGCGCAGGACACGGTTGGATCCCTCCGCCTCGTACCCGCTGAAGTTGTCCAGCTGTCCGAGAATGATGTTCACGCCCACGGCGTTGATGAAGCCCACCATTACGGCGTTCGACACCCAACGGAGCAGGGACCCGAGTCTGAGCAGGCCGGCTACCAGCATGATCACCCCGGTGATGATCGAGAGAGTGAATAGGGCCGACTCCGGGTCCTCACCAGTGTGAACGCTTGGCACGTCCGACACGATGATCGCCATGGCGCCGGTGGCCTGGACGGCCATGAAGGTCGAACTCGTGAAGAGGGCGCCGGAAACGGTGCCCACCATGTAGGCATAGAGCCCGAAGACAGGGTTGACTCCGGCGAGGAGCCCGCCAGCAAGCCCATCCGGGACGCTCTCGACTCCCAGGACGAGACCTGCCACCGCATCCTGCTTGAGGCCCCTTCGTCGCCTCAGCGAGTCGACCCGGCTCCTGATCCCTGTCACGATCCCTCCACCCGATTCATGGTCACCGAGTCTGCCTCGACTGAACCGTCAGAATCCCAGCAATACTGCACTTCGACATCCTCCCGAAAGGGTGAAGCATGCGTCGGAGGTGTGGATAAACCGTCACGACGGCCATCATTCCTCGATGCGACGGTACGTGACCTTGCTTGTTTCGCTCGTCCTCGTCCTCGGGGCGCTCGGACCCGCGTGGGCCCAGGATGATCCATCGGCCGGCGAATGGCCCATCACGTCCCTCGGTTCCGAGGTGTCCGGCCTCGAACCGGGGATGAAGTGGGTGCGCACGAACCCGATGCTGATCACATCGCTGTCCGCGTCCATGGGGACGCCGCCGCCGTCCGTCGTGGCCGACTACTTCGGGCCATTCGGGGCCACAGCGAAGATGCTCTGGGAGGACGGGGCAGCCGAGGTCGACGGATGGAACCCCTCGTCGAACCCCTTCATCTCCTGGCTGAGAAGCGACGGCACCTCTTCGGTGTGGAACGGGTTCGCCTTCGAGTCCACGGGCGAGCTGGTCGGGGGAATGGCAGGCAAGCAGGGACGGATCGGTTTCCAGGTCGGCGACGAGGCAGGCAGCATCACCGCACTCGCGCAAGTCCAGGCCGGGATCGAGAACGTGCGGGCGGCCGATCCCGACGCCTTGGTGTACACGAACATGAGCATCTACGTCGCGAACGCCGACGACGTCCTCGCTTACTGGGTGTCGAACGTCGATGCGGACGTCCTGATGAGCAGCGACTACTTCTTCGACCACCTGCACTACTCGGCGCTCGAGCGGTACCGCGCTCGAGCCCTGCAGAAGGGGGTCCCGTACTGGCAGTACCTCAACGCCTACGTCGGTGCCGAGAGCGGCTTCGATCGTTCACACACCGAGTCGGACCTCAGGTGGCAGGCCATGGTCGGACTCCTCTACGGATACACCGGCCACTCGTGGTTCATCTACCAGGCGGCCGACGGCGCCAAGCACTCGTCCGCCACGGCATGGGGCGGATCGGCCCTCTTCGACGGGGTCGGCGACTGGGCCGCCCCCAAGACGGACGCCTGGAGCATCGTTGCCGACGTCAACGAGGAACTCGCCAACCTCGGCCCCACGATGACGCAGCTCACCTCGGTCGACGTCCGGTTCATCAGGGCAGCACACCCCAGGGCAGTCACACCCCTCGGCACGCGCCCATGGGCCCGCGGCGCGGCCGGCGACCCATACCTGGCGGCCATCCGAGCCGCTGACGGCGAGGCACCGATGGACATCCCTGTCGGATTCTTCCGGGACGCCACCGGACAGAGGTACGTCATGGTGCAGAACGGTCGCCACACCCACTCGGTAGGGTTTGGGTCGGTTCCTCTCCCCGGAGCCGAATCGCCGGGGCGGATCCGGCTCGAGTTCGACTTCACCGGCGCACCATTCACCGTGGATCGCACGACCCTCGAGTACCTCGATGCCACCGACGGGAAGGTCAAGGCCCTATCACTCCAGCAGGTTCCACCTGTCGCGGATGAGGAGCCCAATCCGGACCTGAGGTTCGCAGAGCCCCTCCTCGCACCCGGAGCGGTCCTCCTGTTCAAGTACACCGACACGATCCCGTTCCGACTGGGCCCAACCCAAGATGGTGTCGGCGTTGTCGATCCGACGCAGGGACTGTGGCACCTGCGGGACCGGGACGGTGTGAGGTCCTTCTACTTCGGTGACCCGGGCGACGTGCCGTTCATGGGGGACTGGAACTGCGACGGGACCGACACACCTGGCTTGTACCGCCAGTCGGACGGGTTCGTCTACCTTCGGAACTCGAACACCCAGGGGATCGCCGATGTCCGGTTCTTCTTCGGGAACCCCGGCGACATCCCGCTTGCGGGCGACTTCAACGGCGATGGGTGCGACACCGTATCGATCTACCGACCGAGCGAGGCCCAGATCTTCGTGATCGACAGGCTCGGCTCCGACGACGGTGGCCTCGGTGCGGCTGAGCGCTCCTACTTCTTCGGCGACGTCGGTGACCGGCCATTCGTCGGAGACTTCGACGGGGACGGGATCGACACGATCGGACTGCACCGTACGACCACGGGACTCGTCTACATGCGGAACTCGCACACCCAGGGCAACGCCGACATCCAGTTCATCTTTGGTGATCCCGGCGACCGCATCGTCGCTGGGGACTGGCAGGGCACCGGAATCGACTCCGTCGGCCTCTTCAGGGACCAACAGGCCCGCTTCTACCTCAGGTTCACCAACACGCCCGGCGATGCGGACGTCGACTTCCTCTTCGGTGAGCCCGGATTCCGTCCGATTGCCGGGAACTTCTGACCCTCGGCTGACCGAACGGCCGCCGACGTCTCATCGAGCATCTAGGGTTCGCTATGGAGGTGGCAACGACGTGGATGACAGCACGAATCACGATGACGAGGGCGTCGAGGAGATCATCGAGGACCTTCGGGCGGAGCACGTGACGATCGCCCAGGGCGGCGCAGGCCGCATCGAGGCCGGCGTCGTCGAGATCACCCAGGGTGGCGCCCAGACGATCGAGGCGGACAACGTCTCGCTCTCGCAGGCTGGCGCGTTCACGATCGATTCGACGACCGCAGACGTGAACATGAGCGGCGTGGGATTCCTCACGACGGACACCGCGACCCTTCGGTCCGGTGGTGCAGGCGTCGTGATCGCGGACACCGTGAAGGCAGAGGCCGGCAGCGTGATCGGAGTGCTGTTCGCTGGCACGATCGAGGGAGACCCGAACGTCCGGGTCGATTTCCGGTCCGCCGCGGCGGCAGGTGCGGGGTTCGCAGTCGTCCTGTTCGTCCTCCGGCGTCTGTTCGGTCCCCGCTGACTCGGACTGACACAGGTCACTCCGCCCGAGGACCACGGAATGGACTCGGGTAGGCTCGGAAGGAGAGACGGAGGACCATCGTTCAACGCATCATCGTCGTCGCGAATCGCCTGCCCGTCTCCCGTGGGGACGACGGGTGGACCACCAGTCCCGGAGGGCTGGTTCGGGCCCTCGTGCCGGTCCTACAGAACGCCGCAGGCGCATGGGTGGGCTGGCCCGGCATCGCAGACTTCGAGGCCGAACCCTTCGAGCACGAGGGCATCCTCCAGCGCCCCGTCGCCCTGAGCGAGCGCGAGGTAGAGGAGTTCTACTACGGCTTCTGCAATGGAACCCTCTGGCCCTTGTACCACGACGCGATCGTCGCTCCGGAGTTCCATCGCCATTGGTGGCGACCCTATGTCGAGGTGAATCGCCGATACGCGGAGGAAACGGCGGCGGTGACGAATCCCGGGGATATCGCGTGGGTGCAGGACTATCAACTCCAGCTCGTACCGTCGATGCTGCGAGGGATGACCCCCGACGCGACGATCGGGTTCTACCTCCACATCCCCTTCCCGCCGATCGAGATCTTCTCCCGGCTCCCGTGGCGCCGGCAGATCCTCGAGGGCCTCCTCGGCGCCGACGTCCTCGCCTTCCAAACCCGCCAGAGTGCCGACAACTTCTCGAGGGCGGCACGACGGATCGCAGGCGCGGAATCCCTGGGGCGCCGTGATCTTCGGTGGAACGGGCGCGCGGTGCATCTCCAGCCTGCGCCCATCGCCATCGACACTGCCGAGTTCGAACGGATGGCCCGCTCCCCCGAGATCCGCGAACGTGCCGCACAGATCCGTCACGACCTCGGCGATCCCGAGACCGTGATCCTCGGCATGGATCGCCTCGACTACACGAAGGGGATCGACCTCAGATTGAAGGCGTTCTCCAACCTCCTCGACCAGTCACCCATGGCCGAACGGCCATATTCGTTCATCCAGGTCGCCGTACCGAGCCGTGAGCAGGTTCCGGCCTACCAGAGCCTCCGTAGCGAGATAGAGCAGCTCGTAGGACGGATCAACGGCGATCACCGAGAACCCGGGTGGGCACCGGTCTCGTACCTGTACCGCACGCTCCCGTTCGAGGATGTCATTGCGTACTACGTCGCCGCCGACGTGATGCTCGTGACGCCGCTACGTGACGGGATGAACCTCGTCGCCAAGGAATACGCGGCTTGCCGTGTGGACAACGACGGGGTGCTTGTGCTTTCGGAGTTCGCCGGCGCGGCCGAGCAGCTCAGATCCGCCGTCATCGTGAACCCATACGACATCGACGCCGTTGTCGACGGCATCGCAACGGCTGCGTCGATGCCGCGGGAGGAACAGGCTCGCCGCATGCGTGAGCTCAGGAGGGTCGTCCGACGATCCGACGTGTTCGAGTGGGCGCGCGACTGCCTGTCGACCCTCGAAGAGCTGTGACCAGCACGGATCTCGAAGCAGCCCTCGCCCGAGTGGCGACCGCTGAGGTGTTGCTCGTCGCGAGCGACTACGACGGGGTGCTGTCCCCGATCGTCCCGGAGCCCGAGGATGCCGTGCCCCACCGCGGAGCCCTCGACGCCTTCCTCGCCGTGTCGAGGCATCCGAGCGTTCGACCGGTCATCATCTCGGGTCGGTCCGAGCCGACGCTCGAGTCGTTCGTCGGGACGCCCATCGGCGTCCGGCTCATCGGCAACCACGGCGCGCTCCTCGGTGGCGCACCGACCAACGAGGAGCGGGCCACCGTGGCCTCGATCACCGAAGCGCTCACAGCCGTTGCCGCACGACATCCAGGCGCCGCCGTCGAGCCAAAACGGCTCGGCGCCGCCTTCCACTACCGCCATGCGGGGGATCGGAGCGGCGCGCTCAATGACGCACGTGATGCGGTCGCCGCGTTCGACGCAAGGATCATCGAGGGCAAGGAAGTTCTCGAGGTCGTGATCGGCCACGGGACGAAGGGCACCGCGATCGAGGCCGTTCGAGCGCAGACGGATGCAGAGTTCGTCGTCTATGTCGGCGATGACGTGACGGACGAGGACGTGTTCGTGTCACTCGGGACCGACGACATCGGGATCAAGGTCGGCGACGGGCCAACGGCCGCTCGGTTCAGGATCGGCGGCCCCGATGATGTCGCGACCACCTTCGCCACCCTCGAAGGGTTTCTGTCCGCTAGGCGCTGACGTCCGCTTCCCGCCCCAGCAGGCGCAGAATCGCCGTGAGGGGCACCGGAGCCATCCCGGGTCGTGTCATGAGTTCCCAGTGGAGCTCCCTCAGCGACCTCGCAACGACGAACGCGTTGATGAGCGCATCGAATGCCTCGTCCGAGTCAGGAAGGAGCGTCGCGGCCTCCATCGCATCGAGGTACGACACTACGAAGACGGCGGAGACGGTTCTCGACCACTCCACCGCCCATGCTGCACCCTCGGGACCGTGACCCAGGGATGTTGTGAGCGCGACGTAGTCGATCGAACGGACCATCTGTGCGACGTCACGCAACGCGGATCCACGGAGCCGTCGCTCACTGAGGGGACGGTTGTGATCCCCCGAGAAGTCCTCGATGATGAACTCCCCCTCGACGAAGTAGACCTCATCAAGCCGATAGTCGCCGTGGCAACGAATGCGGGATCCGCTCATGGGGATGCGCCGAACGGGATCGAGCATCCCGAGGAGTTCGGCCTCGGACCCGATGACGTCGTCGACACCGGAGGCGATCTCCGGTCCGGCGCCGGAGCGGAGCTTTCGGATCGACCTCAGTTCCTGACGGACCCCTGCCCGGAGGGACTGGTAGAGCGACTGCTGATACAGCTGGGTGAAGCCGACTGGCTGGAGATCCGGTTCCTCACTCTGGGACCCGAGGGCGATGTGCATCCGTGCCGTCACCGAGCCGAGTTGGCGCGCGAGCGCCACGGTGTCCGCCATGTCGGGGTCATGGTCGGCGTCGACCTGGCGAAGATCCTCTATCGAGATCAACGACGGAACCGGCGGCGGTGGCGCGTCATGATCGACGCGGCGCTCGAGCCACTCGGAGCAAAGCCCGGAGAACGCTCCCCACGCCGTCTCCGACACTTCGAAGGACTGCTGGAGGACACCGATCGTGTTCGTGTCCCCTGACCGATACTCGATCGCACCGTAGGTGTCGGACACGTTGTCGAAGCCCGTTCTCTCGGTCAGGAAGCGACGCAGCTCGAGGTCTGGGTTGATCCCAGGTTCCACCTTCCGGAAGAGCTTGATCGCGATACCCGAACCGTACGAGATGTACGACTCACCTCGTTGGTTGGTCGACACCGTCGATGCGAGGGTGTCGACCGCGTCGGGACCGATCGGAAGGTCACCAGCGGAGAAATTCAGCGAACCGGCCCGCCCGAGCATCGTCTCGTCGGCGATCATGGCTGCAAGGAGTGCACGGCGCAACCGCTCGTCTGCGAGGCCATCGTAGAGGACGCCGTCGTGGCCGTCCCTGTGCACGCGGGCGATCACGCCATCGACATCTGCCTCGAAGCTGATGCCGATCGGCACCAGGTACACGTCGTCGGGTGACGTCGTGTGGGCGATGGAGACCAGAGCGATCCATAGGTTCGCCTCCTGCTCCCCCTTCGTCACAGGTATGAGGTCGCGCACGGAGATCTGCGATCGCCGTGGTGCCGGCCCGAGGAACCAGGATTGGTGGGCAAGGTGCTTCCCAAGAACGGAGAGCATCGGTCCGTCCGTCGCGAACGCGTCCTCGAGGGGTCCGAACAGCTCGATCACGTCACCCTCGTCATGGGTGTCCAGACCCAACCCGTCGATGATGAACCAGTAGTAGCCGTAGGGGCCGAGCGATAGGACATACGGCGTGTCACCGATTGCAGGGAACTCGGTGCGTCCGAGCATTTCGGTGACGCCCTGACCCTCATACCTCGCAAGATCGAGCTCGACGAACTGGGACTGGCGCGACAGGTTCGCGACGATCAGGATCGTCTCCGTTTCGCCGTGGCGGAGATACGCCAGGACCTGCTCATTCGCCGGACCGAGGAACTCGATGTCACCGCGCCCGAACACGGGATGGCGCTTCCGGCGGTGGACCATGTCACGGACCCACCACAGCAGGGAGTTCGGGTTCGCCTGCTCAGCCTCCACGTTGACGGTCTCGTAGTGGAACTGGGGGTCGACAACGACGGGGAGGTACAGCGACTGCGGGTTTGCGCGTGAGAACCCGGCGTTGCGGTCGTTGCTCCACTGCATCGGTGTGCGGACGCCGTCACGGTCGGCGAGGAAGATGTTGTCACCCATGCCGATCTCGTCCCCGTAGTAGAGCACGGGTGTTCCTGGGAGCGAGAGGAGCAGGCTGATGAGCAGCTCGATCCGGCGGCGATCGTTGTCGAGCAGCGGTGCGAGTCGTCTCCGGATGCCGAGGTTGAGCCGTGCACGACGATCTGGGGCGTACGTCCGCCACATGAGATCGCGCTCCTCCTCCGAGACCATCTCGAGCGTCAGCTCGTCGTGGTTCCTCAGGAAGATCGCCCACTGGGCGTCCTGCGGAATCGGGGGCGTCTGCTCGAGGATGTCGATGATCGGAAGCCGGTTCTCACGCTGGAGTGCGAGGTACAGGCGAGGCATCAGGGGGAAGTGGAACGCCATGTGGCATTCATCACCGTCTCCGAAGTACGCGACAGAGTCCTCCGGCCATTGGTTTGCCTCAGCGAGCAGCATGCGGTTCTCGTAGTGCTCGTCGATGACGGACCGAAGGCGCTTGAGCTCCGCGTGGGTCTCGGGGAGGTTCTCGCCGTTGGTTCCCTCACGCTCGTACAGGTACGGAACCGCATCGAGGCGCAGGCCGTCGACCCCGAGGTCGAACCAGAACCGGAGGGCGTCCGTCACTGCTTCCCTGACCAGGTCGTTGTCGTAGTTGAGGTCCGGCTGATGTGAGAAGAAGCGATGCCAGTAGTACGCCCCGGCGACCGGATCCCAACTCCAGTTCGATGTCTCGGTGTCCTGGAAGATGATCCTCACGTCGGAGTACTTGTCAGGCGTGTCACTCCACACGTAGAAGTCCCGTTCGGGCGACCCCGGTTCGGCTCGACGTGCCCGCTGGAACCACGGATGCTGATCGGAGGTGTGATTGATCACCAGCTCGGTGATGACCCTCATGTTGCGGGAGTGTGCCGCGTCGAGGAAGGTGCGAAAGTCGTCGAGGGAGCCGTAACTCGAGTGGACGTCGTAGTAGTCGGCGATGTCGTACCCATCGTCACGCAGCGGTGAGGGGTAGAAGGGAAGGAGCCAGATCGTGTCGATGCCGAGCGTGCTCAGGTAGTCGAGCCGGGAGGTCAGACCCGGGAAGTCGCCGATGCCGTCGTCGTTCGAGTCCGAGAACGCCCGCACGTGCAGCTCATAGATGACCGCATCCTTGTACCAGAGCGGTGGACGGAGGACGCGTGGATCTACTGCCATGGCGGACCAGCCTAGGTCCACGGCGGTTCATGGCGTGGCCATCAATCGCCGAAGAAAACCCTTGACCCTCACGTTACGTGAGGGTTTATCGTGACGGCATGAACACCATCACCGTTGGAGAGCTCGCCCGAATCTCGGGCGTTTCCATTCGCACACTGCACCACTACGACGAGATCGGATTGCTCAAGCCTGCCGGACGTACCGACAGCGGCTATCGACTCTACGGAACGGCCGACGTCGACAGGCTCCGGTTGATCCTCACGTATCGAGCGCTCGACCTGGCCCTTGACGACATCGGACGCATCCTCGAGGACGGGGACGCGATCGCGACGTTGCGGGGCGCCCGCGATCGAGTCAGCTATCAGATCGGTCACTTGCAGGCGATACGGGCGAGTCTCGACTCGGCGATCGAATCAGCAGAGAATGGAACGACAATGACACCAGAAGAGAAGCTCTCCGTGTTCGGGGACTTCGACCCCGATGAACACAGAGCCGAAGCCGAGGACCGCTGGGGCCAGACCGATGCATACATCGAGTCGACCAGGCGAGCGGCATCGTACGAGGTCGCGGACTGGGAACGCATCAGGACCGAGGCCGATGCGATCTACACGACGGCCGCACGATGCGCGGCCGAAGGCATCGACCCCGACGGGATCGAGGCCGTCGCACTCGTGGAGTCCCATCGGGATCACATCACCCACAACTTCTACGAGTGCACGCCGGAGATCCATGCCGGACTCGGCAGGATGTACGTCGAGGACCCTCGGTTCACGGCGAACATCGACAAGGCAGGGGCGGGTACTGCCGCATTCCTGGCCGACGCGATCGCCGCCTACTACGGCTGACCCACGTCAGGCGACAGCCGGTAGATGCGCTTGCGGGTCCCTCAGGAGCGCGCCGGTCGTTACGACCAGCGCGGCTCCGAGGGCTCGCAGGCCCGCGCTTTCGAGATCATCGATTCTGTCCCCGAAGGCGACGACGTGGGCACCTTCGGCGGCCGCTCTTCGGACAGCATCGTGACCGCCTGGAAGGGAGGCCTCGATGATGGCAACCGAGGGCGGGCCATCATCTGGAGATGCCGTGCGGTAGCCGAGCTCGGTCACCGCTGTACTCAGCGCGTCGAATCGGTCGCTGGAGGCCACGATCCGGGCGTACGGCCGGTTCACCATGGGGGCCAGCGCCGCGGCCTTCGCCAGGCCCCATCGGACGTGCGCACCGTGCGCCCGGGCTCCGAGCACCTGGGAGGAGCCCGGTGCCAAGCCGTACCGATCCCATGGGGCACCACCCCATGTGGCGCCGAGTCCTCGGGTCGGATCCGGAGGCGGGATTCCCTCCATCCCCAGCGCGCGATCGACAGGTCTCAGGGCTTCCCGGACCAGCTCGAGCGGGCTGTGCCTCTGGTCGATGGGATCGAGCCGGTCGAACGTGGTCAGCAAACCGTCGAGGACTGCGGCTCCCTCGACGATGGCATCTGCAACGACCTCATCGACCTCGATCCCGAGGGACTCGAGCGTGCGCGCGACATAGGCAGGATACGCCTCGACGAAGGACTCATGGAGCTCGGATCGGTCGCCGATCATAGGAGTTCACACCCTGTTGCGTGGAGTGGCAAACCGACGATACCGCCTACCATCCGCTTCAGAAACCGAGGGGAATCATGCGCAAATACCTGGTCCTGTTCGCACTGCTCGCCGTGGTGCTCACGGCGTGCCGCATCGAATCGAACGTCATCCTCGACATCGAGGAAGACGGGTCAGCCGTCGTAGGGGCGGAGATCGGTTTCGACGAGGAGTTCCGTGAGCTGCTCGGGGACATGGGCGAAGGCTCACCCGAAGACCTGTTCGGCGACCTTCCCGACTTCGGAGGCGACGACGTCACCCAGACGGAGCGAACCGAGGGTGACATGACCTTCTACGGTGTCACCACGGCTGTCGAGGACCTCTCGACCTTCGACTCCACCGCTGCTGGAGGCGAAGTCTTCGAGATGTTCAGCTACACGTTCGACGAGGACACGGCGACACTGTCGGCGACCGTTGCGCCCACCGACGTAGGCGACGCAGGCGGTGATCTGCCGATCGATCCGAGCATGATCACGGAGGAGTTCTTCTCCGCGAACGTCGTCGTGTCCATGCCGGGAACCGTTACCAGCCATGACGCTGACGAGGTTCGGTCCGACGGAACACTGGTATGGAAGATCCCCTTCACCGGTTCAAAGACCATCTCGGCGACGTCGGACCTCGGCTCGGGCGGCACATCGAACCTGGTACTGATCGCCCTGGTCGTGCTTCTGGTGGTTGCTGCGATCGCCGTCGTCGTCGCGTCGATCATGAACCGACGTCGGTCACAGGCGGCCGTCGACTCAGCTGCAGCGTCCCATTCCGCGGACATGGCGGCAGCAGAGATGGTCGCCGAGGGTGGTCCGGTCGAGCCCGGGGAGCCCGATGTGCCGGTGGATACGTTGACCACGGCTCCCCCTGCGGACACCGTCACACGTGAATCCGGCGACGCAGTGGACACCGCGGACACCATCGAAATTGACGACAGCGACCGTCTGCCCTACGAGGGCGATCAGCCGGACAGGACCTGAACGGCCATCAGCCCGTACGGTCCCTCGATAACGCCCACCCCCGCCGTGCGGTACGTGGGGTCCGTCGTTGCGTCGGCGTATCCCGACGCTCCCGCAATGGCCTCCGCCAGTCCGTCGGTGGAGGCAGCGAGCACAACGAGGTCGGTGTGCATGGTCCCCGGCACCCCAGCCGCTCGGAACGCGGCGTCGAGGTCGTCATCGAGTGAGAGAACCCCGGACCGATAGACACTTGTCGCCCGCGAGACGGCGATGACGGCGAGATCCGGCGACCAGGCGAGCGGATCCGTGCCTGCGATGACACGTTCTCTGTTGATGCGGTCGAACAGCTCCTGGGCGTCGACCTGGGACGGAAGGAGCGAGGCCTCCCCGACCGAGGGCAGGGGAATCGGCAGCGTGCCAGCCATCAAGCGGTCACCAACGGCTTCGCGGACGGCGATGATCGCGCCGAAAAGGCGCTCCCCGCTTGCCGTGGACACCATTGCCTGGATCGGACCCCCCGCATCGGTGATGGTGGACCCCGCCGGGCTCTCGGACACCGCTTCGCCAAATCCACTTCGGATCGGATCGGGCAGCGGTGATGCAGATACGACCGTGGTCCCGAGGACGATCACGACGACGGCGAACACCGCACCGATCGCAGCCCCTCCCAACTTGTTCACGGTCGCTGCCCCCGGCACGACGTGGAGGGCGGTCGAGATGAAGCTCCCCACCACGATCGATCCGGCGACGAGCATCGCGAACACCAGACCTCCGGCGACGACCCGTCCGATCTCGTAGGGCACGTTGGCCATGCCTGCGATGATCGTCCCGATGACCGGCGAAAGCCGGAACACGACGAGAGACCCGATGAGAAGAAGCCCGGCATCGATCGCCTGCCGAGCCAGGCCGCGGAACCACCCGCGAACGACGAACCCGGCAACGATCGCGATGAGTGCCCAGTCGTAGAAGGTCACGCCGTGCCTAATCCGGATCCTGCTCGTCCTCGGTGACCACCACGACCGGCATCTCTCCCGTCCGGCGAAGCTTCGAGGGTTGTGGCTCCTGGAACATCTCGGCCGAGGCCTGCTCCCAGGTCTGGTCGAGCACCCGCGTTCTCCACCAGTGGCCCAACACGATCTTGATCGCCGCCGTCAGGGGCACCGCGATGATCACACCCCAGAAACCGGCGAGCGCACCCGCCAGCACGAGGACAAGGAGCGTGACTGCAGGATGGAGCCGGACCGTTGCGCGAAGCACGGTCGGCGACACGAAGTTGTTGTCGATCTGCTGCACGACCACGGCGACGACGACGGCCCATACGGCCGTCCGCGCATCGGCCGTGGTGATAGCGATCGCCACGCCCAGGATGCCCCCGACCCACGGGCCCAGCAGCGGCACGATGTTCAGAAGCCCACCGATCAGCCCGATGAGGAGCCAGAACTCGAGCCCGATGATCCGATAACCGAAGGACAGAAGGACCCCGACGATCAGCGCGACGAGCAACTGGCCCCGAAGGAATCCCCCGAGCGCCGCGTTCAGCTGTCGACCTACGTGGGCCGCCTCAGCCCGCCTTCTTTCGGGAAACACCCCGAGGAGACGAGTCTGAACGCTCTGGAGGTCGATGAGGAAGTAGAAGGCAAGGACCGGACCGATGAGGAACACCAGGATGAACTCGAAGATCCCCGCCGTGACGGAGCCAAGGCGGTCGAGGAGCACCGCGACGATGGCATCCCGGTTATCGGGATCGTTGAGGTAGTCCACGATTCGGTCGTAATCCCAGATGACCACACCCTCGAACCCGAGCGACTCGAGGAGGGCCTCGAGATCGTTGGCTGACTCGTCGTACAGGATCGGGAACTCCTCCACGAAACCCTGTGCCTGCTCCGCGACATTCGGCAGGACAAGGAGCGCCAGAAGCGTGACACCGGCAAAGAACGCGATGAAGCCGATGCTTGTACCGATGACGCGAGGTACCCCCCTTCCGTTGAGCCACGTCACGAGGGGATTCAGTATGACGATCACCACGAGCGCGAGGAACAGCGGCGCAAAAATGATCCGACCCTCGACGAGTATGTAGAACGACGCTACGACAAGCAGGAGGACCCCGATCACGGACCAGGCATAGATCCCGACCCGCCGGACGATCGTGCCAAGGTCATCATCGGCCATGCCGGCGAGTGTATTGGCGGGCAGACCTTTGGATGCGGATTGGGAACGACCGGCAGTCAAAGAAGAGGTCCTCCCTTCAGAAGCGGAGTCCGATCACTGCGTGGTCGTCAGTTTCCTGCCTGCGATCTGGCGCGGAAGAGGTCCTCCCTTTAGATTCGGAGTCCGATCACTTCGTGATCGGCAGCCTTTCACCTGCGAGCCCGGGTCTGACGTTCGAGACGGCCAGTTCACGTGGGAGATATCGAGACTCTTGGGGGGACGGGCGAACGGAGTGAGCCAGGGGGCCTGCGAGCCCGCGAGCACGGGAGTCGGAACCGGCCAGGACGCAGATCTTCGGCCGGTGATCCCCCTGCATCGCTTTCGCTCTGCCGTCCCCCTTGAAAGGGGGACGAGTCGGGACCAAGCGTTCGTCGTCCCTTCAGAACCAGAGTCCGATCACCGGGTGATCGGCAGTTTCCTGCCTGCGATCTGGCGCGGAAAGGTCCT
>DATHUV010000121.1:0-53131 GCA_035461905.1 Acidimicrobiia bacterium | reverse complement strand
GGCTCGTGGAACAGAGGCATCCGATCTATAGGCAGACATGTGTGCGGTGCGATCACCTCACCGTTGCGGGACACTGGGAGCGTGTCGGGATGAGCGCAGCGACCAACGGGGTCGCATACCGCCGTGCTCGTGGCCACCTCCAGGGCCGCTACGAACTCATCGAATCCCAAGGAAGGCACACATCGTGAGACTCCCAAACGTTGAGCGACGCTCGGAACGTGGAGCATCGCTCGTCGAGTTCGCTCTCGTCATGCCATTGTTCCTGTTACTCGTCTTCGGCATCATGGAGGCCGGTTGGCTGTTCGCGCAGCTGACCGAGACGCGCAACGCTGCACGCGAGGGTGCACGCCTCGCCGTCGTCGACTTCGGGGACGCAACGGCGGTCGCGAATGAGACCTGTGCCCGCGCAGAGTTGTCCTCGGGCGGCGCCGTCGTGGTGATCTCGACCAGCGGTGACGTGTCGGATCCGATCGGCGACCCAACAGCGAACGTGACCGTCGAGATCAACAAGGCGTATGAATCCCTCACCGGATTCCTGGATCCCATCTTCGACGGGACACCACTCGACTCCGAAGTCACGATGCGAATCGAACGACCCCTCACCCTGCTCGGCAGCGGTCCGACCTCGGTGACGTGCCCATGAACACCTACCGCAACCCTCGATCTGAGTCCGGGGCGATCCTGCCGCTGTTCGCCCTGATGCTGCTCATGCTCCTCGGCTTCGCGGCGTTCGGTGTCGACCTCACCGCCGCCTATGCGGAGACCCGTGAAGCACAATCCACGGCCGATGCTGCGGTACTCGCTGCAGGGCTCGAATTCCTCGACGACACGTCGCCGAGCAACGAAGACCTCTATGACGCCATCAAGCAGTACACGGTGTTGAACTGGGGGCCCAAGGCGCCCACGGACGCCGATTGGGCGGCATGCCAGGACCCGGACAAACCCGCCGACTACGTTCCGATCGAGGATACGTCAGCCACTCCGGCCGCGCCCATTTCGGACTGCATCAGCCTCAAGCAGGTGCAGGACGCACCTACGCTGTTGCGCGTTCGCCTGCCCGACTACGCGATGCCCACGTCGTTCGCCACACTGCTCGGTTTTGACACGATCGCCATCTCGGCGACGGCGACTGCCGAACTGCGGTACAGCGAGGGACAGGGGGCTGTGCTCCCGTTCTCGGTCCCTGCCAACGCGGGGGCCGAGGAGTGCCTTGCGACGCCGCCCTCGGGTCTCCTCCCCAATGATCCCGCCCCGTGCGGCGGTCCGACACAGGGCAACTTCGGCATGTTCGACAGCCCGTGGTTCGGTGCCGGCGATCCGCACTTCACCGAGGCCCAAGCCTGCCCGAGCAGCCCGCAGTTCAGGGTGAGGACGCCGCACAACATCGCGCTCGGTCTCGATCACGTCATCCGGCCCAGTCCGGAACCTCCCACCCAGGGTCAGAGCTCAGGCCCCCCTGTACCTGCAGGAGCGGACAACTGCACGTCCGCAGCCTCGGGCGTCGTCCCGTACGTGATGCTCACCGAGACGGGGAACAACATCACATCGAACTCCCCCAACTGCGGGGTATCCATCTTCGAATGCGGTTTCCTCGGTGACGATCCGTCACCGACCGCAGCCGACGTGCCCGGTCGACTCCGCCAGGCATCGAACGTCGCGCAGGGTACGCAGGTGAGCCCGGCACCGGTACGGCTGACATTCGCAACGAAGTCCAAGAGCTATACGGTCGACAACGTCGGACTGTGGGAATACCTTCTCGATCCGGCCGGCGACGCCGGTCTCTGCGACAGGTCGACGTATGAAGGCCTCGAGGGTCGAGACCTCACGGACCGCCTGATCGACTGCCTCGACAGCGCCTTAGGGACGATCTTCGACGATTCGCTCCTCGACTCGCCGCGGTTCGCCATCGTTCCGAGGCTGAACTACAACTCGGGTTCGCAGTTTGGCACCAAGTGGTGGGACGTCCTCGGCCTCCAGCCCGTCTACCTCCACACGACCTGGTACACATGCTCGAATGGGAATCCCAAGGAATGCCTGTTCCTCCCTGACAACTTCGCCGACCTTCCCGGTTTCGATGCGACGGTCCGGGACAGTTACAGCATCCTGTTCAGTCCCGGCGAGGGAAGCCAGAGCCCGTGCGAGCTCACCGGGTCGGGGTGCGAGGCGCCGGCCGCCAACCGCTGGAGCATGATGGGGTTGTCGGCCCTCGTCCTCGACTGGGACTGGTTCTCCGAAGGTGCCGAGAACCAGTTCGGAGGGGATCAGCCATTCGAGATCTTCCTCCACAACAACGAGTGATCGGGTTTCTCGATTTGCACCTATGGCGGTAGTGCTTATAACCTGACCTAATCAAAATCATTAGGTTGGGAGAAAGATCTTGCGCTCTGCCGTTCTGGTCGTCGTCGTCGCCTTGTTCGCGGCCTCGTGCTCGTCGGGGTCCGGTGACGGTTCGTTGACCGTCTATTCGGGACGCAGCGAGGACCTCGTGCAGCCCCTCATCGATCGGTTCGAAGAAGAAACGGGGATCGACGTGACCGTCCGGTACGCGGACTCAGCGAGCCTCGCCGCGACGATCCTCGAAGAGGGCGACAGCTCCCCCGCCGACGTCTTCTTCGCTCAGGATCCGGCGTCGCTCGGCACGGTCGCCCTCGACGGCCTGTTCTCCACACTTCCCGACGATGTGCGCGGCCTCGTCCCCGCACGGTTCTCCGATCGTGAAGGCGCCTGGGTCGGTGTCTCGGGCCGTGCGCGTGTCGTCATCTACGACACGACGGCCGTGAACCCTGACGAGCTGCCGGAAACAGAGGACGGGTTCGTCGACCCCGTTTGGGAGGGCCGTGTCGCCGTCGCACCGACGAACGGGTCGTTCCTCGCGTTCGTCGCGGCGAGGATCCTCATCGACGGGGAGGACGCCACACGCTCCTGGCTCGCGGGCATCGCCGCGAACGGCTCACCGACGTTCCCGAGCAACTCGGCGATCGTCACCGCCGTGAACGACGGACAGGTCGAGACGGGTCTCGTCAACCACTACTACCTCCTCAGGGCACTTGCTGAGAACCCGGGCGTCCCCGGTGCGAACTACTTCTTCGCCGTGGCCACCGCGGGTTCGATCGTGATGCCCGCAGGTGTCGGCATCCTCGCGTCTGCGGCGAACCCCGACGCGGCACGAGCGTTCGTCGACTTCCTCCTCGAGGAGGGCGCCCAGGAATACTTCGCGACCGAGACCTTTGAGTATCCGCTCATCGCCGGCGTGCCCGCACCGGAGGTGCTCCCACCCCTCGACTCGCTCCAGACGCCCGACATCGACCTCTCACAGCTTGCGACGACCCTCGACCTCGCCACGGACCTCGTCGCGGAGGCCGGCCTGCTGTGAGCGCCGAGGGCTCCGTGATCGAGATCGCGGTCCCTGGGACACCGGCGACCCCACCCGGTCGATCCCGGACGCGTCGCACGCCCGCGCCGTGGTGGCTGTGGGTCGCAGCCGTTGCCGTGCTCGTGCCTGTCGCGCTTCCGGTCGCCGGCCTGCTCGTGAGGGCGGCGGAGGCTTCGGACTCTGCTTGGAACACGCTTGCGTCATGGCGGACACTCCAACTCCTCGTGCGATCGCTCGCGTTCACTGCCGCCGTCACGGCAGCGGCGTCTGTCATCGGGGTCACCGGGGCATGGCTCCTCGCCCGCACTGACCTGCGATTCCGCCGGATCTGGGGAGTCGCCTTCGCCATGCCCCTCGTGATTCCGTCCTACGTCGTGGCCCTCGTTCTCATTTCGGCAACCGGGCCACGAGGACTCATCGCGGACGCCACAGGGCTGTCCCTCCCCCACCTCATCGGGATGCCAGGCGCCTTGCTCGCACTCACGATCTCGACCTACCCGTACGTGTACCTGATCACTGCCGCAGCACTCACCAAAGCCGACCCCGCGCTCGAGGACGCAGCACGAGGCCTCGGAGCCTCTCCTCGACGGGTGTTCGCCACCGTCGTCCTGCCCCAACTCCGACCAGCAATCGGCGCGGGCGCACTCCTCGCGTCCCTCTACACCCTCTCGGACTTCGGAGCCGTCAGCCTCATGCGCTTCGACGTGTTCACAAGGGTGATCTACGCCCAGTATTCGGGACGCCTCGATCGCACTCCCGCGATCGTGCTGTCGATTGTGCTGATCGTCGCGGCGCTCGTGATCATCGGCCTCGAGCAGAGGACCAGGGGAAAGGGTGCGTACTTCAGCCAGAAGCCGACGCGCCCACCCACGTTGTACAGGCTCGTCGGTGCGCGCAAGGTGGGCGCCCACGCCTTCCTTGCGGGAGTAGTGGCCGTCGGCGTGATTGCTCCCGTCGTCGTTCTGATCGGGTGGCTCATTCGCGGTCTCGCGACTGGGACAACCATCGGCATTCCGTGGACAGCGGTGGTCGGATCCCTCACCGGTGGATCCCTCGCGGCGGTCGCAGCTGTCGCCGCCGCGGTCCCCGTCGTCATCCTCTCCGTACGTCACTCGAGCCGTGCCACGACGTGGCTCGAGCGGTCGGTGTACATCATCTTCTCTCTGCCCCACATCACGGTCGCCATCGCCGTGATCGCGTTCACCGTGCGATACGCCAGACCCGTGTACCAATCGTTGCTCGTGCTCGTGATGGTGTACGCCGCGATGTTCCTCGCCCAGGCGACCGGGCCCGCCAAAGCATCACTGCTCCAGGTGGACCCCCACCTCGATGACGCGTCCCGATCCCTAGGACGGGGCCATCTGGGAACGATCGCACGGGTCACGGTCCCGCTGATGTCCAAAGGCCTCATCGCCGGGGCACTGCTCGTCTTCGTGACCACCCTCAAGGAGCTGCCAGCCACGCTCTTGCTGCGACCGAGCGGTTTCACGACCCTGTCCGTACGCATCTGGTCTGCCGCGGACGAACTGCTCTACACCCAGGCCGCGGCGTCGGCGCTCCTGCTCATCGCCGTGTCGGTGATCCCCGTCTATTACCTTTCCATCAAGCCGAAGGACGTGACCGAGGTATGACGAAGGACGTGATCTCCGCACGGGACCTCGACGTGACGTTCGAGGGTGTGAGGGCCCTCGACGGGTTCTCCCTCGACGTGCCTGCCGGGAGTCTGGTCGCGCTCCTCGGCCCTTCGGGTTGTGGGAAGACGACCGCGCTGCGGTCCATCGCCGGGTTCCAACCGGTGGATGCTGGGACGATCGAGATCCGGGATCGGGTGGTCACCGGCGACGGAGTCTTCGTCCCGCCCGAGAAGCGGCGCGTCGGCATGGTGTTCCAGGAGTTCGCACTCTTCCCGCACATCACGGT
The DNA here is from genome assembly GCA_035461905.1 of Acidimicrobiia bacterium. Lineage (GTDB taxonomy): Bacteria > Actinomycetota > Acidimicrobiia > Spongiisociales > UBA5794 > SZUA-442. The sequence continues at coordinate 47,838 of DATHUV010000121.1, read as the reverse complement.
CGCCGAGAACGTCGGCTACGGCGTCCGTGGCGCGGACCGTGTCCAGCGAGTCGCCGAGACGCTGAAACTGGTCGGGCTCGTCGGGTATGACAACCGATTTCCCCACGAGTTGTCCGGTGGCGAGCAGCAGCGAGTCGCACTCGCTAGGGCGCTCGCGCCGGAACCCGACGTGGTCCTCCTCGACGAGCCGTTCTCCAACCTTGATGCGCCAAAGCGGGAGCAGATGCGCAGGGAGCTGCGTCGGATCATCCGCACGGCGGGAGTCACCGCCGTCTTCGTGACCCACGATCAGGCGGAGGCGCTCGCCATCGCAGATATGGTCGCCGTCATGCGCAAAGGCCGCGTGGTGCAGTCCGGCACACCGGACGAGGTATACGGCGCACCCGTTTCACCGTGGATCGCCCGATTTCTCGGGGACGCCGTCATCTTCGACGGGGTGGTCAGCCACGGCAGCGTGACGACACCGATCGGAGCCGTCGCATCAGAGCTGGCGGACGGCACACCTGCACAGGTGATGATCCGACCCGAATGGGTCCTCCCGACGCCATCGCCCAACGGGCACGGGAAGGTCATCGACCGCGAGTTCTACGGTCATGACCAGCGCGTCGAGATCCGCATGCACGGAGGTGCTTCCATCGAGGCACTCGTCTCCGGGCGCGTCCCCATGCGCATCGGGGACACCGTCGACGTCGAGATCACAGACTCCATCGTCTTCGAGCAGACATCGGCGATCCCGACCACCGCACCCGTGGGTTAAGCCCTCGGAAGACCCCAGTCGTCCTGCCCGCCGCTCGGAGGATCGGAGTCCGGATCCCTCTCGGGTTCCGGTCCGGGTTCCGGCGCAGTTTCCGGTGCAGGGGCCGACGCCAGTTCTTCCCTCAAAGCCTCGAACCTCTCTGCTGCCGGGTCGGATACATACTCCGGTTGGGCAGTCTCGAGTTCCGTCCGCAGCGTGGCCAGCTTCTCGTCGAGCGTTTCGGGGTCAGCTCCGGCGACGTCGGTGTCGTGGTCGGCGACGATGCCCGCGTCTTCAGTGTGGTCGGAATCCTCCTCGGGCGGCCCATCGTCGCCATCGAGGCCCGGTTCGAGATCGGCTTGCCCATGGTCGTCCACGAAAGTGACGGGAACGGTGACGAAGGAGAGATCCCTCTGGATCTCCGGTGCGGCGGTGGGTGCGACCGGCTGGTCGATCGTGGCTTCCTCGTGCGATGGGTCCGTGTCGACAGACGCGTCGGCCCACGCCTCGAACGGATCGGCCCCTCCGGCGGCCGAGGGCGCCCTCGGCGGCTCCCAATCCGGCGTCGCCTCTGCCGCCGCAACGATGCTCGCGGGGAGCAGTTGGGGAGGTATCGGTTCGGATCGGCGAGCCGCGAACGCGCCGAGCACCCATCCCCCGATGCCCCACACGAGTCCGAGCACGTAGATGGCGCCCCCCACGAACGGGATCAACCAGATGCCGAGCCTCCACAGGACGGCACCGACGAGGAACGCACCGAAGAGGCCGCCCCGTGTGAACAGGACACGGTTCCCGAGCGCCGTGACGGCGGGGACGGGACCGATGATGAATCCGACGACGACGAACGCAAGGAGCACGATCGAGATCGGAATGCCGACCAGCGTGATGGCGAGCATGGCGATCACGAGGGGCACGATCACGACGACGGCGATTCCCGTTAGCAATGACCGGATCGGGCGACGGATGACCGAGCCGACCGCCCTGCTGCCCACGCCCCGCAGGATCCAGAGGGACAGGAGGCCAGCGACGACGAAGCCGAGGAAACCGACGACGTTGGCGAGGGTCAGGATGACGCCATAGAGGAAGTTTCCCTGGGCTGGCAGCCTGGTGACCGTCCCGCCAATCCTTGCTGTCGACGCGATCTCTGCCTCGGATCCCGATCGGTAGAGGATGTCCCCGCCGATGATCGCTCCGGGCCCGACGGTGAGGATGCTCGTGGCAACGTCGACGTCGCGAGCTACCCCTCCGTCGACCGCCAGACGCACCGCTCTCCCCCGCACATCCCTGCCGACCTGGCCCTCCACCCTGGCGCTTCCACCGAATGCGATGACATCCCTTCCGACGCTCCCGACCTCCTCGATCACGACGGACCCGGCCGTGAAGAAGACATCGTCGCCGACGTCGCCCTCGACGGAGAGCGCCGTGGCCACACCCTGGAGTGAGCCTCCGACGGATCCTGTCCTCGTGATCGTGACGGTGCCGGAAGAGAAGGCCGTCAGGTTCCCCGAGACGGTGCCCGAGATCGTCACGGAACCCGAGAAGACGGTCAGGTCGCCTTCGATCGTTCCCTCGACGATCGATGAAACAGCCGTCACATACTGATCCTCGGCGATCCTCTGATCCTCGGTGACGATGTGCCGATCGGTGGTGACGAGGGCTCCGAGGCCGCCGAGGCCGGGGAGGAGGGCGACGAGAACCGCCATCGCTGCGAGGGCCCGGTACCGCATTACCGGGCCCGATGGGATGTCAGAGTGGGAGTGCGTCACGTACCACATCGAGCAGGGGCCATGGCACGATACCGAACACGAGCGTGATCGCGCCGCTGACCACCACGGCGAAACGTGAAGGCAGCCCGGCTTCGAGCTCGGCGTTCGATCCGTCGGTGGAGAAGAACGTCGACACGACACGCAGGTAGAACGCGAGGCCGACGACGGTTGTGAGGGTTCCGAGTAGGACGAGCCACAGGTATCCGTTCGACCCGCCGGGCCATGGGTTCTCGACGGAGGCCGCGACGACGAAGGCGAGCAGCTTCCCGACGAACCCGGCGAAGAACGGCATCCCTGACATGCCGAGGATGATGATCGTCATCAGCCATCCGATCTCAGGATTTCGTCTCGCAAGCCCTGCGAAGTCGGTCAGCGGCGCAACGGAGGATGCCGGCCCGGACACGAGCGACACGACCGCAAATGCCCCCACCACCATGAGCGAGTACGTCGCGACGTAGAACCACATCGCAGGGATTCCGTCGGTTCCCGCCACCAGGGCGGTGAGGATGTAACCCGCATGGGCAACACCCGAGTAGGCGAGGAGGCGCTTGAGGTCGGTCTGGACGAGCGCCATGACCGTTCCGATGATCATGGACGCCGCGGCGATGATCGCAAGGATCGGCCCCCAGGCGTCGACCTGGCTGATGAGTCCGCCGATGAAGATGCGGCCGATCGCGGCGAAGCCAGCGACCTTGACCCCTGCGGCCATGAGACCGACGGCACCTGAGGGGGCGCCCTGATACACGTCGGGGGCCCACTGGTGGAACGGCGCCGCGGATACCTTGAACGAGAGGCCGACGAGCATGAGCGCCATTCCGGCGAGGAGGATCCCCGGCTCGGTGACGATCGTTGTCGAGAAGAATCCCCTGATCGAGTTCGCCCCATAGATCGACAGCGAACCGGTCGCTCCGAAGGTCAGGGCGACACCGTAGAGGAAGAGCGCGGATGCGAGGGATCCCAAGAGGAAGTATTTGAGGGCCGCCTCCTCGGAGCCCTTGCCCTTCCGCACGAAGCCGGCGAGGACGTAGAACGCGATCGATGCGGTCTCGAGTCCGAGGAAGATGACGATGAGGTTGGGCGACGCGGCCATCATGTGCAGCCCGGCAACGGCGAGCAGCGCGAGCGATACGAACTCGGGTCCCCTCCTGTCCACGAACACGACCAGATCCCATGCGGCGAGCAGCCCGACGAACCCGACGACTGCGAGGACGACCGCAGCGAACGCCGAGTAGCCGTCGAGGACGACCATCGGGGACGTCACGGTATCGAGGTCCATCGCAGAGAAGTAGAAGCTCTGCCCTCCACGGGCGACCTCGCGCCACTGGAGGAGGCCGACGACGAACGCAGCTGCGAACGACACACCGGCGACCGGACCCCAGAACCTGCGATCGCGTTCGAATACCACCGCTACGAGCAGGACGACCAGCGCGCCCGCAAGCAGGACGACTTCGAATGCCACGGGGAGGAACGAGGCGTTCTCCATCAGCCGCCCTCTCCCTCGCTCGACGCGCCGTCGTCGTGGTTGACGATCCCGTACTCGGGCTCAACGACGTCGCCCGCCCTCCCGTACTCGGGAGTCTCGAAATCGGTTACGAAGGAGATCCTGTCGAGGATCGCCTCGGCGGACGGCTCGATGCGATCGAGTACGGGCTTGGGATACACACCGAGTACGAGGATGAGGGCGACGAGGGGCGCCATGATGGCGACCTCGCGAAGGCCGAGATCCCTGAGTCCATCGAGCTTCGGGTTCGTCACGGGCCCGGTGAAGACCCGCTCATAGGCCCACAACAAGTAGATCGCAGCGAGGATCACGCCGAACCCTGCCACGACGGCGAGCACGGGGAGGGTCATCCAGGAGCCGACGAGCACGGTGAACTCACCGACGAATCCCGATAGTCCCGGAAGCCCTGCCGACGCGAATGCCGAGAACAGGAAGATCCCTGCGTACACCGGCATCACCTTTGCAAGGCCACCGTAGTCGGCGATGGCGCGTGTATGGGTCCGGTCGTAGATCATCCCGATGAGGAGGAACAGGGCCCCGGTCGTGAGTCCGTGGCTGATCATCTGGAACACCGAACCCTGCAACGCCTGAGAGGTGAGGGCGAACATGCCGAGCACGATGAACCCCATGTGGCTCACCGAGGAGTACGCGACGAGGCGCTTGATGTCCGGCTGGACGATGGCGACGGCCCCGCCGTAGACGATCCCGATGACCCCGAGGAGGGCGATCCAGAAGCTCAGATCGACGGTCGCCTGCGGGAAGAGTGTCATGTTGAACCGCAGGAGCCCATAGGTGCCCATCTTCAGGAGCACCCCTGCGAGGATCACCGAACCGGCGGTCGGAGCCTCGGTGTGGGCATCGGGGAGCCAGGTATGGAACGGGAACAGCGGAACCTTGATCGCAAACGCGACCCCGAACCCGAGGAAGAGCCACAGCTGTGCCGTGTCGGACAGCTCAACAGTCAGCATCTTGCGGAAGTCGAAGCTCGTGAACTGTCCGAGCTCATTTCCCGTGATCACGGCGAGCGCGATGATCGAGGCGAGGAGGAACGCCGAGCCTGCCGCCGTGAAGAGCACGAACTTGACCGATGCGTAGGCCCGATTGTCGGATCCCCACATGCGGATCAACAGGTACATCGGGACGAGGACGATCTCGAAGAAGGCGAAGAAGACGAGGAGGTCGAGTGCGATGAACACGCCGAGGACGCCGGCCTCGAGGATCAGCATGAGGATCATGTAGGTCTTGATCCGCTCCCCGATCGAGCGCGAGGCCGCGATCGCGATCGGGAACAGCAGGGCGGTGAGCACGATGAGGAACAGCGAGATGCCGTCGACGGCGACGCGCCATCCGATGTCGAACCCTGTCGACAGGGTGACGTCCTCACCGAACTGGAGATCGGCCGTTCCTGCGGTGAACTCCCACAGGATGTAGCAGGCGACGGCGAGCGGGGGCAGCGATGCGACGATGCTGATGGGGAAGACGATCTCGGGCCGGCGCTTCGGGAGGAACCCGATGACGAGCGCACCAACGAGCGGGAGGAGGACGAGGATCGTCAGGACGGGCATCAGAAGGCCCCTCCCAGCAGGAGGAACAGGACGATGAGGACGATTCCACCCACCGCGATAGCGCTTGCGTACCATCGAACGTGGCCGCTCTGCATTCCGCGCAACCCGAATCCCGACGCTACGACGCCACGAGCCATCCCGTGCGTGAAACCGTCGATGACGTTCGGATCGACGAAGTCCGAGAACCACGCGGCGACGGTCTTGCTCGGTGCGACGATCCAGCGTCCGTAGAAGTCATCGACACCGAACGCCGCGAGCGAGTTCGTCCAGAATGGACCTACCTCGGCGGGCAGCTCCTCCCTGTTGTAGCGCCGCCAACCCCAGACGATGCCGACGATCGCAACGGCGAGGGCCACGGCGCCGAGTGCGATGATGAGTCCATCGCTGAGCACGTCGGGATGGGGAACACCCTCGAAGGACGGCTCCAGGAAATGCTCGAACGTGAGCCGCCATGGGGTGTTGAAGCCTCCGGCGACGACCGTGAACACGGCGAGCACTACGAGCGGGATGGTCATCGTCCTCGGCGACTCGTGCGGGTGGATGTCATCGGCCCATCGCCGGGAACCGAAGAAGGTCATCACGAAGAGGCGGGTCATGTAGAACGCCGTGATCAACGCAACGACGACCCCGACGAACCACAGCACCACGTACCCATCGCCGCGGGCGTACGCGGCTGCGAGGATCTCGTCCTTCGACCAGAAGCCGGAGAACGGGAACATGCCGGAGATCGCAAGCCATGCCGTTCCCATCGTTACGAAGGTGACAGGCATCGCCTTTCGGAGGCCGCCCATCCTCCGCATGTCCTGCTCATTGCCCATCGCGTGGATGACCGATCCTGCGCCGAGGAACAGCAGCGCCTTGAAGAATGCGTGCGTGGTGAGGTGGAATAGCCCTGCCGAGTAGGCACCGACGCCGACGCCGAGTGCCATGTACCCGAGCTGGCTGATCGTCGAGTAGGCGAGGACGCGCTTGATGTCCGTCTGTGCCACTGCGATGACCGCTGCGAGCAGCGCAGTGAGAACACCGATGGTCGCCACGACAGCACCCGATAACGGGGCAAGCTCGTACAACACGGCGGAACGGGCGATCATGAAGATGCCAGCTGTAACCATCGTCGCGGCATGGATCAATGCTGAGACCGGTGTCGGGCCTTCCATTGCATCCGGCAGCCAAACGTAGAGCGGGATCTGGGCCGACTTTCCCGCGGCACCCACGAACAGCAGCATCGTGATCGCCGTGACCACGCCGGACCCGACTCCGAACATCAAGGGGGCCTCTTCGAAGATGGTCTGGAAGTCGAAGGTGCCGAAGGTGGCGAAGATGATCATCAGGGCGACGAGGAAGCCCCAGTCGCCGATCCGGTTGACGATGAAGGCCTTCTTCCCTGCAGCTGCCGCGGAGGGTTTCGTGAACCAGAACGAGATGAGCAGATACGACGAAAGACCGACGAGTTCCCATCCCACGAACATGACGGCATAGTTCGCGGCGAGCACGAGGATCAGCATCGACGCTATGAAGAGGTTGAGGAACGAGAAGAACCGGGGATAGCGCTCGTCGCCGTGCATGTACCCGATCGAGTACAGGTGGATCAGCGAGCCGATGCCGGTGACGATGAGCGTGAGCAACGCCGAGAGGGGATCCCACAGGATCGCCGCGTCCGCTCCGACGACGGGGATCCATGAGAACAGGTGGATCGTCTCGACCGCCCTCGTGCCTATGACGAATCCGAATCCCGCTGCCGACGCGATGACGAAGCTCAACCCGACGACCGCGAAACCGAACCATCCCGCGATCGGTTCGCCGAGCCTCCTCCCGAGGAAAAGGTTGACGACCGCGCCAAGAAGCGGCAGCGCGACGAGCAACCAGAGGTAGTCCGTCATCTCCCGTTCAGCCCTTCAGTTCCGCGAGTTCGTCCACATTCGCACTCGCCCGAGTGCGGAAGATCGCCACGATGATCGCCAGCCCGACCGTGACCTCGGCGGCCGCGATCACCATCACGAACAGCGCAGCGACCTGGCCCTCCACCAGACCGAGCTCCTTGCTCAACGCGACGAGCGTGAGGTTGACACTGTTGAGCATGAGTTCGATCGACATGAACATGATCAGGGCGTTCCTGCGGATCATCACGCCCGCGACGCCCATCGAGAACAAGGCGGCTCCGAGGAGGAGGTACCACGTCACTGTGACGGTCATGGATGCGCCTCCCCGGACTCCTCTGACGAGTGGGGGAAGTAGGCAAGGGCGATGGTGCCGAGCGCAGCAATCGTCAACAGCATGACCGTGGCGAGGAACACGATGGTCCACGTTCCGAACAGCTCGTCCGCGACATTCTCGATCGTGCCGTTGAGATCTGTGACACCGGCATTCGTCGTTCCGGTGACCCACGCCGTGCGACCCGCGATCGCGAGGGTCGTGAAGAATCCCACGGCGACCACGGCGGTCATCAACCTCTGTACGGCGGGCCGTACCCCGTAGGCGTCGTCGCGGTCAACGCCGATCAGCATGATGACGAACAGGAACAGGGTCATCACCGCCCCTGCATAGATGATCACCTGGACGGCAGCGACGAAGTGGGCATCGAGCAGGATGTACATGACGGCGATCGCAAACATCGTCGAGAGCAGACCGACCGCCGAGTAGACGGGGTTCGATGCGCTCAGCATGCCAACAGCCCCTGCGAGCGCAACGGCCGCGAAGATGATGAAGACGACTGTTTCAGCCATCATCGCTCTCCACGTCGTCGGGAGGCGCCGATTGGCCCCGCTCGGGTGGCATATCGCCGGTGCGAGCCGACGGAGACCACGCCGTCACGCCCTCGTAGTCGACCTGCCCCGAAGGTGACGTCGCGATCATCCAGCCGTCACCGATCCGAAGCTCGTCCAGGTCGATGAGCTTGGACTCCGGCTGGGGATGGTTCGGTGTCCCATCCCGCTCCACGAGGAGCTCGGCCTTGGTGTAGATGGCATCGCTTCGATCGGTCACGGACATCTCGAACAGGTGCGTCATGGTGATCGCCTCAGTCGGACAGGCCTCGACACACATGGCGCAGAAGATGCAACGCAGCATGTTGATCTCGTACACGAAGCCGAAGCGCTCTCCGGGGCTGACCGGTGCGTCCGGGGGGTTGTCCGCGCCGCGCACGTAGATGCAGTTGGCAGGGCATACGCCGGCACAAAGCTCGCACCCGATGCATTTCTCCATGCCGTCGGGGTAGCGGTTGAGGACGTGACGGCCGTGGAAACGCGGCGGCTTCGCTCGCTTGTCCCTCGGGTACTTCCTCGTCACGCGGGGCTTGCCGACCTGGCGCATCGTGACGGCGAACCCCTTGAACGGCCCGAGGAGATCAGTGACCCAACTCATGCCTCACTCCTCATGACCACGGCGCCCCGAACTCACGCACACCCAACGAAAGTGCGACGAGGATGATCCACACGAGCGACACCGGGATGAGGCGCTTCCACCCGAAGCTCATCAGCTGGTCGTACCGCATGCGGGGAAGCGTCGCCCTGACCCACACGAAGAACAGCACGACCGCCCAGGTCTTGGCGAGGAACCACACGATCGGCAGGATCGCGGCGAGCCATCCAGGGCCGAACGTCGGACCCGCCCACCCGCCGAGGAACAGGACGGCGGTGAGCGCCGAGATGTTGAATACGTTGATGTACTCGGCGAGGAAGAACAGGGCGAAGCCGAGGCCCGAGTATTCCGTGTGGTAGCCCCCGACGATCTCTGACTCTGCCTCGACGAGGTCGAACGGTGCCCTGTTCGTCTCGGCGAAACCGGCAATGAGGAAGATCACGAACGAGGGAAACAACACGACGTTCCACGCGGGCAACAACCCGCCGAACGTTCCCTGTTGTGCCTCGACGATCCCGACGATCGATGCCGTACCGGCAAACATCACGACAGGCACGAGTGCGAGCCCCATCGCCGCCTCGTACGAGATCATCTGCGCCGACGCCCGGACCGCTCCGAGGAGCGGATACTTCGAACCGGAGGACCATCCGGCGAGCGTGACGGCGTATACGGCGATCGAGGACAGCGCGAGGACGTACAGCAGTCCGATGTTCAGGTCAGCTCCGACGAGGGCGTACTCGGTGTCGCCGATCGTGATGGGTGCGCCGATGGGGATGACCATGAAGATCAGGAGTGCGGGGACGAGTGCGGCCACGGGTGCTGCGATGTAGATGAGCAGCTCAGCCTTCGTCGGCCGTATCGACTCCTTGAAGAACGACTTCACACCGTCCGCGAGGGACTGGAGGATGCCCCAAGGTCCCGCCCTGTCCGGTCCGACCCGGTTCTGGAGGTCGGACACGAACTTTCGTTCGACCCAGATGAGGAGCAGCACCGTCACGAGGAGGAAGACGAAGATCAGGGCGACCCTGATCGCGGCCTCGATGAAGACGCTCATGCTTCCCTCACGGCGTCGACCGCGACCGATGGCGTCGCCGCGATACCTCGGGTGTCAGGATGGTTGAACGGCACGACGACCGAGCCTACGGCCACGGCCGCATCGACCACCACCGGCAGCTCGAACCGGTCCGCGACCAAGACGATGGATCCGTCCGTGACGGCGAGCACCGCCGCATCCCTGGGATGGATACGCGCGACGGCGGGGCGCACGAGCGATGCGATCGTCTCCGCATGCCTGTTCCATACACCGTCGTCGTAGAGCGCTGGCGCCAGGTGGAGCGTCATGCGATCCGTGACGACCGGCACGCTGATCTCGACAGGGATGAAGCCGAGGGGCTGTGTGCCACCCGTGATCGGCACGAGGGTTCCGCCGGCGCCACCCTCGAAGGTGAGGTAGTCGAACGTGACCCCGAGGTAGGCGGGCGCTACCGAGGCGATCTCGGACGAGATTTCCACCGGTTTGGCAGCGCCGAGCTCGACGCCGAGACGATAGGAGAGGTCGTCGAGGATGGCGTTGAGCGGCCTCGCCTGCCCGAGGGGTTGGATTGCCGGCCTCACCCGTTGGACCCGACCTTCGAGGTTGGTCACGGTGCCGTCGACCTCACCCCAGACGGCACCGGGGAGAAGGACGTCGGCATGCTGGGACGAGTGAGTCACGAACGCGTCGACGGCGACCACGAACTCGGCCTGTTCGAGTGCCCTCTCTGCAAGGTCGGGGTCTGGGCAATCGCTGACAGGATCGGCACCGACGAGGATGATCGCCTTGATCTCCTCCTCGAGGACTGCTGCGAACATCTCCATCGTTGAGAGACCAACGTCACCAGGCAGCGGCCCCCACGCGTCCTCGACGGCCGCGACCGACGCACGATCCTCGGTGCTGACGCGGCCGGGGAGGAGTGTCGGAGCGAGCCCCATGTCGAGCGCGCCGTACACGTTTCCGCGACGCAGCATCGTGAGGAGGCGCGCGTCAGGCAGGGTGCGGGCGAAGGCCGCGACCGCCTCGGCCAGGCGTGGGTCCTCAGCGAGCGACGAGCGCCCGACCAGACCGACGACCGGGCCCGCGTCAAGCGCAGCTCTCGCCTCGGCAAGGTCGCCATCGCCGGCTACGAGCTTGCGAAGGGTGTCGGAACCGCTCCCCGCCCGGTACCGGACGACGTGCGACGCGATGCCATCGAGTCCCGTGCCCGCCGGGCTTGCGACAACGAGGACTGAACCGTGTCGCACAGCCTTTCGGACCCGCAGGTACAGGACGGGATGTGTCTCTTTGATGTCGGGGCCCCAGAGGAGGATCGTCGATGCGCGGTCGAGGTCCGCCACCGTCGCTCGAGGCGTCACGGCTGCGGCGAAGTGTGGGTTGAGCCCGTCGCCGAGCTGTGCGTCGACATGCGGCGTCCCGATGACGGTCCTCGCGAACTTGGACAGCGCGTACGCCTCCTCATTCGTGTTGTTCGCCCCCCCGATGATGCCGACCTCAGCAGGGAGGAACGCCCCGAGCCTGGAGGCAACACTGTCCAGCGCGTCGCCCCACCCGGTTTCGACGAACTCCCCGTCCCCGCTGACCATCGGGACCGTGACGCGCCGGGGAGAGTGGATGGCCGAGAAGGCGAACCGATCCTTGTCGGAGAGCCAACCCTCGTTGAGCTCGTCGTTCTCGACACCGTACACGCGGATGACCCTGCCCCTGGAGGTGTGCACGTCGACGGTCGAATGGATCGTGTCGACGAGCGAGACCGATGGCGTGTGCTCGAGATCCCACGGACGGGCCTTGAACCGATAGTCGACCGACGTGAGGGCGCCGACGGGGCAGAGCTGGACCGTGTTGCCTGAGAAGTAGGAGGCGAAGGGCTCACCGGGGAAGGTCTGGATCTGGACGCCGTTGCCGCGATCCTGGAAGACGAGGAGGGGATCCCCTGCGATGTCGTCGGCGACCCTCACGCAGCGATCACACAGGACGCAGCGCTCGCGGTCGAGGAGGACGACCTCCGACACGTGGATCGGCTTTTCGAACGTGCGCTTGTCCTCGATGAACCTGCTCTCGCCGGGACCCCATCGCATGGTCTGATCCTGGAGGGGGCATTCGCCTCCCTTGTCACAGATGGGACAGTCGAGCGGATGATTGATGAGGAGGAACTCCAGGACTCCCTCCTGGGCCTTTGTGACGACGTCGGACTGCGTGTCGACAACCATGCCGTCGCTCACCGGCAGCGTGCAGCTTGCCATGAGCGCTTTCCCGCGGGGACCCTCGACCTCGACGAGGCACATTCGGCACTTTCCGACGGGCTCGAGCTTGTCGTGGTGGCAGAAGCGGGGGATGATCTCTCCGACCTTCTCCGCCGCGGTGATGAGGCGCTGGCCGGCCTCGACCTCATGGACGATGCCGTTGATCGTGATGGAGACCGTCGTCGGCGCCTCAGACACGGGCGACCTCCCCGATCCCGATCTTCCCTTGGTCGATCGGTGCCCCGATCATGGCTTCGACCTCGGGCCTGAACCACCTCATGATCGAGATGATCGGCGCCGTCGCCGACGGACCAAGCGGACAGATCGTCGTCATCGCGGGGGGCCAGGTGAGCCCCGGGGAGATGTTGTCGGACACGTCGAGGAGAAGGTCGATGTCGCTCGGGAGTCCGGCACCTTCGAGGATTCGCTGGAGGACGTCCTCGAGCCAGGAGGTCCCCTCCCGACAGGGTGTGCACTGGCCACATGATTCGTGGGCGAAGAACTTGACGATGCTGTGAGCGGCGGCGACCACGTTGGTCGTCTCATCCATGACGACGATCGCCCCCGAACCCAGCATCGATCCATTGTGCGCGACGTCGTCAATGGTCACGAGGGTCTCGAGGTGCTCGGACGGTACGAGCCACGGTGCGGACGCGCCGCCGGGGATCCAGGTCTTGAGGGCGTTGCCGTCCCTGATCCCTCCACCGATCTCGTGGATCAGCTCAGCCCATGTGATGCCCATGACGATCTCATGGTTGCCGGGCTTTCTGACATGCCCCGACAATGAGAAGAGGCGGGTACCTGCCGAGCGCTCCGGTCCGATCGCGGCGTACGCCGTCCCCCCGTTCAGGGTGATCCACGGGACGTTGGAGATCGACTCGACGTTGTTCACGATGGTCGGCTTCGCATACAGCCCTGCAACGGCGGGGAACGGTGGTTTGAGTCGGGGTTCGCCCCTCCTTCCCTCGAGCGAGTTCAGAAGTGCGGTCTCCTCGCCGCAGATATACGCACCGCCGCCGAGGTGGACGATCACATCGAGGTCGAAGCCGCTTCCGAGGATGTCCGTTCCGAGGAACCCGGCCTCGTACGCCTCGTCGATGGCCCGTTGGACGCGACGTGCGGGCTTCGGATACTCACCCCTGATGTAGATGAAGGCCGTGTGCACGCCGAGGGCGAAGGCGGATATGACGATGCCTTCGATCAGCTGGTGCGGGTCCCGCTCGAGCAGCTGCCGATCCTTGAACGTGCCGGGCTCGGACTCGTCGGCGTTGATGACGAGATAGCGCGGCTCGCTCGGAGCCAGGAATCCCCACTTGATCCCTGTGGGGAACCCAGCGCCTCCCCTGCCCCTCATGTTCGACGCCTTCACCTCGTCTACCAGCTGCTCGGGGGTCATGTCGCTAAGTGCCTTGCGTAGCGCGTCGTAGCCGCCGGTCGCCTGATACCGGGAAAGGGTGTGGCTGTCGGAGGGATGCGCCTCCATGCGCCGGGTGAGGATCGGGTCTGTCACCGCCCACTCCTCGCGGATCCGTAGGGACCGAACGCAGGGACCGGACCGACCGCGCCCTCGGACTCAGTGGGGCCCCAATCGAATGATCGGCGGCCGCCGAACAGCTGCTGCATCTCGTCGGCGAGTACCACGGCGGGAGTCGAGTCGCGAAGCCATGCGATGAGTGCCCTCGCCTTCTCAGGGGTGAGGCCTTCGACAGTCTCGTAGTTCACCTGGACGGCGGGCGCCCCGCCGCACGCACCGATGCACTCGACGTGTTCGACGGTGAAGGCACCGTCCGCGCCTATTGCACCGGCAGGCACGCCTGACTCGTCCTCGACAGCTGCAAGGACGTCGTCAGCTCCTAGGAGATGGCACGAAATCGACGTGCACACCGAGACGAGGTACGCGCCCGCCCCCTCCTGCTTGAACATCGTGTAGAACGAAACGACCGATTTGACCTGCGCAGGCGTGATGCCGATCAGCACGGCCACATCCCGCATGGCAGCTTCCGAGGCGTATCGATGCTCGAGGCTCGCGAGATACATGAGGGGCATGAGGGCCGATCTCGATTCCGGATACGACGCGATGATCGTTCGCGCCCGCTCCTGGTTCGCGGGGCTCCAGTGTGCGATGGCGCCGCTCATCGGTCGACATCCCCGAGGACGGGATCCGCCGACGCGAGCGCCGCGACGACGTCGGCGACCAGTGCGTCCGTCATCATCATGGGGAGTGCTTGCACGGCCGCGAACGACGGGGCACGCCAGTGCATCCGCCACGGCCGCGCACCGCCCTTCGAGACCAGATAGCACCCGAGCTCGCCACGTGGGCCCTCGATGGACTGGTACGCAGTGCCGGGAGGCACGACGATGCCCTCCGTGAAGAGTTTGAAGTGGTGGATCAGCGCTTCCATCGACTCGTCGATGCGCTTGCGGGGAGGTGGGGTGATCTTGGGGTCGGGGTTGCGGTAGTCGCCTCGGGGCATGGCCTGGACGACCTGCGCCACGATCCGCAGCGACTGGCGTATCTCCTCCATTCGGACGATGTATCGGTCGAAGACGTCGCCGTGGAGACCGGTCGGCACGTCGAACTCGTACTGCTCGATCCCGCAGTACGGCATCGATTTGCGCAGATCCCACGTGATGCCCGATGCCCTGGCTATCGGTCCCGTGATCCCGTACGCCTTGCACTCGTCGGGGGTGATGACGCCCACACCGAGCGTGCGGTCGAGGAAGATCGGGTTCTCGTTGAGGAGCTCCTCGTACTCCGCGATCCCGATGTTCACGAGGCGAATGAGTTCCTCGACGTCCTCCTCCCACCCGTCGGGGAGGTCGGCAGCGACGCCGCCGGGCCGGATGTAATTGTGGTTCATCCGCAGACCGGTCGTCTTCTCGAAGAAGTCGAGGCACACCTCGCGTTCACGCCAGCCGTAGATCATCATCGAGAGTGCCCCGATGTCCATACCCATGGTCGCGGCCCACAGCAGGTGGCTGGCCACACGGTTCAGTTCCGTCATGAGCACACGGATCGCATCCGCACGAGGGGGGACGTCGATGCCGAGGAGCTGCTCGGTGGCGAGGGAGAAGACCAGTTCGTTGTGGAACGGTGAGAGGTAGTCCATCCGAGTGACGTTCGTCGAGCCCTGGGCGTAGTTGAGCGTCTCGGCTGTCTTCTCCATGCCGGTGTGGAGGTAACCAACGATGGGTTTGACGCGCCGGACGGTTTCGCCCTCGAGCTCGAGTTGGAGTCTGAGCACCCCGTGCGTCGACGGGTGTTGGGGTCCCATGTTGATGATCTGGCGTTCCTCGTCGATCACCTCGGGATCGGTGACGTAATCGTCGACGACGAGGACTCCCTCCTGGACTGCGAGGGCCGGTTCGTCCGCTCGTGAAAGGAGCTCTTGTGCACGTTCGTTCGTCGCACCGGAGAACGGGAACCTCTCCTCGGTTCCCGAAACCCACACATCGTGCAGTCTTCGCCGTTCCTCGGCGCTACCGGGCTCGGGCCCCGTGGTCTCAGTGCCCTCACCCGCGACGGCTTCCCTGCCGGACGTCGCCTTCGTCGTGTCGGTCACAAGTCCGCGCTCCCTGCCTTGAACTCCACCGGGACCGAGCCGACGGCGTAGTCCTTGCGGAGGGGGTGGCCTTCCCAATCGTCGGGAAGGAGGATGCGAGTGAGGTCGGGATGGCCGGGGAACTCGACACCGATGAGGTCGAACGCCTCGCGCTCATAGAAGTTCGCGCCGGGGAACACATCGGTGAGGGTCGGGACGGACGGCTGGTCGTATGGCACCCTCGTCGACACGACGATCCGTTCCACCGTTTCCATGTTCAGCACGTTGAGAGCCACCTCGAATCGAGGAGCCTCGGTGTAGTGGTCGACCGCGGCAAGGTCGATGAAGGTGTCGAAGCCGGCGACTGTCGCTGCCTCCGCGAAGGCGACCCAGTCCCCGACCGGCACGGAGATCGCGTGGTAGCTGACGGCGCTCGACGCGTAGCGGCGCAGCTCGTGGGTCGCATCGGGGAACTGCTCGATGATCGAAGCCACGCCTCCGGAACTGACATGCACCAAGTCCGCGTCGGCGCCGGTCGAGGGATCGATTCCTTCGACGTCCATCACAGCACGCCCGTCGATCGGCGGATCTCGCCTGACATGATCTTCTCCTGGAGGCTCAGTATCCCGTGGATGAGCGACTGGGGGCCTGGCGGGCAACCGGGAACGTACATGTCGACGGGTACGACCTGGTCGACGCCCTGGACAAGGGCGTAGTTGTTGAACATGCCACCCGACGAGGCGCACGCACCCATCGAGATGACCCACTTCGGTTCGGCCATCTGGTCGTACACCTGGCGGAGCACGGGAGCCATCTTCTGGGACACGCGCCCAGCGACGATCATGAGGTCTGCCTGTCGAGGGGAGGCGCGGAAGACCTCCATGCCGAACCTGGCGAGGTCGTTGTGGGCGGCTCCGGTTCCCATCATCTCGATCGCACAGCAGGCGAGCCCGAATGAGGCGGGCCACATCGAGTTCGTTCGTGCCCAGTTCACGCCCTTCTCGAGGGTCGTGATGAGGACGCCGGGTTCCTTGGAGACGCCGGCCATCAGGCGGCCTCTTCGAGGGAGGCATCGGGAGCGACGATGCGTCGATACCTCGCCCGCCGCGCGACGTTCCAATCGAGCGCTCCGCGCTTCCACACGTAGGCGAGCGTCTCGATCAGCATGAGCATGAACAGCACGACTGCGCCGACACCTGCCCAGCCGAACTGCTCGTATCTGACGGCCCACAGGAACAGGAAGATGATCTCCACGTCGAAGATCACGAACAACATCGCAACGAGATAGAACTTCACCGGGAACCGCTGGACGGGCTCCTGGAGCGGCACGATGCCGCACTCGTAGGGGGCGAGCTTCTCCGGAGTGGGGTTGTTCGGTGCGAGGAGCCTCGAGGCGAAGAGCGAAGCAACCGCGAACCCGATGCCGAGCAGTGTCATGAGGGCGATGGGGAGGTAGTCGGCGAGCTCCATTGGTCGGGAGGATACCCCCACGTGTGGGCCATCCGGGAACCCGGGACCCGATACATGGCTGCTCGCAGGCCTTCCTATTGTTCCGGCATGAAGTCGACGATCCCGTCCGCGACGGTTGCGAGGTTGCCCAGGTACCTGCGGTGCCTCTCGGACATGGCCTCG
Source organism: Acidimicrobiia bacterium (assembly GCA_035461905.1). Classification (GTDB taxonomy): domain Bacteria; phylum Actinomycetota; class Acidimicrobiia; order Spongiisociales; family UBA5794; genus SZUA-442. The sequence continues at coordinate 30,463 of DATHUV010000121.1, read as the reverse complement.
ACGACACACCAATGCTCTTCCGAGCAGCTGGCCTCCGTCTCGGGGTGTACGGCAGCCCAGGTGCGCAAGGACCTCTCCTACGTGGGTAGCCACGGAACCCGCGGTGTCGGGTACGAGATCGACCAACTCATGGCCCAGATCCGCGTGGTCCTCGGGATGACGCGCATCCACCCCGTCGTCATCATCGGGGCAGGGAACCTCGGTTCCGCCCTCAGCAACTACAAGGGCTTTGCCAACTGGGGGTTCACGATCATCGGAATCCTCGATGTCGACGAATCGAAGATCGGCACGAAGCTCAACGGCCTCGTCGTCGAGTCGATCCACCGGCTCGAGGACCTCGTGAAGTCAGAGGGCGTCGAGATCGGGATCATCGCGACTCCACCCGGTGCCGCCCAGTCGGCGGCGGACCGACTGATCGCGTCGGGCGTCAAGTCGATCCTCAACCTCGCACCGATCATCCTGAAGGTCCCCGAGGACGTCTCGGTGCGCCGCGTCGACCTGTCAACGGAACTCGGGATCCTGGCCCATCACCTGAGCATCGCACGACCGACGGAGGATTCGTAGGCACCGGATGGCGCTGGTCAGTTGGCGGTGTCCGCCTCGTAACGGGTGAGGGCGACCGAGAACATCGCGAACAGCAGCAACGAACCGAGCGTCATCGCGATCGCCGGCAGCCTGATCTGGAATGCGTTGAGACCTTCGAGGTTTGCGGGTCGGATTCCCCGAGGGGCGTACACGACGAAGAGGATCCCGTTGATCGTGAGCCACCCGAACGTCGCCGCTCCCGTGAGGAGGAACGCGAGCCGCTTGCCGAGATTGGTCCACAGCAGGAACCAACCCGAACCGATGAAGACGAAGATCGCTCCGGCGACGATGCCGAACCCGCGCATCGCCACGGAGAAATCGGTGAGCTCCCCGGTATCGGGATCCCGCTGGTTGAAGACCGTACCGATGAGGTCGACGACGAACTCCCTGACGAACGGAACCATCGAGAGCATCGCGGCGATGAAGGCGATGAGACTGACGATCTCGAGCGTCGAAAGGCCGGCCTCTGAGCGAACCATGCGGCGGGTGTCCATCATCACATCGACCTCTCATACATGACGATCAACTCGATCTGTTCTCGTGACAGGAGCGTGCCGAAGCCTGGCATCCGTCCGGACCCGATTCCGTTGACGCCGTATCCGACGGCGTTGTCGGAACCCGAGATGATGAACGCCACCTGATCGGCAGGATCGGGGAACTGGATCAGAGATCGGCCGTCCGCGAGCGCCGGTCCCCACGCACCCGATCCGGCCCCCTGCTCGAATGACGGTCCTGCGCTGTATCCGCCGGTGTGGCACCGAGCGCAGTACGCATTGAAGAGCCCGACGGCGAGCTGCGCGTCCTCGACGCCAACGCCCAGGTCGGCCGCGACCGCATCGAAGTCGACCTCCCACGGCCTGTCGGCGAGCGCGGCCTCGAGGAAGGCAAGTCCGGGCTCGAGGTCGGCGAGGAAGGCGTCCATGCGTTCCGCCGTGACGTTCAGCAGGAGCACGTCCGTCTCGAGTTGGCCGAGCAACGCCTCGGCGGCGTCCAGATCGGCAACGGGACCGGCACCCGACTCGTTGGTGAAGGCGACGAACGGATCGAACCGGACGTCGTAGAGCGCGTTCGGCTCGTTCGTGTAGACGTTGGGCACCACCACCGTGTCGGCAACGATCACCGTGATCGTGTCCTTCGAAATTGCGGCCATGACGGTCAGAGCGCGCTCGGTCGCGTCCGAAAGTCCGTCGCGGTCGCTGTCCACACCGGGGTCGCTGCAAGAGGCTCCGACGAGGGCTGCGGAAGCCGGCGTGCACGTGCCGGGCGCCTGGAAGAGGTCCTTGATGTCCTCGGGAAAGGACCCGACCACAGCAGCCTTCCCCTCCGCAGCCTTGACATCGGCGATCTCGGCCTCCTGGGCGGCGATCAGGTTCAGCGTGGCGACCTCGCCGCCTTCGATGCGGGAAAGAGCAAGGTCCACGGCAGACTCCGAGCGAGCGAAGGCGTCGGCCTGGCTCACCTGGATGGACCTCAGCCAAGCGATCGTCTGGTCGACCTCCTGAACCGTCATGGCGCCTCCACCGTCGAGGCCGAGGGCTGGCATCGGGGAATTCGCACGGCCGTAGACGATCCAGTAGGCCACCTCCTCCTCGTCGTATCGATACAGCACGTCGTCAAGTGAGGGGGCGGCCCACGAAACCGGCACGCCGCTTCGAGACTCGACAAACGCTGCGGCGCCGCCACCGGCGGCCGGGCCGTGGCAGTTGGAACACTGGAAGCCGTCGACACTGAACCAGTGAGCGCCCTCCTCGATGTCGAGTTCCTCGATCGCGACCGCAGCGTCGGCTTGGCGGTCGGGTTCGTTGAATGCGTACCACGGCAGCGAGACCGCGAGCAGCGCGGACCCGAACAAGGCGGCACGCAGCACCTTCGTGAGCTTCGTGTTCTCGAGTTCATCGTCGGTCGCATGGGGTGCGAGGTTCGGCGGAACCGCCTCGCCCGAGGATGCACGGGAACGACGCGAGTTGACGAACAGGAAGCCCATCCATCCCAGGATGAGGCTCACCGCGATGAGGAGGGCGATGGCACCGATGCCGAGCCCGGCAGAGGAATCGACGACCTCGGTCTCCTCCGCGACGGCGCTGATCAGCGACAGTGTCTTCACGAGTTCATCACCCCACGCAGAACGGACCCTGGGGGTACGCGATCGTCAATACCTTCGCACGTGAGGTCTGGACGACGACACCGGTGTCGATGACGAGGTCCCCTGCGGCGTCCACGCTGACCGAGAAGCGGTCGAGGTTCCGTGGAGCAGGCCCGGAGTTGTACTCGCCGTGCTGGTTGTACTTCGATCCGTGGCACGGGCACTCGAATCCCTGCGATGACAGGCACTCGGGAACCCGGCAGCCGAGATGGACGCACTTCTGCCAGAGGGCCATCAGCCCGACCCCGTCCGCCTCGCCCCCCGCCACGACGAACGGCGTTGCCTCGAAGGAGGATCCTGCAAGCCTGGACATGTCGAACGGAACGACCCAGGATTGGGCCGCAGGTACGAACTTCGGAATGATCGTCGCGCCGTCGATGATCTCCGCCTTCAGCCCTTCGACGGACCCGGCCTTGATCGGCGTGCCGAAGCCGCCTTTCAGCTTCGGCCAGAAGAACGCAAGTCCGGCGAGGGTGAACTGCAACATGAAGAGCCCGAAGACGGCGCCGATCGCCCTATTGAAGAACTTCCGCCGTGTGACGCCGTACTCCGTCGCCGAGATCTCCGTGCGGGGCGGATCCTCCTGGAATTCGAGCGGCGCCGCGACGAGCGTGGCGACTGCGGATCCATCCTCCTCGTCGGCACCACCGACCGCGGCTGCGGCGGCCATGGCCTTCCTCCGGTCCCTGTCAGCCTTCGCCGCACGTCGATCGAGCTCCGCAGCGGTCACCGCTCCGTCCGAATCCGAGCGCCTCGCAGCGATCGTGACGATCGCAAGAGCGGCGGCAAGCGTCACGAGGATCAGAAGGGAGGCGAAGAGGAGTGCGCCGGTCATTCGAGGATCGTAAGGAGGTCGTCGAAGAAGATGCCGTCGCGCCAGGGGAACGTGAAGTTGAAGCCGGGGCCCCGGAAGAAGGAACCGAAGATCGTCAGGATCGCGGCCGCCATGAAGAACACCGTGTAGAGCGAGATGGCGAGCTTGCGGTCCGAGGGGCGCACCGACGGATTCCGGTCGATGTACGGGATGAAGGCAAGCGCTGCGAGGCCGAAGCCCGGCACGATGACACCGGCGACCATCGGGTCGAAGTAGGCGAGCAGTTCCTGGAGGCCGAGGAAGTACCACGGCGCCTTCGAAGGGTTCGGCTGCTGGTTGAAGTTCGCGAACTCGAGAAGGGGGGCGTCGACGAACGCAGAGAGGAGCGTCAGGAAGGCGAGCATGCCGAGCAGTGCCACGAATTCGATGGCGAGGAGGTGTGGCCACACGTTGACCTTGTCCGCGGGTTCCTTCGTCGTCCCCTGGATGGCACCGGCCTTGACGACCGTGAGCAGCCGCTGTGTGCGGACACCGGGTGGCGGGCCTTGGGGAGCGGATGCCGATGCCGTTTGGCTCGCCGCTCCTGATCCCGCAGCGGGTGCACCGGTGGACGCCCCCGCACTGGCCGCAGGTGCTCCGGCCCCGACGAGGGCAGGTACGCCGGTTCCATCCGCCTTCGCCCTCGCCATCATGGCCCGTGAGAGCAGCGGCCGAGGTACGCCGTAGCGCGCGGACTCGGCATCGAGGTCGCGTCCTCCTCCGGAGCCTGCAGGGGAGGTGGCCGCAGGTGCAGAAGCTGCCGTTGCCGGAGCGCTGTCGCCGTCCATGGCGGCCATCGCTTCCTCGACGCTGATGCCGGCGGCCTTCGCCCTCGCCTCGGCCGCCCTGCGCTTCAGATGTTCTGGTAGTTCTGCCACGCCAGCTCCTTAGAGGGGTCCCGAGATTCCGCCGTCCTTGCGGACTCGCCAGAAGTGCACGGCCATGAAGATCGTGATGATGAACGGGAGGAACAAAACGTGGAGCACATAGAACCGCAACAAGGTGTCCGCGGTGATCTGCACACCTCCGACGAGGGCGAACGTCACCTGTTCACCGAACACGGGTGTGTACGCCGCCATGTTCCCACCGACCGTCACCGCCCACAGTGCCAACTGGTCCCATGGGAGGAGGTAGCCGGTGAACGAGAGGAGGAGCGTGAGAAGGAGCAGGATGATGCCGACGACCCAGTTGAACTCACGGGGAGGCTTGTAGGCGCCGTGATAGAAGACCCGTGACATGTGGAGGAAGACCGTGAGCACCATCACGTGGGCGCCCCAACGGTGCATGTTGCGCACGAGCTGACCGAACGCCACATCCGTTGCGAGCGCCTGGAGGTCGAAGTACGCCTGGGGCGACGTCGGGCGGTAGTAGAACATGAGGAAGATGCCGGTGATGGTGAGGAGGATGAAGAGGAAGAAGCTCAGGCCACCCAGACACAGCACGTACGAGATCTTGACACCGTGGCGCTTCACCTTCACCGGGTGGAGGTGGTAAAGGACGTTGTTCATCACGACGTAGGCACGGTTGCGGGGCGAGTCGCCGCTGTCGGCCCGCATCGAGGAACCGGGGCGGAAGATCGATGTCCACACCTGGGAGTTGCGGACGTGGTCACCCAGCCCGGTCACGGCGTCCTTGAGCCCTGTTCTCCCGTTGCCCTCAGCCACGCTCGTTCTCCATATCCGTCACCACCGCGTCCCGTAGCTGACGCCGCTCTTGTCGTCGCGCTCGCCGGTGTCGTACTCCCATGGTGCCATCTCGTATTGCGAGCCCTGGTCGGCGAGCGAGCCCGCGAACTTCCCGATCGTGATGACGTTCGTCGGGCACCGATCGACGCACAACTTGCACCGAGTGCACTCGGTGTCGTCGATCACGAAGATCGCCCCGTTCTCCTCATTGTCCGCAGGGTTGTCGACACCGAAGGTCTCAGAGATGATGTCCATGGAGAGGAAGTGGATGCACTTCCATGGGCAGATGTCGACACAGCCCGCACACAGGATGCACTCGGACTCGTTGATGTGGATGAACGTCTTCGGCTTCACGCCTGCCTGGACATACGACGTGTCGACAATGGCGAGCTGGTAGTCGTCTCGTAGCGGGGGGGTCTCGAGCCAGGCTTCCTTGGCCATCACTCCACCGTCCGCATCGGTCGCCCGTAGTTCGACACGGGTTCAGGCTTCGGCTCACCGGAACGCTTCGCCCGCTCCTGCCACTGGTACATGACGACCGGCAGGACAATGAGCAACGTCGTCACGTAGCCGGCGACGATCATGTCCTTCAACGCCGCGTACGAGATCGAGATCTCGTTGCCGAGGACGAGGAACGGCGGGATGGTGACGAAGATCTTGACCGGTGTCCACTCGAGGGTCGACTGGAACAACGTGAGCATCTGGTTCGGGATGATGGCGAACAGGATGAACATCAGTCCGGTGAACAGCAACGCTCCGAGCATCGCTCGCGCCCATGTGAGCGTCCGACCGTAGATGAAGCCGAACGCGGCACCTGCCATCGCCATCAACACACCGCCGAGGGCGATCATCTGAGCGATGGTGGCGGGCACCCAGCCCCTGGGGAAGTTCGCATAGATCTCCTGGCCGAACTCGTTGAACTCGTCAGCCTCTGCGGTATGGACCAGGAACGAGCCGACGATGGCCACGACGATACCCACCAGGATCAAACCCAGTCCTGCGATGAGTTGCTTCCGTTCGGTCATGTATGTCCCTGTCCGAGTGTCGGCAGTTTACGGCGCCCGAGAACTCACGCGGGTGCACTCCGATGGGGCCCGTGCGAACCGATTCCCGGATTGTGGTCGGTTCGTGGCCGACACGCCAACCGATGCGGGTTGCGGACCTGTCCGCGGCTAGAGTTTCGCCAGCCATCCCATGGGCAGCGCTGTCAGCACGCACAGGAGGACGCCGAAAGCGTGACCGCCGAAACTGCATCGAACCATCCGGACCAGGCATCCAGCCATCCCCGTGACCCAGGCGTCACTCGCAGCCATGTGATGGTCGCATCGCTCTTCCTCATCGTCGGATCCCTGATCGGTGCAGTGGCTGCATTGCAACTCGTGCTTCCCGATCTGCTCGCAGACAGCGCGTTCACCACCTACGGCCGCCTCGCCCCTGCGGCACGCATCCTGCTCACCGACGGGTGGCTCACGATCGGACTCCTCGGCTGCACGTACCTCGCGCTGTCCAGGGTGACGGGTTCCCAGGTCGTCCGTTCGGCCATCCCGCTCGCATCCCTCGTGGTCATCACCCTTGGCGCACTCGGCGCAGCGGTGGGAGTCGCGCTTGGCATGAACTCGGGAATCTCGGGGATTGCTGCGCCCCTGTGGGCGAGGGCGATCCTGGCCATCGGCTACCTCCTGGCCGCAGTCGCCGTCGTGGGCACTGCTCGGACCGCGCGCGACTCGCTCGGCGCGACCGGTTGGTACCTGACGGCCGCTCCGATCTGGCTGGCGTTGTCCGGACTCGTTGCGATCATCCCGATGTCCGACGGGATCGCGGGGTCCATCCAGATGGCGTTCTCGAGCGCGGGGACGACGGGGCTGTTCTTCGTCACGGCATCCGTCGGATTGCTGTACCACGCCTTCACGTCGCTGACCGGTACCGATCCGACCGCACCGCGACCCCTCTCGACGCTCGGCTTCTGGTCGTTGACCCTGGTGTGGGCGAATCTCGCAGCGGTGAGGTTCATCTTCTCGCCGACTCCGGATTGGTACGAAACCCTCGCCGTCGCGTTTGCGATCGCGGCTCTGATCCCCGCCCTGACGATCGCGGCCGACCTCGGCCTGATGATCACGGGCAAGGTCTCGGCCATCACCGACCGCGCAACCCTCCGCTACGCCGTGATCGCAGCCCTGGCGCTCGCCCTCGCGACGGTCGTGTTGCTGCTCACCGCTTGGCGCGCGACGAGCGGCGTGGTCCAGTTCACACCGTGGGTCAACGGCCTCGAGGCCCTGATCGTTCTCGGCGGCGGTTCGTTCGCGATCTTCACCACGGTGTCGATCCTTCGGGGTGGCCGTACCGGCGGGCCCTCCGTCCACTATGTCCTCTCGACGCTCGGCCTCCTCGCGATCGCAGCAGGCCTCCTCGTCGGCGGGGTGGTCGTCGGCTTCAGCTGGGCGGCGGGACCGGCGAGCCAGGGGTACGTGAACGCAGGGGACGCATGGAAGGTGACCACGGACAGCGCCGCGCTGTTCCTCTGGATCGCTGCGATCGGCGCCGCCATCTTCGCCATCGGCCAGATCGCGTTCCTGGTCCCCCGACATGGCGACCCCGCCGGTGCCGTGGCGTTCGAAGCGACCGACTACGACCTCGAGTTCGAAGGCCCTCCACGCTACGCGTCGTGGGGACGACTCATCACGGGTGTCGTCGGCGTGTGGGTCTTCGCCGCTTTGATGACATGGGTGCTCCCCGCCGCCGACGGGGCCGATCGCGAGGCGACCATCCTCGCTGACACCAGCCGTACGTATGCCGCGGGCTCGGTGGAGGCGATCGGGCGCGACCTCTACATCTCGGAAGGGTGCATCGAGTGCCATACCCAACAGGTCCGACCCATCGGAAGTGACGTGGGACTCGGAGCGGTGAGCATCGCAGGCGACTATGCGAACGAAGCCCCCGCCCTCCTCGGCACCTCCCGATTCGGCCCAGATCTCATGCACTACGCTGGGAGGGTCGAGTTCTTCGACAAGGTCATCGTCGAGGCACACCTCGCAAATCCCCGGTCGGTCGTGCCGTGGTCGACGATGCCGTCCTATGCGTATCTTTCCAGCGACGACCTCAGCGCACTTGTCAGCTACATCGAGACCCTGAGGTAGGGGCCACATGGACGAACTCCTCAACAAGGCGGCGGAGAAGATGGGCATGCCCCCATCCCTCGCCAAGCGTTCCGCGCAGGCCAGGGCCGACAAGGAGGGCATCACCCTCGAGGCCGTCCTCGCCGAGTGGGCGGGCGAAGAGGCGGACGGTCACACCGAGGAACCGGCAGCGGAAGAAGCTGCGACGCCCGCCGAGACAATGGATGCCGCCGCGCTCGACTCGCCGAACGAAGGGCCCGACAGCCCGCCTGCTGCGACGGCAGCGCCTGATCCCGTGCCTTCGGAGCACCCTGCCGAAACCAGCGGGGCTCCGACCTCGGTATCGACGGAGTACCTCGTCGGGCTTGCGGCAGCATCGAAGCGGATGCCGGAGAAGCTCGTGCGATCCTCCGCTGAGGCTCGCGCACGAAACGCGGGAACGAGCATCGATTCGGTCCTCGCGACCTGGGCCGGCGTCGACCTCGACGACCTCCAGTCCCGCGCCGAGGCCGGTCTCGAACTCCCGGTCGCTGAACGCCCCGGGCAACCCACCAGCACGCCGGCGCCACAGCCGTCCGAGTCGGACTCGGCGGACACCGAGCCGGGGTCCGCGGCGGCCGCCGAGCGGGAACCCGAGGAAGCCCCGGCGGCTGAGCAGGCAGCCGCGCCTCCTGCCGCAGCAGCAGCGGCTGCATCCATGTCCATGGACGAACTCCTCGAGAAGGTCGCAGAGGCAAAGGGCATGCCGGCACCCATCGCCAAACGCTCCGCCGAGGCACGCGCGAAGAAGACCGGCGAACCCCTCGAAGCCGTCCTCGCCGAATGGGCAGGAGTCGACCCCACATCGGTCGGCGCTGCCGCCGACGCGGCGACGCCGCAACCCGAGCAAGCGGACGCATCTGCGGCACCGGCCGCCCCCTCCTCGGCTGACGCACCCGCGGCGCCCGACGCAGCAACCATGTCGATGGACGAACTCCTCGAGAAGGTCGCAGAGGCAAAGGGCATGCCGGCACCCATCGCCAAACGCTCCGCCGAGGCACGCGCAAAGAAGACCGGCGAACCCCTCGAAGCCGTCCTCGCCGAATGGGCAGGAGTCGACCCCGCATCCGTTGGCGCACCCTCGGGCGCACCGACACCGCAGCCGGAGGCGCAGGCCTCCCCATCGACGGAACCCGCCACCCAGCCCGACGAAGCTCCGGCAACTGATGACGTCGAGGTGATCGCCGCTGCCGCATCGGAGAGATCGGGCGGTGCCGAGGGCGATCAGGTCGAGTCGGAAATGGCAGCTCGCCGGGGCGGCTACCCGACCTGGCTGGCCGCGGCCTTCCTCATCATCCCGCTGCTCGCTGTGACCTACATCCTCGTCTCACCCAACGGCCCGGACTGTGGCACCGCTGGCCAGCTCAATATCGATCCCGCAACCGGTCTCGCGGTCAACTGCGACGGGTCCGAGTACGGGTCTTCAACCGTCGACTACCTGTCGATGGGCGCGGGCATCTACGCCCAGTGTGCGGCATGCCACGGGGCGGACGGCGGAGGCGGTGTCGGACCTGCGTTCGCCGGTGGCGCAGTGTTGGCTACGTTCCCCGCCTGCAACGACCATGTGGTTTGGGTCACGCTCGGCACGGCGAACTTCCCTGACCCGACATACGGCGCCACGAACAAACCGGTCGGCGGGGGCGGCCTGATGCCCGGATACGACGGCGCGCTCACACCTGAGCAGATTGCCGCCGTCTCCCTCTACGAGCGTGTCACATTCGGTGGCCAGGACCGCACGGAAGCCGAGATCGACTGCGGACTCGTCGAAGAAGTGGACGAAACGGTCGAGGCAAGCCAGCCGTAGGGTCTGGACGCACCGGGACCGGCCATGACGGCTGTGATCGCGCCGGTGTCGACCGATTGCATTCGTCGCCGAGCCGAGCCGTTGCGATGTGCCTACCGGCCGGTACCCTGACCACCATGACTGCAAGCGTCCTCGTCGTCGGCGGTGGCCCAGGTGGGGCGTCGGCCGCCTACTGGCTGGCACGCAACGGAGTCGCGGTCCACCTCGTAGAGAAGAAGCATTACCCGCGTGAGAAGGCGTGTGGTGACGGCCTCACACCACGGGCGATCAAGCAGCTCCTCGACATGGGCTTCGACTTCGAAGGTCTCGACCTGCACAGGGTCGAGGGACTCCGCGCCTATGCGGGCGACATGAAGATCGAGCTTGCATGGCCGGAGCACTCCGTGTACCCGAACTGGGGTGCCACGATGCGCCGCGCCGACCTCGACGGCACCGTTGCCGGACTCGCCGCTGCGCAAGGTGCGATCGTCGAGCAGGGCACGACCGCTATGCCCGTCCTCGAGAACGACAAGGTCACTGCCGTCACCCTGACCAACGCCCAGGGGACCCGGACCGTTCACCCGGACTTCGTGATCATCGCCGACGGTTCGAACTCCCGCTTCGGACGCGGTGTCGGCGCATCACGACGTCGCGACTATCCGTACGGTCTCGCCGTTCGCGCCTACTGGGAGAGCCCGAATTCGGACGATCGGATGATCGAGAGCCAACTCGACATCCGAGATTCCGAGGGCAGGGCGATGCCTGGATACGGATGGGTCTTCCCGCTCGGTGACGGTGAGATCAACGTCGGTGCGGGCCTTGTCTCGACGTTCAAGGGATGGAAGGACATCAACACCTCGAGCATCCTCGACGCCTACGTCCAGCAGCTTCCCGACCACTGGAAGATCACCGAGGACACGAGCCACACCCGCCCGATCGGCGGCAAGCTCCCTATGTCGCTGTCCGTCGGGCCGAAGGTCGGCCGGAACTGGGTGCTGATCGGGGATGCCTCGGGCGCCGTGAACCCCTTCAACGGCGAAGGCATCGACTACGCCTACGAGACAGGGCGCATGGCCGCCCGATTCATGGCCGAAGCGGTCGCAGGAGACACGTCGGCGCTCGCGGGGTACGACGCGGAGCTCGAGGCGACCTACGGCGACTACCACCGGGTTGCACGGGTCTTCGTAAGGGTCATCGGGAACCCGACCATCATGAAGACCCTCACGACGGTCGGCATCCGGAACAAGCCGTTGATGGAGTGGACGCTGAAGGTCATGGCCAACCTGCTCGATCCCGACGAGGCGAAGATGTCCGAGCACATCTACACGGCGATCGAGCGCACCGTGAACGTGGGATCCTGACTCGTGCGGCCCGTCACCTCGATTGCAATCGTCGTCCTGATGGCCTTCATCGTCATCGCGTTCCTCGTCAAACTGGCCTCCGGAGGGCTCACGCCGTAACCCGCCGATCGGTGCAGGCTCTCAGGACGCCCGACGCGCGTTCGATAGGATGTGCGCCATGGATGAGATCCCCGGAGATCTGATTCGCCTCCGCCGCCCCCGGGCTGATGACGTGGATGCCCTGGTCTCGATTCGGCGGACACCCGAGGTCCACGCCCGCTGGGGCGGTGACGACATTTCGCGAGAGGTCGCAGACTCGATCGACGCACCTGACTTCGAGCACTACGTGATCGAGGAGCCCGGAGGGAGGGTCGTCGGAGCGATCCAATGGAGCGAAGAGGCCGACCCCGATTACCGCCACGCCCAGATCGACATCTTCGTCGATCCCAGCGTCCACCGGCGAGGCTACGCGACGGACGCGATCAGAGCCCTGGTCGGCTACCTCTTCGATGTCAGGGGGCACCACCGACTGACCATCGATCCCGCCGCCGACAACGCGCCGGCGATCGCCGTGTACGAGGGAGTCGGCTTCCGACCTGTCGGCACAATGCGTCAGTACGAGCGCGGCCCCGACGGGGTGTGGCACGACGGACTGTTGATGGAACTGGTGGCCGACGATTGGGAACCGTGATGGGCCCAGGACCGTCGCCCAGGGCCACTGGCCCTTGTCGGATCAGGTGACCGCGCGGATCTCGATGCGGTTGCCGCCGTCGGGCCGTCCGATCACCGCTGAGTCCCCGACATGGAGCGGGAAGTCATCCACCGCACGACCTGCACGAACGCCGAGGGCGATCTGGCCGTGGGAGTCGACATGGACGACCGGCTCCCCTTCCTCGACCGAGCCGTACGTGTCTCCCCACCGGATGCGGTGGTCCGCCATCCCGAACGACACGCGCACGTCGTCTCCGGGGGCCAGGTCGAGCGCGACGAGATCCTCCAAGGCGATGTTGAACTGGATGTTGCCGAACGAATCGATCCACAGGACGGTCGCTTTGATCCCACCGTTGCCAACCGGTTCGGCAAGGGGAACCATCAGCGGTGTGATCGTCTCGGGTGGGAGAACAGGCCCGAGATCGTCGAGGGCCGCCTGGGACGACGCAAGGACGGCCGCCGCCGGTGCGAACACGTCACGTCCGTGGAATGTCGCCCCGGCGGAGGGAAGCCGGAACCGGGGATCCTCCAGCGACACGATGCGATCGGCGCCGCCGACCATCGCGACGGCGGGTGCGAGCAACCCGTTGTCAGGTCCGACGAAGTATCCGACTGGGGTGCGCGCAGCGATCGCCCGACGCGCGGTTCCCACTCCCGGATCGATGACCGCGAGGAACACACCGTCCGGCATGAACTGCACCGCACGTGTGAGTGCGAGTGCACCGCCGTGGACGTCACCACGACGAACGCCGTGGGTCACGTCGATCACACGGACCTCGGGCGCGATCCGGGCGATGACGCCGTGGACGACGCCGACGAATTCGTCGTCGTGACCGAAGTCGCTGAGGAATGACACGGGAAGGGTCATGGCGTGCAGGGTACCGATCCGAGGCGTCACCGGCTCCTCCGCTCCGAGTATCGTCGGGGGATCATCATCGGAGGGACGAGTCACCATGAGCGATGTCGGCGAGTCGGTGTTCAACACCATCGAACCCGTGCGAGGCGAGAAGAAGCCCAAGCTCAAGACGCGGTTCTACGAAGAGGAACTCGAACGCCTCCAGATCGAGCTCGTCAAGCTACAGAGCTACATCCGCACCGAGGGATGCAGGGTCGTCGTGGTCTTCGAAGGCAGGGATGCCGCAGGCAAGGGCGGTGCCATCAAGCGGATCAGTGAGCGCCTCAATCCTCGCATCTGCCGGGTCGAAGCCCTCGGCACCCCGACCGAGCGCGAGAAGACCCAGTGGTGGTTCCAGCGCTACGTTCCGTACCTGCCCGCGGCGGGTGAGATGGTCATGTTCGACAGGTCCTGGTACAACAGGGCGCTCGTCGAACCCGTGATGGGGTTCTGCACCGAGGAGGAGTACAGGGAGTTCCTCCGGTCCTGCCCCGAGTTCGAGCGAATGCTGGTGCGCAGCGGGATCATCCTCATCAAGTACTGGTTCTCGGTGAGCGACGAGGAACAGGAACGACGGTTCCGCTCACGGATCGACGACAAGACGAAACGCTGGAAGTTGTCCCCGATGGATCTCGAGTCCCGGGCCCGGTGGGTGGAGTTCTCGAAGGCGAAGGACATCATGTTCGACCACACCGACATCAAGCAGGCGCCGTGGTACGTGGTGAACGCCGAGGACAAGAAGCGCGCAAGGCTCAACTGCATCAGCCACCTGCTCTCGATCATCCCGTACGAGGACCGCACGCTCGGAACGGTCGAGCTCCCGCCGCGACAACCCGATCACGGCTACATCCGACCACCGATCACAGAGCAGACGTTCGTACCCGAGCTGTACTGACGCCCCGCAGGAACCTCACGGCGATGGCGTCCCAATCGGGTGACGCCGGACTACAGGTTGCCCCGCTTCGCCTGCTCCCGTTCGATCGCCTCGAACAAGGCCTTGAAGTTCCCGATGCCGAAACCGGTGGCCCCGCGTCGCTCGATGAACTCGAAGAAGACGGTCGGACGGTCCTGGAGCATCTTCGTGAAGGTCTGGAGCAGATAGCCGTCCTCGTCCTTGTCGACGAGGAGGCTCAGACGCTCGATGCGGTCCCAGTCGAGGTCGTACTCCGCGAGGCGCTGCTGTGCCTCCGTGTAGTACTCGTGCGGCACCTCGATCGTCTCGAGGCCCCTTCCGTGGATCTCCTCCATCGTGGTCTGGAGGTCCGGGGTCGACAGGGCGAGATGCTGTACCCCGGGGGATTTGTAGAAGTCGAGATACTCCTCGATCTGGCTCTTCTTCCTTCCGTGTGCCGGTTCGTTGATCGGAAGCTTGATGATGCCGTTCCCCCCCGCCATGACCTTCGACATGAGTGCCGTGTACTCCGTCGAGATCGCCTCGTCGTCGAAGTGGCGCAACATGGTGAACGAGAAGATCCGCTCATAGAACTGCACCCACTCGTTCATTCCGCCGAGTTCCACGTTCGCAACGACGTGGTCGATCGCGTGGAGCCCGGTGTCGCGGGCGATCGAATCGGTTCGAGGCTCGAAGCGGGGATCCTCGCCATCGACCTCGATCAGCGAGTGGACGGTGTCTCCGTAGGCACGGATGGCGGCGATCACCATGCGACCACGGTCGCTCTCGATCACCTCGGGCTCACGATGGGCGGTTGCGCCGCGTTCGACGGCGAGCGAGAACGCGGTCGCGGCGTCAGGGACGAGGAACCCGACGTCCTTGACTCCGGGACCATGGAGCTTCACGTGCTCCGAGATCTCGTGGTCCCCGTCCTGGGCGCCCGAGACGATGAACTGGATCTGATCGCCTCGCAGGAGATACGACGATCGATCGCCGACACCGGTCTCGGGCCCCCGATACCCGACGATCTGGAGGCCCAGGAGTGCGCGGAACGCTTGCGCTGTCATGAACGCGTTGCCGACCCACCACTCGACGGGGCCGAATCCCTTCATCGGGAACGGGTCCTTGGACGCGAACTCCTTCGCTCGCAGCGTCATGTCGACATCCATCGGGGCTCCTCTCACCAGACACGGACCGTGCAAGTATCGCAGGCCGGATCACCTTCCTGCGTGGCGCCGAAGGAAGTTCGGCTGCCAGCCAAGGCGCGTCCCGGTGCGTACCATGGTCTCGAGACCGAGGAGATCGATGCCGTACTACCGGACGGTGGGCGAGGTCCCGCCAAAGCGCCACACCCAGTTCCGACAGCCTGACGGTTCGCTATTCGCGGAGGAGCTCATGGGCGAGGAGGGATTCTCGTTCGACTCCGCCCTGCTCTACCACAAACATCCTCCGACTGCTCTCAAG
Organism: Acidimicrobiia bacterium; assembly: GCA_035461905.1. GTDB lineage: Bacteria > Actinomycetota > Acidimicrobiia > Spongiisociales > UBA5794 > SZUA-442. The sequence continues at coordinate 14,960 of DATHUV010000121.1, read as the reverse complement.
TCGATCGAAGCTGTCGAGCACGAGGACCAGGAGACGACCCCGAACCATCCACTTCGACCCCGTCACTTCCGGACCCACAAGCTCAAGGCAGGCGGGGACATCATCGCCGCCCGGTCGGTACTGCTGGGGAACGAGGACTGCGTCATCTCCTACTTCGTCGGATCGGACAGCTCAGGCCTCTACAAGAACGCGACCGGCGACGAGATGGTGTTCATCGAACGCGGGACGGGGACGCTCGAGACGGTATTCGGAGCGATTCGGTTCGAACCTGGGGACTATCTGGTGATTCCCGCTTCGACGATCCACCGGTACGAAATCGACGCTTCCTCGGAACCTGTCAGGGCTCTCATCCTCGAGACCAGGGGCCACATCGGTCCCCCGCGAAGGTACCTGTCACGCAATGGGCAACTCCTCGAGCACGCCCCCTACTGCGAGCGGGATCTCCACGGGCCCTCCGCACCGATCCTCCGATCCGACTCCGAGGTCGACGTACTGGTGAAACACCGCGGAGGCATGACCCGATTCGTGTACGAGCACCATCCCTTCGACGTCGTCGGGTGGGACGGGTGCCTGTACCCCTACCGGTTCTCGATCCACGACTTCGAACCGATCACCGGGCGAATCCACCAGCCACCGCCCGTCCACCAGACCTTCGAGGCGCCCGGTGTCGTTGTTTGCTCTTTCGTGCCGCGCCTGTTCGACTATCACCCCGACGCGATCCCCGCGCCGTACAACCACTCCAACGTCGACTCCGACGAAGTCCTCTTCTACGTCGACGGCGACTTCATGTCCCGCAAAGGTGCCGGCATCGAACAGGGTTCGGTGTCGTTGCACCCGGGGGGACACACCCACGGACCCCAGCCGGGATCCGTCGAAGCTTCGATCGGCAAGTCCGGAACCGAGGAGCTCGCTGTGATGATCGACACCTTCCGACCCCTGGACCTGGGTCCGGGCGCTCGCGACACCGAGGAAGATGGATACGCGTGGACATGGCTCGAGGGTCGATGAGGCTGGCCATCGACGCGAGGACAGCCGCGTTCAGCGGGCTCATCGACTACGCCGGTGTGTTCCCGCCCGCCTCCCTGTCCATGTCTGATGCAGTGGCCGGCTATCGAGCCACGATCGCATCGGACGACCGCTGGATCGTCGGGCGGTTCCTGGTCAGGGCGTCCCAGCTCCAGGAACTCGCAGCCGTGGCCACACACTCCCTCGTAGCGGGAGACCAGCCGTGGAACATCGGCGTCGTATGCGACACGTCACCGGGAGCAGGTGCGTCCCTCGGCCTCGACTTCCAGCGGGAGATGTCACCCGCCATGACCATCGCCGCCTTCGAACTCATGCTCGCACCCGGTGATGCCCCCGGAAACCTCATCGACACGGTCGCCACGATCGATCCCGACCTCGCTGTGTTCATCGAGGTCGACCGAGAGGGCCCACTCGACGACCAGGTCAGGGCGATCGGCGATGCACTTCGCGACCGTGGCCGGCGCGGCGGTGCGAAGCTCAGATGTGGCGGGCTCACGAAGGACGACTTCCCCACGGTCGACGAGGTGACTGAGTTCGTGTGGGCCGCGTCGTTCGCGGACGTCCCCTTCAAGGCGACGGCAGGCCTCCACCAACCGATCCGCCACCGCGATGCGGCCATCGGTGCGTGGCGGCACGGGTTCGTCAACCTGCTGATCGCCTCGGTTGCCGCTGACGCCGGACAGCCGATCTCGGTCGTCAGGGAGATCGTCGCGGAGTCCGATCCGACTGCCTTCGCGATCACACCGGTCGCTGCGAGCTGGAGGGACGTCGTCCTCCCTGGATCCGCGATCCGCAGGTCACGCCTGCGCGGTCTCGTCGCCTTCGGCTCCTGCGACATCGACGAGCCCAGGGAGGCGCTGGCGGGGATGTCGTTCCTCGGGGACGGCGGATGAGCGTCGAGCCGCACATCCGTTCCTGGGTGGACGTCCCCGAAGGTTCGGACTTCCCGATCCAGAACCTTCCGTACGGGGTGTTCACCGACGTGACGGGGACCCGGTGCGGTGTCGCGATCGGTGAGAGCATCTTCGACCTCGCCAAGGCGGAGACAGCGGGCCTCTTCGCGAACAGCGGCCTCGAACCCGACACGTTCCGCGCCGCGTCCCTCAACGGCTTCCTCTCACAGGGACGGGGTGTGTGGTCGACCGTGAGGTCGCGTATCGTCGAGGTGCTCAACAAGGCCGACCTCGAGGGCAGGCGGTTCTGCGACAAGCACGACCTCCTCGTCACGGGTGCCGTGAAGCTCTCACTGCCAGTCGAGGTCGGTGACTACGTCGACTTCTACTCCAACGAACAGCACGCGACGAACGTGGGACGCATGTTCCGCCCCGACGCAGAACCGCTCCTCGAGAACTGGAAGCACCTCCCCGTCGGCTACCACGGGAGGGCCGGCACCGTCGTCGTCTCGGGGACGGACATCCGCCGCCCGCATGGACAGCGCAGGGGCGACCACGGTCCGACGTTCGGACCGTCGGAGAAGTTGGACTTCGAGCTCGAGGTGGGATTCGTGACGGGACGGGGCCCCGAACTCGGCACGGCGATCCCGATCGACGAGGCAGAGCACCATATCTTCGGGATGTGCATCGTGAACGACTGGTCGGCCAGGGACCTCCAGGCGTGGGAATACGTCCCACTCGGGCCATTCCTCGGCAAGTCGTTCGCAACCACGATCTCGCCATGGATCGTGCCGCTCGAAGCACTCGAACCCTTCCGGGTGGCCCGGCCGGCCCAGGACACTGAGCCGCTCGACTACCTGCGATCGGATGCGCATCGGGGTGTCGATATCGACCTCTCCGTCGAACTCACGCCGGGGGCAGGCGCTCCAACGACGGTGTGCACGACGTCGTTCCTCGACATGTACTGGACGATGGCCCAGCAGCTCGCACACGCAACCGTCAACGGAGCCACGATCCGTGCGGGTGACCTCTTCGCATCGGGCACGGTGTCAGGACACACAAGGGCAGGCTTCGGATCCCTGCTGGAGTCCTCGTGGAACGGAACCGATCCGATCGTCCTCGCCGATGGTTCCCAGCGGACGTTCCTCGAGGACGGCGACACCGTCTCGATGAAGGCTCGTTGCTCGAACACGGACGGCGTCCACATCGGTTTCGGCCCGTGCACCGGCACCGTCACCGCGTGACGGGATCGGCACCTCCATGACTCGCATCCGCATCGAGGGAGGCAGGGGGTTCGACGGTGAGCCGATCAGCGTCGGCATCGTCGATGGCGTCCAGGCATCGGTCGGGAACCTCGCCGGCCACGTCATCGACGCTTCAGGGCTGACCGTCGTCCCCGGCTTCATCGACATCCAGATCAACGGCGCATTCGGCTCCGACTTCACCGACGATCCGTCATCCATTTGGAAGGTCGGCGCGCTCCTCCCGGCCACGGGCGTGACCGCGTTCTTCCCCACGATCATCACCGCGCCTCACGACAGGGTCGAAGCCGCGATCGCTGCGATCGCGATGCGACCGAAGGCGTATGTCGGCGCCGAGCCCATCGGGCTCCACATCGAGGGACCGCACCTTGCTCCGACCCGACGCGGGGCGCACCCCGAGGACCTCCTCACCGAGCCGCTCGACACGAGGCTCGAGCCCCACCCGAGCATCGCGATCATCACGGTCGCCCCGGAGCTCCGCGGTGCCCTTGACATGATCCGGCGGTTCAGCGCCGCGGGAACCATCGTTTCGATCGGCCACTCCGCCGCGACCACCGCGCAGGCGAGGGAGGCCCTTGACGCAGGAGCAACATTGGGAACGCATCTCCTGAACGCGATGCCTCCGATCACCGCCCGCGACCCAGGCATCGCGGGCGTCCTCCTCACCGATCCTCGGGCGTTCTTCAGCATGATCGTCGACGGGCACCACCACGACCCAGCGACGGTCCAACTCGCATGGAACGCAGCCGCCGACCGGTTCGTGTTGATCACGGATGCGATCGCCGCGGCGGGTATGCCGGATGGCGAGTATCAGATCGGCGGAGTTCCGGTCACCCTCGCAGGCGGAGCCGTGACGAAGGGGGACGGAACACTCGCAGGCGCCGCCACCACCATGGACCGCGCCATCGACATCCTCGCACGGACCGTGTCGTCACCCCTCTCCGGCATCCTCAGGGCCGCCACTGCCAATCCCGCCCGTGCGGTGCGTCGCCCGGACCGCGGTCGCCTACGCGACGGGTCCGTGGCGGACATCTGCATCCTCGACGGATCCAGGGTGGTCTGCACCGTCGTTGGTGGGCACATCGCCCACATCTCGGAACCCGGCCGCTGCGATCCCGCACTCCTCGTCGACTGACGAGCCCGCCCCTCCGTCGACGTGTCTGGCAGGACCGGGGGCACTACGCTTGCAGCGATGGCCACGCTCCGACTCTTCGCCAACCTCAGGGAATCCGCCGGCACGGACTCGGTGGTCATAGATGCGCCCACCGTCGGGGACCTCGTCGAGACCGCCGCCGAGCGGTTCGGCGAGCCGTTCCGTTCGGGTCTCCCGAGTGCCGGCACGTGGGTCAATGGTGAGGTTGCGGACGCTGCAACCCCCCTGTCCGCGAGCGACGAGGTCGCCCTCATCCCCCCGGTGAGCGGTGGCACCGCATCGATGACGTCCACGATCGATGCAGCGCCCAACATCCTGTCCTTCGCACTCGTCGTGTCGCTGCTGGCGGTGGCGTGGGCGGCGGAGGAGTGGTTCGTCATCGTCGCTGTCGGCGCCGTCCTCGCCTGGGTGTGGGACGTCTCGGAGACGGCACAGGCGACACGGGACACCTTTGTGGTGTTCCCTCCTCTCATCGCAGCAAGCGCATCCGGTGCCTTCACGTATGCATGGGGTTTCGACGGCTTCGCCGGGGCGATGGCCCTCGGGATCGCCGTCGCGGTGACGTGGCCCGTGTTCGATCGTGGCTCCAGGGACTTCCGGACGACCGCCGCGACCGCCCTCGTCACGATCGTCGCGGCGTCCGCCGCCGGAGGACTGGTACTGATCAGGTTGACGGGTTCGTACGCGGTCGTCGCGTTCGTCCTCATCACGGTCTTCGCACTGGCGGGTGCCTGGATCGCCGGCGTATACGGTCAGGCGATCCAGTCGGTCGATGCGAACGTCGGTGCCCTCCTCGGCGCCCTGCTCGCGGGCCTCATCGCAGGTCTCGTCATCACTGAACTCGACATCGCTGCCGGGATGCTGGGAGCCGTTGCCGTGGCGGCGGGCATCATTGCTGGGCGCGCGCTCGGTTCCATGCTCCGCACGGGCACCGTCGTCCACACGGAGAACGCACCGGGGTCACTCGCGATGTTCGACGGCGCCATCGTCGCTGCACCGCTGTTCTGGCTCGTCATCTGGGTGTTCGGATAGCCGATCGGGCTGCGACCGGGACGGGCTTCAGGGGGGTTTCGTGGAACTCGCCCTATCCTCGCGGGTTCATGGTCCGACACTCCGCTCGGCGCTGGGTAATCCTGATCTCCACGTTCGCCCTCTTGGCGCTCGTTCCGATCGGCGCGTCCGCACAGACCCAATCCGACGTCGACGCAGCCGAACGCAACAAGCGTGCGGCCGAGGCACGCCAGTCACAGGCGTATCGGGACTACGTCGACGTCACTGCCCGGCTCGACGAGGCAGTAGAGCGGTATGAGCTGATCCACGCCGAGCACGAGGACCTGCTCTATCGGATCTCGCGTATGGAAGCGGCGGTCGAGCGATACACCGCCGAGGCCGCCCAGCTCGAGGAGACCGCACGAACCATCGTCGTCGACGCGTACATGTCGGGACAGCGCGGCCTGATCGGCACCGTCTTCACCGCAACGTCGATTCAGGACCTCGTGACGTCGCAGGCCCTTCTCGACCGGGCAGCCGATCGCGAGCTCACGTCGATGGACAATCTCCAAGCAGTCTCTCGACAGGCCGACCGCTCCTCCGCCGACCTCGACGTGAAGAGGGCCGAGGTCGCCGCGAACGAGAACGAGGCCGCCGGAGTCGTCGAGGAGATCGCAGAGCTCCAGGACCAGCAGCGCCGAATCCTCGCAGCGGCAGATGACGCCCTCAGGGATGCCATCGACACCCACAGTCGTGCGATCAGGGAGAAGAAGATCGAGGACGACCGGCGCAAGAAGCAGGCCGCGGCGCAGTCATCGTCGCGTCCGGGGGCTGCAGGTGGCGCTCCCGCCGCTTCCACACCGGGCTTCATTTGCCCCGTGGAGGGCGGAGCCGCCTTCATCGACTCGTGGGGCTTCCCGAGGTCGGGAGGACGCAGCCACAAGGGCGTTGACATGTTCAATGCTCGAAATACGAGGCTGTTGGCCGTCGTCGACGGACGCATCACCTTCAGCTCCAACAGCCTCGGCGGGCTCTCGACACACCTGTACGCCGACAACGGGGTCGTGTACTACTACACCCACCTCGAAGGCCATCCATCCGACCTGTCCTCCGGGCAGCGGGTCGCAAAGGGCACCGTGGTCGGATATCTGGGCAACTCGGGGAACGCCAGATACACCTCCCCGCACCTCCATTTCGAGATCCGACCGAATGGCAAGGCGGTCAACCCGTACCCCACGGTGCGCTCCGCTTGCTAAATTGATGGCAACCATGCCGCAGCAGAGACGACGCATCGACCGGGTTCTGGACCCCGCCTTCACGGACGACATCGACTCGGCCCCCGTTGCCGAGTTGCGTGAGCGCCGCAAACTCCTCGACGTCCTCGACACCGAACTGTCGTACTACCGACGCATCCTGCACGGCCGAATGGATCTGCTGGACTTCGAACTCCGCAGACGAGCGGGGACGGAGACCCGATCGTTGTTGGATGCGCTGCCCGAGATCCTGACCGACCCCCCGTCAGGGAGGACATCGAACCCCCTGGACAGGGAGCTGTCGATCGAGACACCCGAACGAGCAGGGGAGGGTAGGCGCGACGTCGACAAGGCGCTCGGTGACGACTTCCTTGCGAGGCTGCCGCTCCTCAACGACGAGGACCTCGCCTCCATCCGGGACGACCTCGCGGCAACGGAAGGGATCGTGTCGGAACAGAGGCGTGCCGTTCACGATGCCCACGACCTCATCACGGGTGAGCTCACAAGGCGATACCGCGACGGCTTGGCCGACGCAGACGAACTCCTGACGACGAACTGATCCATGCGGTTCGCACGGATCCGATCCGGATTGGTCGAGAGTGTCCACGACGTGTCGGTCATCGCCATCGATCGCACGGGCACGACGCTGTATGCGACCGGTGACACAGATCGTCCCATGTTCCATCGATCCGCCATCAAGCCGTTCCAGGCGCTCGCAGCGATGCGTCTCGGGCTCGAACTGCCTCCCGAACACCTCGCCGTGACGTGCTCGAGCCATCGCGGGTTCCCGGTGCAGGTGGCCATTGTCGAGCGGATCCTCTCGGACCACGGCCTCGGCCCCGATGCGCTCCAGTGCCCGCCCGACTGGCCCTGGGCACAACGAGCACGGGACATCGTCCTTCGCAGCGGAGCGACCGGACCGGAGCGTCGATTCCACAACTGCAGCGGAAAGCATGCGGGGTGGCTGGCTGCGTGCAACGTTGCGGGACTTCCGACGGAGAGCTACCTCGATCCCGGCCATCGGATCCAACGCGACATTCTCGGAATCGTCACGGACCTCACAGGTGAGGACCCCGAGCCCGTCGGTGTCGACGGGTGCGGTGCGCCAACGCTTCGGGGCACGGTGCACGGGCTCGCACGGGCGTTCTCACGGTTGACGAGCGACCCGGAGCTTGCCGCAATCGCAGGGGCCATGTCCCAGTACCCGGCGCTCGTCGCCGACAACGTCGGCTGCGAGGGACGCTTCGGCATCAGCTCGGGGGGACCGTCGAAAGGTGGGGCGGAAGGAGCGTTCGCCACATCGCTCCACGGCATCGGGATCGCTGCGAAATCTGCCGAGGGATCGAGCGCCATCGCGGTGGCCGCCGCCATCGAGGTCGCCCGCCGTATCGGCCTCCTCCCACGGACAGCCGCGGAACAACTCGACGACTGCGTCCGGATACCCGTTATCGGCGCCTCGCGGCAGGTCGGTTCACTCGAACTGGTCGAGGCATGACGCGCGACGATCCGTGGGATACCTTCCCGCACGGCCTCAGCGCCACGTCTCCACACACCGGTCCGTTTTCCCATCGGCCGTTCCTCGCAGCTGTCGAGCGGGCGGCGGGGACACCTCCGGAAGCCATCCTCATCGAAGCCGATGACACAGGTGCGATAGCGCTCGTCGATGACGGCTACATTCGCATGGCGGGCCCTCCCGACCTGACCGATTATCACTCTCCTCTCGGCGACGATCCTGATGTGGTCGCCCGCGCACTTTCGCGGTTCCGTGGGCGCCGGTTCCGATTCGACTCGCTTCCCGCCGATGCGCGGGATCTCGTCGTGGCCGGCGCGACGGCGGCCGGGGTCGAGCCCGAGATCAGCGAGCACGAGTCGACGGCGGTCCTCGACCTCCCCCCGAGTTATGACGACTGGCTCGAGTCGATCGGGAAGAAGGAACGGCACGAGGTGCGCCGGAAGCGTCGCCGGTTCGTCGCGGAGTTCGGTGACATCGAGGTGGTCAGGCGGGGCGCCGACGCCGCCGAGAGCTTCTACGCAATGCACCGGACCTCCCAAGGCGACAAGGGTGGGTTCATGACCGACGAAATGCAGGCGTTCTTCAGCGACCTCATCGAGACCGCCGACGCCGTGATCCACGACCTCGTGTGCGAAGGGATCGTGCGAGCATCGGCATTCGGTTTCGAGACACCGGACGGCTACTACTACTACAACTCGGCGTACGACCCCGACGCTGCCATGGCATCCCCGGGGGTCGTCCTGTTCTCATCCATGATCGAGGACCAGATACGACGTGGGGTGATCGTGTTCGACTTCCTCAAGGGCGACGAGCGATACAAGTACAGGCACGGAGCCTCGCCGCGTACCCTCTACCTGGTGGAGGGAGAGGTCCCGTGATCAGCCGCGTCGCGTACGTGTCGATGCACACGTCACCGCTGCACCTCCCGGGGAGCGGCGACGCGGGCGGCATGAACGTCTACCTCGACCGCCTCGCTCGGACGATGTCAGCACGCGGCATCGATGTGACCGTGTTCACACGCCGCGTCGACACGGAGACGCCACTCGTCACGGAGGTCCTCCCGGGGTATCGGGTGGTGAACATCGAGGCGGGGTCGATCGAGCGTCTCCGCGTCGTCGACCTGATGCCGTTGGCACCGCGTTTCGCCGACGAAGTGGGACGTTGGGTCACCGAGCGAGGCGAGAGGTTCGACCTCGTCCACAGCCACTACTGGCTGTCCGGCCGCTGTGGTGTCCGGCTCGCCAACATGCTCGGCGTTCCCCTCGCCAACTCCTTCCACACGCTCGGCAAGGTCAAGGACGCGACGCGCTCTCCCACCGAGGCGGTGTCGGCCGCGGAGCGCCTCCTGACCGAGGAAGAGGTGATCGCGAGGTCGGACTGCGTCATCGCCTCGACGCCGTTCGAGTTCGACGACCTCCTCGAACACTACGGGGCCTCCCCGGAGCGGCTGTGCGTGTCACCGCCGGGGGTCGATCACGCCGTGTTCAGGCCCGGGAGCCGTGACGATGCCCGTGCGAGGCTCGGCTTCGGATCGGAGCGGATCATCCTCTATGCGGGTCGCATCCAGGCGCACAAGGGAACGAGCGTAGCGGTCGAGGCCCTCGCCAGGTTGGTCGCGCATGGAAGCGCCGACGACGAGCCGAGGGTCCTCCACATCGTGGGTGGCTCGAGCGGGACGGACGGTGACGAGGAGCTCGCCAGATGCCGCGACCTCATCGCGATCCACGGCATCGAGGACAACGTCCGTTGGTTCGATCCGGTCGACCACCCGACGCTCGCGGACCACTACCGATCGGCGAACGTGGTCATCGTGCCTTCCCGCAGCGAGACGTTCGGGCTCGTCGCCGCCGAGGCGCAGGCCTGCGGGATTCCGGTCGTCGCCTCGAACATCGGGGGGCTGCCGTACGTCGTGAACGCTTCGGAGACCGGTCTCCTCGTCAACAACCTGGATCCGGCAGCGTTCGCCGCAGCCCTTCGCGCCGTGTTGGACCATCCCGGTTTCGCTGACAGGCTGGGGCAGGGGGCGGTTGAGTTCAGCCAGCGATTCTCGTGGGACGCCACGGCGACGCGCATGCTCGAGCTCTACGAGGGCATCACGGCCTGAGCACACACGGATCCGTGCGGAGTCGAGTTGTTCACAGGGCCATGTGCACAACACCCTGTGGATCACGGTGCACATGTGGACAACATGCCCCTGCACGGACGCCCTGCAGGGTTGGTCGCTCACTCGCCATCAAGACGCGAAAAGTGCTCCGCGAGCACTGTTGTACCGACCCTCTGTGTCGCCTAGGTTGCTCAGGGAAGGCCCGATGTGCCTCGGCTCGATCAACTCGCAAGGGGAAGTGCGGGACACCATCGAGGTGGGGTTCGTCGGGCCTTCTTCGATCGCCCGGCCCGCCTCGCGCATCTAGCCTCGGTCCATGACGAGGATCACCGCACTTCGCCTCCCCATCGATTGGACAGCGTTCGACTGGCCGGACGAGCCTGCATTCGACGGCATAGCAATGGCGACAGGGGACCCCCAATGGGGGTGGGACCCTGCGGCTCCGGCGTTTCCGATCCACACGATGACTCCGATCAACGGAACAGCGGTACCCGGGTTCAGTGTCGACCATGTCGTCATCCTCGTTCCCGAGCTCGAGGGGGCGATCGCGACGCTGGGACGGACGGGTCTCGAGCCACGTCTCCGGATGACGATCCCGTCCGGGCGCAAGGCAGCGTTCTTCAGGGTGGGCACCGTCCTCGAGGTCATCGAGGCACCCGTTCGTCAGGCATCCCTGTACGGGATCGCCCTCGCAACCGATGACTCGCTCGAGGCGCTCTCCATCCGTTGGCGTGCGCTCGGATTGTCCGTGGGGGACATCGGTCCGGCGTTCCAGCCGGGGAGGCGGATCATGACGATCCATGACGTCGATGCCGGGTTCGCCGTCATGTCGAGGGACGGGGCGACACGCGCTCCGTGACGACCTCGTGGCTGGTGCGCCACGGGTGCGACGAAGCTGTCGTCAGACTCCGAAGATCAACTCGCGCAGCCGGACCCGTGACACGGCGAAGGTCTCGAGGTTGAGTCGCATCGACCCGAGGCGCAGTCCGCGCATCTCATCACCGTGCTGGGTGGCCACGCGCACCGTGGTGTCGCTGTGCTCGAGGACTCCCAGGCCGCGACATCGGCCGTGCTCGTCCTGGACACCGACGAGCATCGAGTCGAGCCTGCTCACGTCGAAACCATCCGGCAGGGTGGGTGCGAACACGGTTGTCTGGACCCGCCACCTCGGCGGGTCGACGCCGAGGTCACCCGCGAACGCGGCGATTCGGTTCTCCTGCCGCTCGATCGGCCCGAGCGGGATCAGGTCGTCCGGTGGCTCGACCTCCGAGACACGGATCGACAGGAACCTGCGGAGCATCCCGATGACGGGTTCAAGCTCATTCCCCCGGCGCATAGCGACGACGAGCGACGGCTTTGCGAGCTCGGCGATGTGGTACGTGAGCGTCTGTCCGACCACTCCGGAGACGACGTTGGTCGTATCGAGGATCACGATGTCGGCCTCCGTGATCGCAATGTCGACCAGCGACGCCACGGCGACGACGTACGGGAGGACGACACCATCAGGTTCTATCGAACCGACGAATCGCAGCTCGTCGGGCTCGGAAAAGCGGTCGAGATCGCCGGGTTGCCGGATGATCGACAAACCGACACAGGCCGCGGGCCCCACGGTCGAAGCTCCGACGTCGCCGTCGACGAAGGCGGCGGTGCGGCCTTGGGCCACGGCATCGGTGAGGAGGGTCCTCGCCATGTGGGTCTTGCCAGTGTCGGAGTCCCCGATGACCATGATGACGCCGGACTCGCTGCGGACCCGCTCGCGCAGGGCAGCGTGTGCATCGATGGTCATGGCCCGATCACCTCCTCGAGGCGGAGTCTACGGCGCCGGTGCCGGGGCGCCCTCTCGACGAGGCGTCAGACTTCGGAACGGTTCTCCACGGCTCGCTCCGATTCGTCCAGCCATGAGCCGAACACCTCGTCCGCCGTGACGGCGATCTCGTGGGATGCGGCGGCGATCGCTTCGAGCAGCTCCTTCGGTGACGCACCGGCGGAGATCACGAGATCTTGACCCGATTGGTCGGCGAGCCAGTCCGCGACGATGGCGGGCGTGACCTCGGGATGCGTCTGGATCCCCAATGCCGAGCCCATGCGGAACGCCTGGAGGTAGGCCCCCGACCGGGCGATCAGCCTCGCGCCCGGTGGGAGAGCCCACGTGTCGCGATGGAGTGCAAGTGAGGGCCGCGAACCCAGGATTCCAACGACGGCGTCCTCGGCGACAACGTCGAGCACGTCGAATGTGGCCTCCGGTGCGGGCGCCATATATGCCGCTCCTCCGAGCGCGTCGGCGAGGAGCTGGCACCCGAGGCAGAGCCCAAGAACGGGTATGCCCCGCTCCACGGCATCGGCGAGATACGACTTCTCGGTCTCGAGGTACGGGTGGATGTCCGTGTCGTATGCGCCCATCTCCCCGCCGAGCACCGCGATCGCCGAGACGGACCCGATGGGCGGCAGGGATTCCCCGGCATCGAGGGCGACCACATCCACGTCGTGGCCCCGCTCGCGACAGACGCGTGCGAGGTGGCCGGGAGGCACGTAGGGATCATTGCGGATGACCGTCACCCTCACGGCGTGTACCCCGATCGAAGCAGGCGCCGCATCACCTTGTGCGATGCCGTACGGGGCAGCGAGTCGACGATCACGACATCGTGGATCCGGAACAACGGATTGAGCCGTCCTCGGATCAACGCCTGCATTTCGTCCCGCAGAGAATCCGGATCGTGCGCGGTCGCCTCTCCCGACGCGGGAACGACGAAGAGGACCAGGCGGTCCGGACCGCCTTCGACGGGCGGCACCGCCACGGCAGCGACCTCAGCAACGTCCCGGACCTCGGCGACGACCGTCTCGATCTCGGCTGACGACACCTTGATCCCACCGAGGTTCATGGTGTCGTCGACGCGACCGAGGGCGCGGTATGTGCCGTCGTCTTCCCGCCTCAAGTGGTCACCGTGGCGCCTGAGGGGGCCGAGGCCGCTCGGGACGTCCGCGTAGTAGACGTCGTGGTGGTCACGGTTGAGGAGGGCGATCGACATCCCGATCGATGGTGGCACGAGGAAGACCTCCCCCTCGTTTGTGACCGACCCCGATTCGTCCACGATCACGAGATCGGTCCCCAGTGCGGGCGTGGTGAACCTCGAAGGAATCGCAGGGTGCAGGACCGTCCCGGTGATGTAGCCGCCCCCGATCTCGGTGCCCCCGCAGTACTCGATGACGGGTGACCCCGCCATTCGCATCAGCCACGCGTAGTCGTCGGGATTCGATGCCTCACCGGTCGACGACAGGACCCGGACCCCGTCGAGGTCCCCAGGTCGAACTAGATCGGTTGCCCGCCACGCCGCAACGATGGATGGCACGAGGCCGAGCATCGTGACGCCGGCGGCACCCACGAAGTCGATGAAACCCCTCGTCGTCGGGGCGTCGGGGTACAGCGCCATCGCCGCACCGTTGATGAGGGACGCGTAGATCAGCCACGGGCCCATCATCCATCCGAGGTTGGTCGGCCATGCGACGACGTCGCCGGCATGGATGTCGTGGTGGTAGCGACCATCCATCGCCGCTTTGATCGGCGTGGTCTGATCCCATGGAATGGCCTTCGGTTCCCCCGTGGTCCCGGACGAGAAGAGGATGTTCGTGTGCTCACGGGACGAGAGAACCACGGGGTTCCACGATTCCGACCGTGACAGGAAGTCCGGCCAGGCGACGTCGTGGGAGCGAAGGGTGATCCCTGCGCCTGTTCCGACAACGACGCACGGGACATCGGAAGCCTCTGCGCACTTCTCGTACATGGGGAGGGCCTTGGCGAGGCGATACGCGACATCCTGGGTCACGATCGCGACCGGTTCGGTGATCGCACACCTGAGCGCTATCTCTTCGGGTGCGAAGGAGTCTGCGATCGAGACGACGACGCCTCCGGCGGCGACGATCCCGAGGTACGCGACGACGGCCTCGACGGTCATCGGCATCGCAATGGCGATGCGGTCGCCCGGTCGGTGTCCGGCCTCCTCGAAGCCATTGGCGAAACGGGCGACCTCGGCCCTGAGTGCGGCGACGGTGACGCGCCGCATCGTCGATCGATCGGCGGCGAGGATCGCAATGGTTTCGTCGGGAGCCTTGAGGCACGACTCAACGATCGAGTACCGGGCTCCCGGAAGCCAGTCGGGCTGGGTCGCATCACTCGAGCCGCGTATCGACGTCGGAGGGTCGACGAAGACGATGGCGAGCTCATCGATGACGACGCCCCAGAAGGCGTCGACATTCTCGACCGACCAGCGGTGGAGATCCGCATACGCGGCGAGCCCGACCCTGCGCATGAGGCGGTCCAGATTCGAGGTCGCCACGGTACCGGGATCCGGCGTCCACGATGGTGCGACCTCACCTGCCATGGCCGACACGCTAAACCACGAACCGGGACGTCGCGTGCGTAGGCTGGGAACTCACGAGATCGGAGGTGCTGTGAAGCGAAGACGATTGATCGTGATGGGGACGTTCGCCGCCGTGGCCGTGATGACGATCGCCGCCGCATCGCCTGCGTCGGCAGTCGTCCTCGAAGGCCCATGCACGGGCAGTGTGTCGTTTCCCGAGGGTGCAGCCGTCACGACCTTCGGCACACCCAATGTGGTGACGGAGAGCCATCCACTCGACCCGACGATCGTCATCCCTCCCGACGCCACGGTCACCTACGAGGGAAGCATGAACATCCCGCCGCCCGATGAACTCGTGGACTTCGCCGGCGGGATCGACCTTCGGGTGCCGCTGATCGGTGGCATCACGAT
>DATHUV010000120.1:0-12686 GCA_035461905.1 Acidimicrobiia bacterium | reverse complement strand
CAGCCGCCATCGCGGCATGGGGCGATGACGGCCACGCCGCCGACAGGCGCAAGGTGTTCACGGCCAAGCGTCGGATCCTCGAGCGGGCATTCACCGACGTCGGGATGCCCATCGTCGCCTCCCGTGCCGGCCTGTACCTGTGGGTCGAGGTCGGTGACGACCTCGCCATCACCGACCTCCTCCTCGAGCACGGCATCGTCGTGTCCCCCGGGACGTACTTCGGCGAGGGTGGGGAGGGATACATCCGCCTTGCCCTCGTCCCTGCCCTCGAGGACTGCGAGGCGGCAGCCCAGGCGCTCAGGGATGCGCTCGGATGACGGACCGTGAGACGATCGAGGCCGCCTACGAGGGCAGGATCGAGGCCGTTGACGCCCTCGATGCCGTGAAACGCACCATTGCGGCGCTCGATCGCGGCGAGATCAGGGTCGCTTCGAGGGACGATGACTCCGGAGGCTCGGAGGCGTGGACGGTGCACGCGTGGATCAAGGAAGCGATCATCCTGTACTTCCGTCTGTCCGGCCTCACGACGACCATGGCCGGACCGTTCGAGTACCACGACAAGATCCCCACGAAGACCGACCTCGCAGGCCAGGGCGTGCGTGTCGTTCCCCCGGGCACTGTGCGGTACGGGGCGTTCTGTGAGCCCGGCGTGATCGTGATGCCCGGGTACGTGAACATCGGCGCGTACGTCGGCAGCGGGACCATGGTCGACACGTGGGCGACGGTCGGATCGTGTGCCCAGATCGGCAGGGATGTGCACCTGAGCGGCGGTGTCGGCATCGGAGGTGTGCTCGAACCTCCCGGAGCCCGCCCCGTCATCGTCGAGGATGGCGCCTTCATCGGAAGCCGCTCGATCATCGTCGAAGGGACCCTCATAGAACACGGCGCCGTCATCGGGGCGAACACGACGATCACCGCATCGACGCCGATCATCGACGTCACGGGACCCGAACCGGTCGAGTTCCGTGGGAGGGTTCCTGCGAACAGCGTCGTCGTCCCCGGGACGCGTCCGAAGACGTTTCCTGCGGGGACCTACGACCTCCAGTGTGCGCTGATCATCGGGCGGCGGACCGAGTCGACGGACCGCAAGACCAGCCTCAACGATGCACTCCGCACGTTCGAGGTGCCGGTGTGAGCGGGTTCTCGTGAGAGCGTTGTCATGAGCATCATCGACACCCTCGTCGAGATCATCGATGTCCCTTCTGTGACCGGTGACGAGAATGCCCTCTGCAGCCTCCTCGCGACGCGGTTCTCCGGAGACCACCCCGTGGAACGGATCGGGAACTCACTGATCGTCGGCCGACCCAAACCCGGTGAGCCGTTCTACGTCCTGTATGGCCACCTCGATACGGTCCCGGTCCAGGGCGATCCCAGGGCCCGCGTTGAGGAGGATCGGGTGGTCGGCCTCGGCGCCACCGACATGAAGGCCGGCGTCTCGGTGATGATCGAGCTGCTCGAGGACGACACCATCGATCCGGTCGGTTCGCTGGTGTGTGTGTTCTATGCCGGGGAGGAGGGGCCGGCGTCGGGGAACGAGATGGAGCCTGTCCTCGACGCTGCGCCTTGGCTCCTCGACGCTGCGCTGTCGATCGTGCTCGAGCCCACGGACCTCAACCTCGAGATGGGCTGCAACGGCGTCCTCAACGCAACCGTGGTGTTCGAGGGGAAGAGCGCCCACTCGGCACGGCCGTGGCTCGGGGAGAATGCGATCACCAAGGCCGGGGCGTGGCTGAAGAAGCTCGACGACCTGGACCCGGACCTCGTCGACATCGACGGCCTCGAATACCGAGAGGTGTTCTCCGTCACGAGGGCGAGCGGGGGCATCGCCAACAACATCATCCCTCCCGAGTTCACGATCAACCTCAACCACCGTTTCCCACCGATCTACTCGATCGACGACGCGATCGCCCGGCTCAGGGACCTCACGACAGAGGCCGACGAGGTCATCATCACGGACCGGGCACCAGCGGGAGGCGCATTCCCCGACCACCCCGAGGTGAGGCGCCTCGAGGCGATCGCCGGCACCGGCCGAAACGCCAAACAGGGCTGGACGGACGTCGCACGCCTCACATCCCGTGGAGCGATCGCGGTGAACTACGGCCCCGGATTAGTGGCCCAGGCACATCAGGTGGGGGAGTACGTCCCGATCGAGCACCTCGACACGTCATATCAGGTGCTGAAACGGTTCCTCGAGGGCGACCAACGCGAGTAGCCCCGGCCTGCAGTGTCACTCACGCAGCGTGTGACACGTCGTTTCATGCCTCGTCGGGGACGGGGATGCCGGTGGGCGGGACGGCGGGGGATCTGCGGCCCTGCACGGGGGCGATCGTCAGGGCGGGAAGCATCCAGCCCACGAGAGGGCCGATCCCGAAGGCGAAGAGCACGGTCCCCACACCGACGGTGCCTCCGAGGAGGAACCCGATGCCGAGGACGGAGAGCTCGATTGCCGCCCTTGCCCACCCGATCGGGATGCCGCGCTTGCCGAGTCCGGTCATCAAGCCATCCCTTGGACCCGGACCGAGGCCGACCCCGATGTACAGGCCCGACGCGACGGCGATGATGAGGATGCCGACGATCAGGAGCGTCCATTGGTGCCACGCCTCGGTCGGCTCGATCGGAGCCAGCCACAGGGTGAGGTCGATGACCACACCGATCAACAGCACGTTGAGGACCGTTCCGATGCCGGCCCGCTCTCGCAGGGGGATCCAGAGCAGCAGGACGATGATGCCTGTGATGATCCCGACGGTCCCGATGGGGATTCCGGTGTTGAACGAGATGCCCTGGTGGAGCACCTCCCACGGGGAGAGTCCGAGGTCGGCGAGGACCATGAGGGCGATGCCGAAACCGAAGAGGACGAGTCCGATCAGGAGCCTGGGGAGTCGCCGCCGGAGTTCGGTACGCGAGGGCATCGGGAGCATCGGTGAACGGTAGCCCGGCAGTTGCATGGTGCTGCCATTCGGTACCATGCCCGGCATGCCCGTCGACATCGACATCGCCAAGGTCGCGCACCTCGCCCGTCTCGCCCTCACTGCAGAGGAACTCGAAACGTATGGGGCACAGCTCGAGGACATCCTCGAGCACGCCGAGCGTGTCCAGGCACTGCCGACCGAGGGTGTCGAGCCTACGTCGCACCCCCTCCCGATGGTGAACGGGTTCCGACCGGACGAGGTCCGCCCGTGCCTCGACCGCGACATCGTCCTCTCAGAGGCTCCCGATGCCCACGAGGGGCAGTTCCGCGTCCCGAGGATCCTCGGGGAATGAACGACCTCGCCGACCTGTCCATTGCGGATGCGGGAGCCGGCCTGCGTGCCGGGTCGTTCACATCGCGGGACCTCCTCGAAGCAGTGATCAGGCGGGCAGCCGTCACCGAGGCTCATCTGCACGCCTTCCTGACCATCGACCGCAACGCGGCATTCGCCGCCGCGGACGCTGCCGATGCCGCCCTCGCCGCTGGAACGGAGACGGGACCACTCCACGGGATCCCGTTGGCGTTGAAGGACAACATGTGCACGACGGGCATCGAGACCACGGCCTCGTCGAAGATCCTCCAGGGGTGGAAGCCCCCGTACGACGCGACCGTGGTCGCACGTCTGAAGAGCGCGGGTGCGGTGATCGTCGGCAAGACCAACCTGGACGAGTTCGCCATGGGCTCCTCGACGGAGAACTCGGCGTTCGGCCCCACGAGGAATCCCTGGAACACGGACCGCGTCCCGGGCGGATCGTCTGGTGGCTCCGCAGCGTCCGTCGCCGTCGGGTCGGCATTCGGCGCATTCGGGAGCGACACCGGCGGATCGATCCGCCAGCCTGCGGCGCTCACCGGGGTCGTCGGCATGAAGCCGACCTATGGGCTCGTCTCACGCTACGGGCTCATCGCGTTCGCCTCGTCCCTCGATCAGATCGGACCCTTCGCCCGCACGGTCGAGGACTGCGTCACCCTCCTCGAGGCTGTCGCAGGCTGGGACCGCATGGATGCGACCAGCATCGACGGCCCCGTCCCCGATCTCGGCTCCCAGCTCGACTCAGGGGTGGCAGGCATGCGGATCGGTGTCGTCACGGAGCTGCTCGGTGAGGGCATCGATCCACAAGTGAGGGCTGCGACGCTCGCCATGGTTGACAAGCTCGCGGGGAACGGTGCGGAGATCGTGGAGGTCTCGCTCCCGTCATCGGAGTACGCACTCTCGGCGTACTACCTCATCGCACCTGCCGAGTGCTCGGCGAACCTCGCCCGCTTCGATGGGGTTCGCTACGGCCATCGGTCCGATGTGACGGGGACCACTGAGGAGATGATGAGCCACTCGAGGGCGGAGGGTTTCGGTCCCGAGGTGATCCGACGGATCCTCCTCGGAACGTACGCCCTTTCCGCCGGTTACTACGACGCGTTCTATGGACAGGCACAGAAGGTCCGGACCCTCGTACGCAACGACTTCGCAGCCGCGTACGCACAGGTGGACGCCCTCGTGTCGCCGACATCCCCGACCACGGCGTTTCCGATCGGGGAGCGGTCGGCGGACCCGATCGCCATGTACTACTCGGACGTGTGCACCATCCCTTCGAACCTGTCAGGGGACCCTGCGATCTCGGTACCCGTGGGCCTCGACGATGATCGACTGCCGATCGGGTTCCAGGTCATGGCTCCCGCCCTCGGCGAGGCGACGATGTTCCGGGTCGCCGCTGAGGTGGAGCGGCTCGCGGGCTTCACCGCCCGTGCCCCTCTTGCGACTTCCGAGGTCACTGCCCCATGACCACGTCGTCCAAGTCCGGTTGGGAAGCCGTCATCGGCATCGAGACCCATGTCGAGCTCAGTACCGCGTCGAAGATGTTCTGCGGATGCCCAGCGGACGGTGACGGTGAGCCGAACACCAAATGCTGTCCCGTATGCCTCGCCCTCCCCGGCGCCCTTCCCGTCCCGAACGAGAAGGCGATCGAGGGGATCGTCAAGATCGGTCTCGCGCTCGAATGCACCATCAACGAACGGTCGGTGTTCTACCGCAAGAACTACTTTTACCCGGACCTGCCGAAGAACTACCAGATCAGCCAGTACACCTTCCCGGTGTGTGAGCACGGATCGATCTCCGTCGACGTCGACGGAGATCCGACCACGATCGGCATCACGAGGGTTCACATGGAGGAGGACACGGGCAAGAGCTCCCATGTCGGCGACGGGGGCGGTCGCATCCACGACGCTACGCACACGCTCCTCGACTTCAACCGAGCGGGAGTGCCGCTCGTGGAGATCGTCACCGAGCCCGACATCCGGACGCCCGAGCAGGCCCGCGCCTACGGTGCCGAGCTCCAACGCATAGTGCTCGCCCTCGGGGTATCCGATGCGAGGCTCGAGGCGGGTTCGATGCGTTTCGATGCCAACGTCTCGGTTCGTCCCAGCGGATCATCGACCCTCGGGACGCGCACGGAGACCAAGAACGTGAACTCGCTCCGCAGCCTCCAGCGAGCCGTCGCCTTCGAGATCGATCGCCAGATCCAGGTTCTCGAGTCCGGGGGTGTCATCAACCAGGAGACGCGGCACTGGAACGAGGAGACGGGTGCCACCTCATTGATGCGAACGAAGGAGGAGTCGGAGGACTACCGGTACTTCCAGGATCCGGATCTCCTGCCCCTCGAGGTATCGCATGCGTGGCAGGACGAGATCAGGTCGACGATCGGCGAGCTTCCCGCTTCCCGGCGCGCCCGGTACGTCGAACGCGGCGCCGACGCGGCAGCCGCCGAGATGCTTGCGGACTCCGACGAGCTCGCCACCCTGTTCGACGAAGCCGTCGCGCTCGGTGCCCCCGGCCGCACGATGGGTATCTGGCTCACCGGCGAGGTCGTCGCCCACAGCCGTCGCACCGGCACGGACGTCTCCGCCAGCGCGCTCACGGGTGCACATCTCGCCGAGCTCGCCACGATGGTCGACGGCGGCCAGCTCTCGTCGTCTGCGGCAAAGGACGTGCTGATCGCCGCCATGGACGGTGAGGGGACGCCACGGTCGATCGCCGACGCACGAGACCTCCTCCAGGTCTCGGACGAGTCGGCCATCGAAGCCGCCGTTGACGGCGTGCTCGCAGACAATCCCGATGCGCTCGCCAAGATCGCCGCAGGAGACCTCAAACCGATCGGATTCCTGGTTGGCCAGGTGATGCGGGCCACGGGGGGCAAGGCCGATCCCCAGATCGTGCAACGACTCGTTCAGGAGAAGACGGGCGCCTGATCAGCCCGTGTTCCGGAGCCCCGAAGCAAGGCCGTTGATCGTCAGGAGCAATGCCCGCTGGAGTTGCTCGTCGTCGCCGGTGTGGTCCCGCCACCTGCGCAGGAGGGACACCTGGAGGTAGCTGATCGGGTCGAGGTATCGGTCCCTGACTTCGAGCGTCCTCTGGAGCGCAGGGTCATGGTCGACGAGACCTGATCCCGTGATCGTCGTGATCGCCGCCACCGTGCGGTCGTGTTCTTCCGAGATGTCATCGAACACCGACCGCTGATCCTCGCTTGCCAGTGCAGCGTACCGGGCGGCGATCGTCAGGTCGGTCTTGGCGAGGGTCATCTCGACGTTCGAAACGAAGGTGCGGAAGAACGACCAACGCTCGTACATGTCGGCGATGGCACCGGATCCGAACGCTGCCTTCGCCGCGTCGAGGCCGGTTCCCACGCCATACCAGCCGGGAACGATCTGGCGGGACTGCGTCCAGCCGAACACCCATGGGATTGCACGGAGACCCTCGATCGAGACCGAGCCTGACCCCGGTCGGCGGCTCGGCCGAGACCCGATGTTCATGCTGCCGAGCTCATCCACGGGTGTCGAGGCGAGGAAGTAGTCGACGAGTTGCGGTCCATCGATCAGCGACCGGTACTTCGCGAACGCCGCATCTGACACGGCGCCCATCGTGCGGTCCCACTCGTCGAGGACCTCGGTGGGTTGGCGCGACGATCGGTGGAGGAGTGACGCCTCGAGCGTCGCGGCCACCGTCAGCTCAAGGTTGCGCCGGGCCAGGATGGGGAGGGCGTACTTGTCGGAGATCACCTCTCCCTGCTCCGTGATCTTGATGCGCCCGTCCACCGTTCCCCATGGTTGGGCGAGGATCGCCGCCTCCGTGGGGCCTCCACCCCTTCCGACCGTGCCGCCTCGGCCGTGGAAGATGCGGACGGCGACTCCGTGGTTCCGCGCAACGTCACGAACGTCGCGCGAGGCCCGATAGAGCTCCCACTGGCTCGTCGCGATCCCTGCGTGCTTGTTCGAATCCGAATACCCGAGCATGACCTCCTGCAGGTCGCCTCGGAGCCTGAGATGCTCCCGGTAGGGGCCGATGCTCAGCAATTCGTCGAGCAGCTTGCCCGCGGACCTCACCTCGTCGATGGTCTCGAAGAGCGGGACGAAGCCGATCCGTGCCACACCGGCGTGAGTGTCGATCAGCCCGACCTCCCTGGCGATCACCATCGGGGCGAGGATGTCGGCGGCTCCCCGTGTCCACGAGACGATGTAGGACTCGATCACGTTCTCACCGAACAGGTCCTTGGCGGTGAGGACCGTTCGCATCGCCTCGAGGGTCCTCGCGGCCTCCCCCTCGAGTGTGGTGGCGGTCGATGCGATCGGACGCCGTCCCGACAGCTCGGCGACGAGGTCGTCGAGCGCGATTCCCTCCGGCGTCGCCTCGTACTCCACACCGACGGTGTCGTAGAGGGCTGCGACGGTCTCGTGGTGCTTGGAGGCATGCTCGCGAACGTCCATCGTCGCAAGCCCGAACCCGAGTGCGCTCACGAGGTGGATGAGCCTTGCAACGGCGCCGCTCGCCAGCATCTCCCCGCGGTTGCTCGTGAGTGAGCGGCGGATGACCATCAGGTCCTCGATCAGCTCCGGCTCGGACGCGTACGCGGTCCGGGAGTCAGGCCTCACGCCCTTCTCGAAGGAGGTGAGCGTGTTCATGAGGCGCTCGTGGATGAACGCGAGCTTCTGGCGGTACGGTTCACCTGCCGAGAGGGTGGTGAAGCGGCTGTGGACGGCGGGGAACACGCGGGAGTCCGCTGCGAGTGACTCGAGGAGCTCATCGGCCACACCCACGATCCGATCAGAAGACGAGAGCTCGACGGCCAGGTCCTCGACCTTCGCGATGAGGTCACGCACCGCATGGACGTGCTGGATCCTCAGGACCTCGATCGTGACTTCCGGCGTCACGTTCGGGTTCCCGTCGCGGTCCCCACCCACCCAGGTGCCGAAGCGCAGCGGCTTGCGATCCGGGGGGAGGGAGATCCCGAGGCGGAGCAGCTGGTGGTCGAGTTCGTCGTAGACCTCGGGAATTGAGTCCGCGGCGAGCGCATCGAAGAAGTGGATCACGGATCGTGCCTCATCGATCGGCGTAGGGCGGTCCACCCTGAGCTCGTCGGTCTGCCAAATGGCGTCGATGAGCTCGGCAATCCTGCGGCGCACGCGGGCTCGTTCGGCATCCGAGGCGATCCGGAACGTCCGCTCGCGGAGCAACCCTGCGATCTCGACCGTCTTGGACTGGACCGAGCGACGTGCCGCCTCCGTCGGGTGGGCCGTGAACACGGGGCGCACCTCGAGCCGATCGACCACGTCTGCGACGAGGGCCCTGTCGATGCCTGCATCGATGATCTTGTCGACGGTCGTTGCGAGGTCGACGGACAGCTTCGCCGTGTCGTACCTGTGCTCTTGCTCCGCGACATTGGCGAGGGCGAAGTAGGTCGAGAACGCGCGGACCAGCTGGATCGTGCGTTCCATATCGATACCGTCGAGAAGCTCGACGAGCGTTGACGCCGCCTGGTCGGATGCGACCCGATCGGTGGTGTCCCTCACCGTCTTGGCAAGCGACCGCACCTCCTCGACGAGGTCCAGCAGATCCTGCCCATGCTGGCGCACCAGCGTCTCTCCGAGCAGGTCGCCGAGCAGGCGAACGTCGGCCCTCAGGGCGGAATCGTTGTCGGTGGCTCGATCGGACACCCGGGACAGGCTAGGGGCGGCACCGGACGGTCGACATCGCCCGTGGGATGGCACCCACCGCAACTGGCGTAATCTCGTGATCGCATCGCGTCGGGTTCGCCGTGAACTCCCGACGGTCGCGTGGAGTGCCCATGAGTCGTCCCAAAGTCATCATCGCAGAGGCCATCGCCGACGAAGGTGTCGCCACTCTCGCACAGACGGCGGACGTCGTCGACCTCGTGGGGTCCGATCGTGCCGCGATCATGGCTGCGATGCCTCTTGCCTCCGCGATCATCGTTCGTTCGGCGACCAAGGTCGATCGCGAGATGATCGAGGCCGCCCCCAACCTCGTCGTGATCGGGCGTGCCGGGATCGGAACGGACAACATCGATCTCGACGCGGCGACCGAGCGTGGTGTCATGGTCGTCAACGCACCGAACGCGAACACGATCAGTGCCGCGGAGCACACGATGGCGCTGATCCTCGCGCAGGCCCGCCACATCGCAGCCGCCGATCGCAGCCTTCGTGAAGGCCGCTGGGACCGCTCACGATTCGAGGGTGTGGAGCTGCACGGCAAGACACTCGGCGTCCTGGGACTCGGCAAGATCGGGACCCTGGTGGCGCAACGAGCGTCGGCCTTCGGTATGAAGCTCGTCGCGTTCGATCCCTATGTGTCGAGCGACCGGGCTCGGCGGCTGGGTGTCGAGATGCTGCCACTCGAGGAGTTGCTGTCGATCGCTGACGTGATCACGATCCACCTCCCGCGGACGTCCAAGACCGAGAACCTGATCAACGCCGAGACGATCGCCACGATGAAGGACGGTGTGCGCATCGTGAACGTCGCACGCGGCGGCATCGTCGCCGAGCAGGACCTCGCCGATGCGGTTCGGTCGGGCAAGGTGGGAGGCGCCGCCGTCGACGTGTTCGCGATCGAGCCCACGACCGAAAGCCCTCTCTTCGACGTACCGGGGATCATCGTCACCCCCCACCTCGGTGCGAGCACCATGGAAGCCCAGGGGAAGGCGGGCATCGCCGTCGCGGAGGCGGTGGCCGACGCGCTCAACGGTGAACTCGTGCTGAGCGCCGTGAACCTCGACATCGGACCATCCGTCTCTCCACACGTGAAGCCGTTCATCACCCTCGCCGAGCAGCTCGGCAAGATCTTCACCGCGCTGGCAAAGGGCCTTCCCGCCGAGCTCGTCGTCAACGTGCGTGGCGAGCTCGCCGAGGAGCCGGTGAAACCGATCGCCCTCTCGGCGCTCAAAGGGGCGCTCTCGGCGAGCAGCGACATCACGGTCTCGTACGTCAACGCTCCGCTCATCGCCGAGTCGCGGGGCGTTTCCGTGGTCGAGGAGTCCCAGCTCGACGTCGAGGACTACCAGTCGGTCATCCGGATCAGCGGGGTTGTCGACGGTCGGCATCGCACGGTCGCAGGCACCTACATGGCCCGCAAAGGTGCCGCGCTCGTGGGTCTCGAGGGATACCAGATCGAGGTTCCCCTCACCGCCCACATGCTCCTCATCCGCAATGAGGACATCCCGGGATGCATCGGGCGAGTCGGGACCTATCTCGGCGACATCGGGAAGAACATCGCCGACATGGTCGTCGGGAGGTCGCCTGACGGTGCCGCAGCCATGATGGGCATAGCGCTCGATGGGGCACTCACGAGCACGAACATGGCTGAGTTGCTCGAACTCGAGGGCGTCTCAGCCGTCAGGTACATCGACCTCAGCTGAACCGGCTCCTACAGGAGCCACCAGACGAGCCACCCTGCCCCGAGTCCGTAGAGACCGGCGATCACGTCGTCCATGGTCACGCCTATCGAGCCGGGGAGACCTTCGGCACGCGACACCCCGGGGAGCACCTTGAAGATGTCGGCGAGCCTTGCGACGACCACGGCCACCAGCCATGGCCACCCCGAGAGTCCGATCACCGCGATGAATGTCCCCGCCATCTCGTCGACCACCACCCAGCCGGGGTCCTCGTGGTCAAGCGAGAACGGGGCGGCGGACCACAGTGACAGCGCGATGAAGACGCCGGCGACCAAAAGGTGCCACCACCACGGTTGATCCATCCACAAGAATGCCGCTGTAGCGGCGAGGACCGCGCCGAACGTTCCCGCGCCGTTGTGGGATCCCCACAGCCGCGACGGGATGAGGCCGACGAGGAATCCGGACGCCACGAACCGATGCATCGGGCCACGTTATCGGGACGCGGTGCCACCGTACGGGATCCCGCTACCGTTGCTTCATATCGACTCGAAGGGGGACCGATGGACCCGCGCCATCTCGGAGAGTTCGTGACACCGTCGGATGCACACATCCATCCCGACGGCCGCCGCGGAGCGTTCGTCGTCTCCCGGATGGATCTCGAGGACGACTCCTACGTCTCGGAGATCTGGCTGCTCGATGGTGACGACGTGCGTCGCCTCACGTCGGGGCGTGCGGACACGAGTCCCCGATGGTCACCGGACGGGCAGTCGCTCGCCTTCTTGCGCAAGGGTTCCGAGTCGAAGGACAAGCCCCAGGTGGCGCTGCTCCCCATCGCCGGGGGCGAGGCGAAGGTCGTGACCGAGTGCGAGGTCGGGGTGTCGTCGATGGTGTGGTCACCTGACGGATCGAAGCTCCTCCTTCAGGTTCCCGAGTACATCGACGGCATCGAGGATGAGGAGGAGCGGGCTCGGGCTCCTCGTCGGATCACGCATCCGTCGTTCCGGTTCGACAACCTCGGATGGACGCACGACAAGCGCTCACACCTGTGGGTTCTCGACGTCGCCAGCGGTGAGGTGACCAAGCTGACGGACGGCGAGTACTCCGAAACCAGCCCCGCGTGGAGCACCGACGGCTCGGAGATCGCCTACGTCTCGGCCGTCGACGACGATCGCTGGATCAACCCACTTGAGTACGTCTTCGTCATGTCGTCCGAGGGCGGCGAGGCCCGCCAGGTATCGCCCCGCGGTGGTTGGTCGTGGGTCGGGTGGAGTCCGACCGGCCGCCTGCACGCAATTGGTCTTGCAATGGACGAGTGGCGTCTCGAGGCCTGGCCACTCCAGCGGATGAACGACGACGGGGCGTTCGAACCGATCACGGACCTCGACAGGCAGCTGATGCCAGGACATCCCGCGGGCGTCCTCGCCGCGCCGCGGTTCCTTGCGGACGGGACCATCCACACGCTGGTGGAGGACCGCGGGATGCAAAGGGTCATCGAGATCTCCGAGGACGGGGTCGTGACGGAGGTCGCTGGCGGTCCCCGCCTGATCACCGGGTGGGACCCATCCCCCGACGGCACGTCGGCGCTCTTCACGGCGACGGATCCCGTCAACCCGGGAGAGGTGTTCCGATGGGAGGCCGGCGAAGAGCGCGCGTTGACCTCGCTGAACGAGAAGTTCACGGCGTCAGCCGATCTCGTTATGCCAACGGAGTTCACGTACGAGTCCGATGGGTCCGAGATCCACGGCTGGGTGCTCCTTCCACCTGGCGATGAGGGCGTTCCCGTGCTCCACAGCATCCACGGCGGGCCTGCCACCCAATACGGATGGGGATTCTTCGACGAGTTCCAGAACTTCGTCGGTGACGGGTACGGTGTCGTCGCCGTCAATCCGCGAGGCGCCTCGGGCTACGGCGACGCCTTCATGCAGGTTCCTCCAGGGCGCTGGGGTGAGGACGTGCCACCGGATCAGGCCGACCTCCTGCTGGCCCCCTATGCCGCCGCCGAGCAGTTCCCGCGCCTCGACGTGTCGAGGCTGGGCGTCATGGGCGGCTCC
>DATHUV010000119.1:0-5631 GCA_035461905.1 Acidimicrobiia bacterium | reverse complement strand
CCGACGACCGTGTTCGTGTCGTGGAAGGCCGGGAGGCAATGCATGAACCCGGCGTCCGGGTTCCCGGTGCGTTCGAACAGTGCTGCGTTGACCTGATAGTCCTTGAAGTCGGCGACACGGTCGTTCCACACGTCTTTCGGCTCGCCCATCGACACCCACACGTCGGTGTGGATGAAGTCGACACCCTCGACGGCGTCGAGGTCATCGGTGATCATGATCTTCGCCCCCGACCCCTCGGCGAGTCCCTTGGCGATCTCGACGACATCGTCGGGCGGGAACATCTGCCTCGGCCCGATCATCCGCACGTCCGAACCCAGTAGCGCTCCCGTGACGAGCAGGGACCGACCCATGTTGAACCGAAGGTCGCCCGTGAACGCATAGGACAGCTCGTGGTAGGGCTTGCCCGAGGCCTCGTGCATGGTGAGGAAGTCGGCCAGCATCTGGGTGGGATGCCACTCCTCCGTCAACCCGTTGTACACAGGCACCCCGGCGTGGGCGGCGAGCTCCTCGACGATCGCCTGCGCCGTGCCTCGGTACTCGATGGCGTCGTACATCCGGCCGAGGACCCTGGCCGTGTCCGCCGCCGACTCCTTGTGACCCATCTGGGACGACGATGGATCGAGGTACGTCACATGGGCGCCCTGGTCGTACGCGGCGACCTCGAAGGCGGCCCGTGTCCGGGTCGAGGTCTTTTCGAACACGAGCGCGATGCTCCTGCCTGCGAGTTGTGGCGTCTCCGTCCCGGCGTATTTCGCCTCCTTCAGATCCTCGGACAGGTCGAGTATGTAAGTGAACACCACCCGGGTGAAGTCGATCTCTTTGACGAAACTGCGGTTCTTCAGGTTGTAGGACATGGTGCTCCAGTCTCGTTGATGGGAGTGTTCAGGCTTCACGGTCGGGTCTGCAGTGACCACCAATCGGCCACACACCAAGCGACATCCTCGTCACAGGATGTTCCCATTCTCGCCGATCGACCGACACTCGGCAGCTTCGATCGGGCACCATGGGGCGCGGGTACCATTGCAGGGAGGAGGATGACATGAGTCAGATGGACGAAGCCTGGAGTGATGTCGGCGAGCGATTCAAGAGGCTCGGATCGATGTACAAGGAGCACTACAAGGCCCACGAGGGCGACCCCGAACGCGAGACCGCCACCGACGAGGAGGTCGCCGAGGCGCTCCGGCAGCTAGGTACGAGTATCAGGACCGCATTCGAGGCCGCAGGCGACACCATCGCCGACCCGGACCTCAAGGAAGAGGCTCGCGGAACCGCGAGTTCCTTCTTCAACGCACTAGGCACGACCTTCAACGAGCTCTCCGCCCAGATCGCCACCAAACGGGAACGCCCGCAGGACCCCTCGGCGAGGGCCGAACCGGGAACAGGCGATACACCCACCGAGGATCCGGAGGCACGGCAGGACGCGTCCGATCAGGAGTGAGGGCGTGCTCTGGCTATGTGTCGCGCCCGCCGCCGCACTCAACGGCGGGTCCGACTCCACTTCGCGCGGCCCGGCGACCACGGTGATCGCGCCGATGATCCAGGAGCCCTCGCCACGGGCTCCGTCTTCAGTTCGAAGGTAGCGTAGGAGCCATCGTGTTCGACTTGGGCAACGCACCGGGGTCCGTTCGCAGCGATATCCACAGCGCGCTCATCACTGTGTGGCGACACCTCGCCAAGCCCGGAACGTGGTGGTCAGGGCGTGATCGCGTCGCTATCGCCGCCGTTGCCCGCGCGTCGAGGATCCACGCTGAGATCCCTCCCGTGGACCTTCCGCCTCCCGCCATCGAGGCCGCCGCACTCCTGGCATCCACACCTGGGGCGACCAGCGAGCGATGGGTGCACTCGCTCACCGACGCGCTCGATGGCGAAGAGCGATACGTCGAGCTGCTTGGCGTAGCCACTCGGGTCGTGACGATCGACACGTTCTGCCGGCTGATGGGAGGACCGCTCGAGCCCCTCCCCGAACCCGTGCTCGGCGAACCAACGCATACGGTCGCAGAACCGAAACCGATACGGACCCGTTCGTGGGTCGCTGTCGGTCCCGACCTCATCCCGCCATTCACCCTGTCGCTCGTCCCCGACGAACAGGCGATATCCAACCAGCTCGCCTGGGCTCTCTACATGACCGACGCCGAGATGAACGACCCCGACTTCCGGCGCGGCGACCTCCATAGGACCCAGATCGAGCTCGTGGCAAGCACGGTCTCGTACGGCAACGAATGCTTCTACTGAACGCTGGCGCACGCACGGATGCTCAGGTGGAGCGCCGAGAACACGAACCGGTCGGTCGATCTGAAGGCGATCGCGGATCCGGCGATCGACGCGGGGCTCGTCGGGGCGCTCCCGTTGGTCGGGATGGCGAGGGCAGCGCTCCGTGACGCGCCCGATCCGGGGTCGGCGATCGCCCTCGCCGACTCCCTCGGCGAGGAGGCGGCCGTCGACGCCGTCGCGGTCGCTGCTGCATTCGAGCTGTTCAACCGGGTCGTCGACGGCACCGGGCTCCCGGTTGGAGCGGCAAGCCGTCGGAACCAGGCAGACATCATCCGGGACCTCGGGATCGACCGCTTCCCCCACGCGGACGTCGGCCGTGCCGACGCCAAGGCGTGAGGCGGCCAGGGCTCCGCGCATGGGAACCCCCTGACGCGGGCGATGCCGCCCCTGGGGTTGGCATCGCGCAAGTCGGCGTAACGTGACGGGCTGTGGAGCCCTCGGAACCTGCCGTCGTAGGCACTCGCCTTATCGCAGGATGGTGGCTGCTCGGAGGCGTCGCCTCTGGTGTTGCCGTCGCCCTTGCCGTGGTACTACTCGTCTCGGCGTTCGTCGGCGGTAGCGCTCCCGCTGTCGCCCTCTCCGCACCCAAGTTCGTGGATGAGGCCGCAACGGCGGGCATCGACCACCGCTACGACGGACCGTTCAGCTTCTATGTCGGAGGCGGAGTCGCCGTGTTCGATTGCGACGGCGATCGCACCCCTGACCTCTACGCCGCCGGAGGACAGGAGCCCGCCGCCCTGTACCGAAACGATGGCGCACCCGGCGGCGCCCTCCACTTTTCTCAGGTTGCCTCGGCCGACACCGATCTCAGGGACGTCACTGGCGCCTACCCGATCGACATCGACAGCGACGGCATCACCGACCTCGTCGTCCTGCGTTTTGGTGAGAACGTTGTCCTGCGCGGCCTCGGCGACTGTCGGTTCACCCGAGCCAACGAGATCTGGAACATCGAAGGAGGCGATGCGTGGACGGTGGCGATGAGCGCACAGTGGGAGGCATCTGCCACCCTCCCGACCCTCGCGTTCGGCAATTACGCTCAACTCGACTCTAACCGGTTGAACGTCGAGGGCTGCGAGGACCACGCGCTCGTTCGCCCGGACGGCCCCGCGTACGGACCACCCTTCGCCCTCAGCCCCGGCTATTGCACCCTTTCCATCCTCTTCAGCGACTGGAATCGCTCCGGCTACCGCGACCTGCGCATGTCCAACGATCGCCACTACTACCTCGACGGTGAGGAGCAACTGTGGCGCATCCGACCGGGAGAGCCCCCTCGCCTGTACACCGAGGCGGACGGATGGAACCGCATGCAGATCTGGGGCATGGGGATCGCAAGCTACGACCTGACCGGCGACGGTCGATCGGAGGTGTTCCTCACGAGCCAGGGCGACAACAAGCTACAGACACTCAGCGGTGATGGCGATCGACCCCGCTACGAGGACATTGCCTTCGCCCTCGGAGCGACGGCGCACCGCCCGCACCAAGGTGACGCCACCCTGCCGTCGACGGCCTGGCATCCGGAGTTCCAAGACGTCAACAACGACGGCTACATGGACCTCTTCATCACCAAGGGCAACGTTGATTCCCAGGTCGGCTTTTCGCAAGAGGACCCCAACAACCTCCTGATGGGGAATCCGGATGGGACCTTCGTCGAGGCAGCTCCCGAAGTAGGCGTCGACGACACGGGTCGGAGCAGGGGGGCGGCACTCGCCGACTTCAACCTCGATGGCATGCTCGATCTCGTCGTTGTCAATCGAGGCGCTCCCGTCCGGATCTGGCGCAACGTTGGGGCGGGCGACGCAGGCTCACCGGGCGCATTGGGGCATTGGATCGCCATCGACCTCGATCAACCCGCACCGAATCGGGATGCCATCGGGTCGTGGGTCGAGGTGAGGGTTGGCGATCGGGTGCAGCGACGCGAGGTCACGATCGGTGGTGGACACGGCGGTGGTCAGCTCGGCTGGATGTCGTTCGGCCTCGGATCGGCGACCCGGGCGGACATTCGGGTTACCTGGCCCGATGGTCAGGTCGACCCGTGGACGACGGTCCCTGCAAACGCGTTCTCGATCATCTCTCGCGACGGTGGGGTAACTGCCTGGAGCCCCGCAAGCGAGTGAGGGATCAGGGATCGGGTGGCGCGTTCACGCCGCTGATCAGCCAGCGCCCATCGGAACCGAGGGTGAGGACGAAGTCCGACTCGAACGCCTCTGACGATCGCTCGACCTCCGCACCGGACGCATCCCGGACCACGTGGTCCACGGTCCCCGATCCGTGGATCATCAGACTCGCCCCTCCCTGGGGACCGGCCGTGTGCACAACGTCGACGTGCATGGTGTCGAATCGGAACTCATCGGTGATCGGACGGCCTGCCGTCGCCGCTGCCTCGACGGCCCGTTCCATGTCGATGAGCCTCTCTCCGCTGTCCGCCGCCCGCAACATCGACGTGTCCGCCCTGAGCATCGCCAATCCCTCGATCTCGAGAGCCTCGGCGAGTGCCAACCCCAGAGCGGTGGGATCCATTGCCGCAACTCCCTCGAGAGCCGCTGCCTCGGCGCTCACGGTCACGTTCGGAAGGCCCGAAGGATCGACCTCGACTTCCACGGCAACAGCGTCCGCATTCGCCCCCGTTCCTCCATCGGGGCGAGCCACCGCACCAGCGGCGACCATCCCGACCGACGCCATGACCAGGGTCGCTCCGAATACCGCTCCCACGGAGAACGCATACCGAGGTGCCGTCGCCAGTCGGGCCGCCCTGGAGCCCACTCGGCCTTCAGCCAGCACCCGGTCGAACATCGCGCGCACCGGGGTGAGAAGGACCAGCCCAGCCAACAGGGCGACCTTCGCACCGAACTCCTGTGTCTGAGGGGCGATCAGGAGGACGCAGAGCGCCGCGAGCGAGCCGGCGAAGAGGAGACGTGCGAGGCGACCCTCGGGGATGGTCTTGGGATCGGTGATCATGAAGAACAGGAAGATCAACACTTCCGGGGACAGGGCAACGATGCGCCAGAACTGCCCATCGCACACCGGCTGGAGCGACCACGCCGCTGTCATGCAATGGCCGGAAAGAGCGAGGACCCCGAGAAATGCCGCAAAGGCGATCCAGAACGTCGCCGCCATGGGCAACAGCCCGAGACGGGAGGTGATGGTGAGACCGCCGATGGCGATGATCGCGTAGGCAAGGGCGAGCCACCCGTTCAGGGGCCCCCACCAGAAGTCGAGGGGTTCGATGACATTGCTCCCGAGGACGAGAAACGCGACAACGAGGCCGAAGTTGGACGGGTTGAAGAGCTGGGTGCCTCGCCAACGAATCAGGTACTTCGACACGAGGGCGAACCCGGCGACGAGCGCGAAGAGCCACCAACC
>DATHUV010000118.1:0-8946 GCA_035461905.1 Acidimicrobiia bacterium | reverse complement strand
GGGACCGGCGCCATCATGGCGGTGCCCGGTCAGGATGAACGGGACTGGGAGTTCGCGGAGAAGTTCGATCTGCCGATCGTGCGGACTGTGCAACCACCCGTCGACTTCGAAGGGAACGCCTACGTCGGCGCTGGTCCCGCGATCAACTCGGGATTCCTCGACGGCCTCGATGTGGACGATGCCAAGGCACGCATCATCCAATGGCTCACGGTGAACGGCCATGGTGAGGGGACGATCACGTACAAGCTGCGTGACTGGCTCTTCTCGAGGCAGCGCTACTGGGGTGAACCCATCCCGATCCTGCACGGCCCCAACGGGGAGTTGCGTCCCGTACCCGAGTCGAGCCTCCCGCTGGAGCTCCCTGAGGTCGACGACTACCGGCCCCACGCGTCGGACGACGAGCATGCGGAACCCACTCCGGCCCTCGATAGGGCACCGGACTCGTGGAAGTACGTCGACATCGACGGAGTCACGTATAGGAGGGAACTCAACACGATGCCGCAGTGGGCGGGTTCGTGCTGGTACTACCTGCGGTACCTCGACCCTGACAACGACGAGGCCCTCGTGTCGCCGGAGGCAGAACGCTACTGGATGGGAGACGACGGTGTGGACCTCTACGTCGGCGGCGTCGAGCACGCTGTCCTGCACCTGCTCTACGCGAGGTTCTGGCACAAAGTGCTCTTCGACCTCGACCACGTCCACACGCCCGAACCATTCAGCAGGCTCTTCAACCAGGGCTACATCCTCGCCGACGCGTTCCAGGATGCGAGGGGCGTATATGTCCCCGCCGAAGAGGTCGTCGAAACGGACGACGGGTACGTCTTCCGGGGGGAGCCCGTCACGCGCGTGTACGGCAAGATGGGGAAGTCGCTGAAGAACTCGGTCAGCCCGGACGACATCTTCGACGAGTACGGTGTCGACACCCTCCGTCTGTACGAGATGTTCATGGGTCCGCTCGACACGTCCCGTCCGTGGTCCACCCGCGACATCGTGGGCGTCCACCGGTTCCTCCAGCGCCTCTGGCGCAACTTCATCGATGAGGAGACCGATGAGGTCCTCGTGAGTGATGCGCCATCCGATGGCGACCTCCGCGTCCTGCTCCACAAGACCATCGATGCCGTGTCACATGACATGGCGAACCTCCAGTTCAACACGGCCGTCGCCAGGCTCTTCGAGCTCAACAACGCCCTCGTCGCCGAGGAGCGGGTACCTGCGGACGTGGCCTCGGTGCTGCCGAGGCTCCTTGCACCGCTGGCTCCGCACGTCGCGGAAGAGCTGTGGCACAGAATGGGAAAGACCTCTTCGATCGTGATCGCCCCGTGGCCGGAGTACGACCCGGACCTCGTCGTCGAGGAGACCACGATCATGGTCGTCCAGGTCAACGGCAAGGTCCGTGACCGTATCGAGGTTCCCGTCACGATCACCGAGGAGGAGGCGGTCAGGCTCGCCCTCGCATCGGAACGAGTCCTCGCACACACCGGTGGTTCCGAGCCGCGCAAGGTGGTCGCTCGCCTCCCGAACGTCGTCAGCCTCGTGGTGTGATCACACCAGGGACGCTCATCGTGTCCCGTGCCGGCATCGATGTGCCTGGCGTGCCCTTGGACGGGGTGGGCTTCCGACAGATGCCATCCGTCCTCGAGCGCCTGATCGCGAAACGAGTCTCCGCGATCACGATCCGGTCGACGGTGTTCGTACGTTCCGACATCGTCGATGCGGTGATGGCTGGCGCCATGCCCGAACTCACCGCCCACGAGCTCGTGCACGTACGCCAGTGGCGTGAACAAGGCGCTGTGCGGTTCCTGTGGCGATACGTGGCCGAGTACCTACGCCTTCGTGCCTTCGGCCTTGGCCATGACGACGCATACCGTCGCATCGGTGCCGAGTGGGCGGCGTACGCCGAGGCAGCCCATATCGTTCATCGGCCATGATGGAGTCCTCCGCACCGCCGCAACGCCCTCAGGGATACCTCCCGTCCGCAAAGTGGCGCATCCGGGATGTCTTCTTCGCATTCGTCGCAGGTATCGCAGGATCCCTTGTGGTGACCGTCGCGGTCGTGATCGCCGGCGCGGATCCCCTCGATCCGATCCCTTTCTCCCTCGTGTTCCTCGGTCAGGCGGCGGGAAGCGTCGTTGCGATCGTCATGCTGTCACGGAGTCGGGGCTCGGGGTCATTGGCCGCGGACACGGGATTCGTCGTCAAACCGGGGGACTGGTGGGGCGTCCCCGCAGGCATGCTCCTCCAGATCGCCATCGCCTTGATCACGGCTCCCTTTGTGTTCTGGGTCTTCGGCGACGATCCACCGGATCAGAGCGTCTCGGAGATCGCAGGAGCGAGCGAGACCCTCATTGAGCAGCTGCTGATCATCGCCGCAGTGGCGGTGGTAGCACCGATCATCGAGGAGATCATCTTCCGCGGCATGCTCCTGTCGATCCTGAGACGATCGTTCGGAGCGTGGGTCTCGATCATCGTGTCGGCAGCGGTCTTCGCGAGCGTGCACCTCATCGACCCGAACGCGATTGCGGTCGTGCCGGGCCTCTTCGCACTCGGCATCGTCCTGGGATGGGTCACGCTCCGAAGGGGCGATCTCTCCTTGGCCATAGCGCTCCACAGCGGCATCAACCTGCTCGCGGCGATCACCCTCCTGTGGGGAGACGAACTCATCGACTGGTCGGAGCGCCAACTCGAGGTGGTCGAGGGCCTGGCGGTGCTGCTGCCCTTCTAGGCCGGGCGTCTTGTAAGGATCGGCGGTTTCGTGTAGATCTCGTCGTGCGGCGGCGGGATGCCATGGAACGCGCCCACACCAACCTCGCTGTCACGGTCATCGGTGTCGCCGTCATCATCGTCCTCGGCGGGTTCATGTGGTTCGGTATGGGACCGCCACCCACGGCAGCGGTCCCCGAATCCGCCGCAGCGCCAACCACCGTCGGCATTCCGGCGAGCATCACCGTGCACATCTCGGGAGCTGTCCTACGACCCGGTCTCGTTTCGATTGCGGACGGGTCCCGGATGGCTGATGCGGTCGCCGCCGCCGGGGGTGCGCTTCCAAGTGCGGACCTGGGCTCGATCAACCTGGCTCGGCAGGTCCGTGACAGCGATCACGTCATCGTTCCCGTCCACGGTGAAGGCAGCGGGTCGCCGGGGGAATCAGCCGACGGCATCGACATCAACACTGCAACTGCGAGCGAGCTCGAAGCGCTCCCAGGCGTCGGCCCCGTGCTCGCCGAGCGGATCGTGGCGTTCCGAACCGAACGGGGTCCGTTCTCATCCGTCGAGGATCTCCTCGACGTTCCGGGCATCGGAGAAGCGAAGCTCGCGCAGATGCGCGACACGATCGCGGAACCGTGATCACATCGATCCCGGTACCCGGCCGGTGGTGTGTCGCTGCAGCGACAGTGACGACGCTCGGTGCCCTTGTGCCGGTTCGAGTCGCGGTGCTTGCTGCCGCTGTGGCCATCGGGGTGGTGTCAACCCGACCGAGGTTCGTCCTCGTCGGAGTGGTTGGCTCTGTACTCATCGTGGGGGGCTCGGTCTCGGCTGCGGCCGCATCGAGTCGACTGGCAGCAGTTGAGGCTGCGGAGGTACCGGTCGGCTCCTTCGAGGTCGAGGCCATGATCCGTGAGGACCCTGCCTCCCAGTGGGCGTGGCTCGCGGTTGGGAAGCCGATCGCGATCGACGGTCAATCGTGGCAGGGACCACCGCTCGGGATCGGCCCACTGCCCCGTCACATCAACGCGGGTGATCGAGTTGTCGTCGAAGGCGTCATGAGAGATGCGTTCGGCAGGGTCGGCAATGACGTCGTTGCCGGGCGTCTTCGCGTCACCGAGATGCTTCGCCACGACGGCACTGCCAATCCTCTGATGAGGGCGGGCAACGGTCTGCGCGATCGGGTCCGGGGAGTCTTCGGCCGCGACGATCCCGTGGACGGCCTCGTGACCGGTCTGCTCATGGGGGACACGGACCGCATCCCCGCAATGCACATGGAGAACCTGCGCAGGGCTGGGCTCGCCCACTTCGTCGCCGTCTCCGGATCGAACGTCGCGCTGTTCCTCGCCGTGTTGTGGGTGCTCGGAGCTCCACTCTCGATCCACCCGAGGTCGAGGGCCCTCCTTGGATTCTTGGGCCTCGCGGTGTTCGTGGTGATGACACGGTGGGAGCCATCGGTCGTGCGCGCAAGCGTCATGGCTGCTGTCCCGCTCACCGGTGGGCTGGTCGGCGTTCCGGCGGATCCGTGGATGGCGCTCGGCATTGCGGTCACGGTTCTTGTGCTGTTCTCGGCCGACCTCCTGACGTCTGTTGGGTTCACCCTCTCGGTTGCGGCGACCGCTGGAGTACTCGTGGGTGTAGCCGCCGTGCGCCGGCGCTCGCCGAGGTGGCTCTGGACGCCTCTGGGAGCGACGGTGGGCGCCCAGCTGGCCGTCGCCCCGATCATCCTGGCGGTGTTCGGGACGATGCCGCTCGTCGCACCACTCGCCAACCTCGTCGCCGCGCCCATCGTGACCCTCACCACGCTGGTCTCCCTCGTGTGCGTCGTTGTCCCTGTCGGGTTTCTCGGCACAGCCGCACGTGCGGGTTCTGCGGCGATCCTCGAGGTGGCCTCGATCGCGGCGGATGGGCCACAGCTCTCCGCGATGGGGACGATCGGTGCCGCAACGGTCGGCGTGCTCGCGGGCGCTCGGCGGTCACGTCCACTCGGCGTCGCGGCTGTGGCGGTGATCCTGATGGCGACGACGACGACTCCGTCGACATGGCCGTCCCGTGCGACCATGGTGGCGCTGGCGGTCGGTCAGGGGGATTCGATCCTGCTTCAGGATCCGTCGGGTAGGGCCGTCCTCGTGGACGGGGGAAGGAGGCCCGACATCCTCGTCCGTGCGCTTCGACGGCATCGCGTCTCGTCGCTCGACGTCGTGGTCGTCACCCACGGTGATTCCGACCACAGTGGCGGTCTCGGAGAGTTGCTCGGGTCGATGGATGTGGGTGAGGTGTGGATGCCAGCGTTCGCGATGGATGGCGCCCTCGACGAGCTCGCCCTCGTCGCCTCCCAAAGGGAGATTCCCGTCCGCCGGGTGGCTGGCGGATTCCGAACCACGATTGGAGCGTTCTCGATCGAGGTGCTCGGACCCAACCGGCGTTTCCTCAGCGACAACGATGGATCTGTGGTGCTCCTCGTCACGGCAGGCCGTTCTGCGTTGCTTCCCGGCGACATCGGCGCAGTCGCCCAGAACGAGCTTCCTCACGTCCGTCCGGACGTCCTCGTCGTTCCCCACCACGGTGCGGCAACCTCCGATCTCCGATGGCTCGAACGAACCGAACCTGACCTTGCGATCCTCTCCTACGGGCCCAACACGTACGGACATCCCCATCCGGACGTCGTCGGTGTGCTCTCCGAGATGGGCACGGCCGTTCGCCACACCGACATCGAGGGTGACATCGTTGTCCCACTCGGGTGACGAGTCCGCACTGCGGGAGCAGCCGCTACCGTGCCTGTCATGGCATGGCACAGCGTCATCGGACCGCGGGAGGCGGGACCCTCCGAGCGGGAGCAGATGGTCGCTGCTGCGATGAAGCTCCTGTCGGACGATGGCGTCGACGATGCCACCCGTATCGACGTCCCCGCCAAGGGCACCTCCGGTGCGGACGAGGTCGGCGCGATGCGCGACGCCGTCGCGGGCATCGTCCCGGCTCTCCAGTCGGGGTCACTCTTCGGTGGCGCGACTGGCGTCATCGTGGTCGACGCGCAGTCGCTTCTCAAGAACGAAGTCGACACGATTGCGGAGCTCCTGGCCGCGTCGGATCCGTCACAGGCGTCGGCGGTCTTCGTCGCGATCGGGAGCCTTCCTACAGCGATCAAGCGGGTGCTCACCGGTGACTCGCTGACAATCAAGGCGATCACGGAGCGGGATGCCGCGGCGTGGCTCGCGGATGAGGCGAAGCATCGCGGTCTGCGGATCGACCAGGACGCCCGGACGGAACTGATGCAACGCTTCGGTTCGGACACGTCCGCCATGGG
Organism: Acidimicrobiia bacterium; assembly: GCA_035461905.1. GTDB lineage: Bacteria > Actinomycetota > Acidimicrobiia > Spongiisociales > UBA5794 > SZUA-442. The sequence continues at coordinate 2,939 of DATHUV010000118.1, read as the reverse complement.
ACGAGCCCTCGACCAGCTCGCGATCGGCGGAACGACGATCACGGCGGCTGACGTGGAGAGCCGGTTCACGAACCGGCCTGACGAGCCGATGTGGCTCCTCGGTGACGCGATCATGACGGGAGACCAGCCACAGGCGCTCCGACGACTCAGCGACTTCCTCCAGCACCAACATCCCCTCTTGCTGTTGGCGTACCTGGAGGGAGAGGTTCGGAGACGGTCGCTCGCCGCCGTTGCACCCGACTACGACGTGTTCACGTCATGGTCGGGTGCCAACCCGACCAGCTATGGGACGAAGAAGGTGTGGCAATCCCGGACCCGGGCGAACGGTGAAGCGCTCGGCAACTGTGTGCGGGCGATCGCGAAGGCCGATCTCACCCTGAAGACACAGCCCGAGGCGACCCACCGTGTGACGCTCGAACGGCTCACCGTGGCGATGTGCCGCTGGATGAGTCGATGAGGCAGACGTCCCTACTCGTGTGACCTCACGGACGTGACGGTGTAGGCGAACGTCCCGCCCGGTGCGGCATAGGTGACCCGGTCACCGGGTGCTGCTCCCATGAGGGCTGCGCCGAGTGGGCTGTCGGGGGAGGCAAGGACCATGCCGGGGAGCTTGTTCTCGGCCGGGGCGACGAAGAACTCCATCTCATCGCCGTCGTCGTCGACGACAGTCGCGATCGTGCCGACCGTGACGACCCCCGAGTTCGCGGCCTCGATGATCTTGGCGTTCTCGATGAGGTGCGTGATCTGGCGGATGCGCGCCTCCATCAGGCCCTGATCGTTCTTCGCGGTGTCGTACTCGGCGTTCTCCTTGAGATCGCCGTGTGACCGGGCTTCAGCGATGCGCTGGACGATCTCGTCACGTCCCGTGGACGTCAGGTATGCCAGCTCGTCCTCGAGCTTGCGAAGGGCCGCTGGGGTCAGCCATGTGCCCTCGTGTGCGGTCATCGGTCGTTCAGCCGAGCAGCGAACGGACCTGGGCGGTCAAGCGAGCCTTGCGCCGCGACGCCGTGTTCTTGTGGATGACGCCCTTCGTCACTGCCATGTCGAAGCGCGTTTGGGCAACCTTGAGCAACTCCTCGGCCTTGGCGGCGTCGCCTGCCTCTGCCGCGTCGACGACATGCTTGACGCGGGTCTTCAGCTCGGAACGGATCGCCTTGTTTCTCTGGTGGCGTGTCTCGTTCTGCCGATTGCGCTTGATCTGTGACTTGATGTTGGCCATACCGAATGAAACCTCTCGAGGTGGGTGGAACCCCGGCAGGATAGCAGCCAGGCTCGTCAACGGTACACTCAGTTGCCCTGCCGCAATGGCGGTTCCCCCGCCGGAGACACCGATGGATCAGGCGCGCATACGCAACTTCAGCATCATCGCCCACATCGACCACGGGAAGTCGACCCTTGCGGATCGACTCCTTGAGCGTACCGGTGCCATCGCGGGGCGCGACATGCGTGCCCAGCTCCTCGATGAGATGGATCTCGAGCGCGAACGGGGGATCACCATCAAGGCGAACGCCGTACGCATCGACTATGCGGCGCCCTCGGGCATCGCATACGAGTTGAACCTCATCGACACACCAGGTCACGTCGACTTCTCGTACGAGGTCTCGCGGAGCCTCGAGGCATGCGAAGGAGCCCTGCTCCTCGTCGATGCGTCACAGGGTGTCGAGGCACAGACCCTTGCGAACGCCTACATGGCGATAGACGCCGGACTCGAGATCATCCCGGTCGTCAACAAGATCGACCTTCCCGCCGCGGATCCCGACCGTGTCGCGGCGGAAGTGGCGAGCGTCATCGGTGGGGACGTGTCGGACGTGCTCTTCGTGTCGGCGAAGTCGGGGCTCGGCATCGACGAGCTCCTCGATGCCATCGTCGATCGCTTGCCGGCGCCCGAGGGTGAGCCGGGCTCGGCACTGCGTGCGCTCGTTTTCGACTCGTACTACGACACGTACCGCGGTGTCGTGGCGCTCGTTCGCGTCGTCGACGGCGAGTTGCGGACGGGGGACCAGATCCGTCTCATGGCAAACCGCGTGGATCTCACCGCGGACGAGATCGGCATCCGGCGTCCACGCATGGAACCCATCAAAAGCCTCGGTGCCGGGGAGGCGGGCTACCTCATCACGGGAGTCAAGGACATCGACCTGATCCGTGTCGGTGACACCGTGACCCACAGGGACCGCCCCTCGACCGCCCCCCTTGCCGGATACGCCGAGCCGAAGCCCATGGTCTTTGCCGGCCTCTTCCCGACCGACGGCGACGACTTCGAGCGACTCAGGGAGGCCCTCGACAAGCTCCGGCTGAACGACTCCTCGCTCGTCTACCAGGCCGAGACCAGCAAGGCGCTGGGCTTCGGGTTCCGCGTCGGTTTCCTCGGCCTGCTCCACATGGAGATCGTTCGTGAACGCCTCGAACGCGAGTACGACCTCGAGCTCGTGTCGACCGCGCCGTCCGTGGAGTACGTCGCGACGCTCACCGACGGATCCCAGAGGAGGCTGCAGAGCCCACAGGACCTCCCTGATGCAGGCTCGCTCGCCAGCATCGAGGAACCGTACGTGAAGGTGATGATCATCTCCCCGACCCCCTACATCGGGACGATCATGGAGCTCGTCCAGACCAAGCGCGGGGAGATGGGCGACATGACGTACCTGTCGCCCGAACGGGTCGAGTTGCACTACCTCATGCCTCTCGCCGAAATCGTGTTCGACTTCTTCGATCAACTCAAGTCACGCACACGTGGGTATGCGTCACTCGACTACGAACCCGCCGACTACCGCCCATCCGAGCTCGTCAGGGTCGACATCCTCCTCAACAACCAGTCCGTCGACGCCTTTTCGACCATCGTCCACAGGGACAAGGCCTACGCATACGGCAAGGCGATGGTGAGCAAGCTGCGCGAGCTCATACCGAGGCAGCTCTTCGACGTCCCGATCCAGGCGGCCATCGGC
>DATHUV010000117.1:0-10894 GCA_035461905.1 Acidimicrobiia bacterium | reverse complement strand
ACCGGCAATCGCGCTGCGCTCGCAGGGGGCCAGGGTCATCGACCTCGGAAGTGACTTCCGGCTGGACAACGATGCCCGATACAAGGAGGCGTACGGCGCTCCCCACCCGTATCCCGATGAGCTCGGCGGCTGGGTGTACGGCCTTCCGGAGCTGTTCGGGGAGGCCATCGCCGGTGCATCCAACGTCGCCGTGCCCGGCTGCTACCCAACCTCCGCCGTCATCGGTCTCGGCGCCCTGGTGCTCGACGGGCTGGTTGAGAGCTCCGGGATCATCGTGGACTCCATGTCGGGTGTCTCCGGCGCCGGGCGGGGAGTCTCCCAGGCCCTCCAGTTCGGTGAGGTGGACGAGTCCGTGAAGGCCTACAAGGTGCTCGAGCACCGACACCAGCCCGAAATCGAGAGTGCACTCGACAGCCTGACGGGCGTGCGTCACCAAGTGTTGTTCACTCCCCACCTCGTCCCGATGCAGCGGGGGATCCTGTCCACGATCTACGCCAGGGCGCGGCAGGGAGTGACGCTCGGCGACCTCATCGGGTCCATCGATGGGCGGTACGGGAATGCGCCGTTCGTCCGTCGACTCGAGGGCTCACCCGAGACCCGCTGGGTGGTCGGGTCGAACAACGCACTCGTGTCCGTAGCCCTCGATACGCGGTCGGGCACCGCCGTGATCATCACCGCCATCGACAACCTGGTCAAGGGCGCTGCGGGTCAGGCAATCCAGTGCGCGAACCTGATGCTCGGCTTCGACGAGACCGAGGGCCTCCCTCGGACGGGTTGGATGCCGTGAGTGTCGTCGCGGCGGAGGGTTTCAGGGCAGCCGGGGTGAGCGCTGGGGTGAAGCGGTCGGGCCGCGACGTCGCCGTGGTCCTCGCCGATGCACCTGCGGTGACAGCCGCTGTGTTCACCACGAACCAGGCAGCAGGGGCTCCCGTCCTCCTCGATAGGCACCACCTCGCGGCCACGTCCCTGATGCGGGGCGTCGTCATCAACTCGGGCTGTGCCAATGCCGCAACGGGACTCCGTGGCCTCGAGAACGCCGAGACGATGGTCGCCGTTGCAGCGGGGGAGGCGGGCGGCCACCGCGGCGAGTACCTCGTGTGCTCGACGGGAACGATCGGTACCCAGCTTCCGATGGACGCCGTCACAGCGGGCATCACCGAGGCCATTTCGCTCGCCCGATCCGACGCAGCGTCTGGTGCCCTCGCCGCGGAGGCGATCATGACGACGGATTCGGTTCCCAAGACGGCCGTCCACTCGGGCGGTGGTTGGGTCGTCGGCGGGATGGCAAAGGGAGCGGGAATGATCCGTCCCGACATGGCCACGATGCTCGCGTTCGTGACAACGGATGCAGTCGTTGAGAAGGATGACCTGCAGCGGGTGTTGTCGGGCGCCGTGGACCGCACGTTCAACGCGCTGAACATCGACGGTTGCGAATCGACGAATGACACGGTGATCGCGATGGCCTCAGGGAGGTCAGGGATCGCGCCTTCGGTGGATGAGCTCGAATCTTCCCTCTATGTCGTATGTCGTGATCTCGCGGAGCAGATGGCACGCGACGCTGAAGGAGCCTCGCGTGTCGTGTTCATCGAGGTCCGGGGAGCGCGGGACGATGTGACCGCTCGATACCTCGGAAGGCTCGTCGCCGATTCGGCACTGGTTCGTGCCTCCTTCTACGGAGGTGACGTGAACTGGGGAAGGATCGTCGGCGCCCTCGGAACGTCGGAGGAGCCCCTGGACATGGATGCCATCGAGATCCGGTACCACGGGGTGCCGGTGTTCCGCAGCGGCGTCGGATCCGACTACGACGAGCGAGCCCTGCTCGGCCAGTGTGAGGAAGGGGATCTCGTCATCGACATCATCATGGGCGACGAACCTGGGAGTGCGTCCGTGGTCACGACCGATCTGACACCTGAGTACGTCGTCTTCAACGGGGAGCGATCATGACCGGACACACGACGCCGTCGGTGGCGAAGCCGAGGATCGCCTCGACGATGGGTAAGGCCGCCATCTTCTCCGAGGCCCTGCCCTTCATTCGTCGCTTCCGTGGGACGACCGTGGTCGTCAAGTACGGAGGCTCGGCGATGGTCGACGACGAGCTCAGGGAGTCCTTCGCGGACGATGTCGCGATGCTGCACTACGTGGGGATCAGGATCGTCATCGTTCACGGCGGCGGTCCCCAGATCTCGAAGGCGATGGGGCAGCGGGGCATCGAGCCGCAGTGGGTCGAGGGATTACGCATCACCGACGAGGAGACGATACGCGTGGTCCAGTCGACGCTCGTCGGGGAGATCAACCCCGACATAGTTCGCCTCGTCAACAACCATGGAGCCGTCGCCACGGGGGTCTCGGGACTCGACGCCAACCTCTTCCTCGCTGAGCCCCTCGACGAGAGGCTGGGATTCGTCGGGAAGGTCACCGCCGTGAACCCCGACCTCATCCTCGGTCTCCAGGAGAGAGGCTACGTCCCTGTCGTGGCCCCGATCGCCCGAGGCCAGGACGGACGGACGTACAACCTCAATGCGGATACGGCATCGGCGGCGCTTGCGGTCGCCCTCGGCGCCTCGAAGCTCGTATACCTCACGGACGTCGAGGGCCTCTACCGGGACCTTGGGGACGAGAACTCCCTCGTGTCGGCGATCACGACCCAGGAGCTGCAGAAACTGCTCGACTCGGGATCCGTGTCCGCGGGAATGCTCCCGAAGCTCCGCTCATGTGTCGAGGCCGTCGAGGCGGGTGTCGAACAGGCCCACATCCTCGACGGTCGCGTCCAGCATGCGGTCCTCCTCGAGGTCTTCACGAGAGAGGGCGTCGGGACCATGGTCACGGCGGAGCCTGCGCAATGAGGGTCGACACCGAGGCGCGTCGACGCCACGTCCGGAGCGTCATCTCCGCCGGCGACGTGACGAGCCAGGAAGAAATCAGGGAAGCCCTCGCATCCCAGGGCTTCGACGTCACGCAGGCAACCGTCTCTCGGGACCTCGACGCGATCGGCGCGACGAGGGTCAGGATGGAGGGTCGCACCGTGTACAGGCTCGTGAACGAGTCCGCCAGCGACGAGGACCGCGCAGCCCTCCACGAGGCTATGGACGAGTTCGTCTCGTCGATCGCTGTGTCGGGCAAGCTCCTGGTGCTCAAGGTTCCGCCCGGTGCAGCCCAGTTCGTTGCGAGCAGGATCGATGTAGCGGCGGTCGATGGCGTGTTGGGCTCGATCGCAGGTGACGACACGATCCTCGTGATCGCAGGTGACGATGAGGACGCTGGGACGATCGTCCGACGCCTCGAGGGAACGGAGTAGACAGATGGTCAGGAACGTCAAGAAGGTCGTCCTCGCATACAGCGGAGGGCTCGACACGTCGGTGATCCTGCGATGGATCCAGGAGGAGTACGGGGCCGAGGTCGTCGCATACACCGCCGATGTCGGACAGGGGGACGAGGTGGAGGAGGCACGCGTCAAGGCGCTCGAAACCGGAGCTGTCGAGGCGATCTGTGAGGACCTCACCGAGGAGTTCGTGAAGGACTACGTGTTCCCGGCGTTCCGGGCATCGGCGCTGTACGAGGGCTACTACCTGCTCGGGACGTCACTTGCACGCCCCGTGATTGCGAGAGGTCTCGTGCGTGCCGCGATTGCCACGGGAGCCGACGCCATCGCCCACGGGGCAACCGGCAAGGGGAACGATCAGGTGCGCTTCGAGCTCTCGGCATACGCCCTCAAACCGGACATCAAGGTCATCGCGCCATGGCGAGAGTGGGATCTCAAGGGACGTGCCGACTGTGTGGCGTATGCCAGGACCCATGGAATCCCCGTTCCCGTCACGCCTGAGAAGCCCTACTCGATGGACGCGAACCTCCTCCACATCTCCTACGAGGGCGGTGTGCTCGAGGATCCGTGGGCGGGCCCACCGAAAGGCATGTTCAAGATGACGGTGGACCCTGAGGACGCTCCCGACGACCCCGAGTACGTAACGGTCGGGTTCGAGGAGGGCGATCCCGTATCGGTCGACGGTGTCAGGCTCCCTCCCGTCGAGCTCCTGACCACGCTCAACCGAATCGGTGGGCACCATGGCGTCGGACGCGTCGACATCGTCGAGAACCGTTTCGTCGGCATGAAGAGTCGGGGGGTCTACGAGACCCCGGGCGGCACGATCATCTACCACGCACACCGTGCCGTGGAGTCCCTCACGCTCGATCGCGAGGTGGCGCACTTGCGTGACGAACTCTCGAACCGGTACGCGGAAATGGTCTACAACGGGTTCTGGTTCGCTCCTGAGCGCGAAGCGCTGCAACACTTCATGGATGACCTCCAGAAGCCCGTCACGGGCGAAGCACGGATCAAGCTGTTCAAGGGTCAGGCGACGGTCGACGGTCGACGATCCGACACCCACGGCCTGTACGACGAGGCGACCGTCACGTTCGAGGCCGATGACGTCTATCGCCAGGCCGACGCCGAAGGCTTCATCCGCCTGCAGTCGCTGCGCCTTCGCACGTTCGCCGAGAAGCGGCTCGGCGCGGGTGAGTGACGCCGTGATCTCGGACGACTCATTCAGGAGGTCCTCGTGACCTTGTGGTCCGGCGGAAGGTTCGACGACCGACCGTCCGACTCACTGTGGCTCTTCACGGTCGACACCGCAGATCGGCGTCTGCTGCCCCATGACGTGAGGGGCTCGATCGCGCACGTCTCGATGCTCGGCGAGGTCGGTCTGGTGACCAGCGAGGAGTCGAAGACCCTGGTCGACGGGCTGACCACGATTGCCGCAGAGGCGTCCTCGGGCCGGTTCGTGTGGCTCGACACCGACGAGGACGTGCATTCGGCTGTGGAACGGCGGCTCGGTGAGCTCGTGGGAGAGGTCGCAGGCAAGCTCCACACGGGCCGATCACGAAACGATCAGATCGCCCTCGATCTCAGGCTGTACCTCCGCGACGCGATCGACCATCGAACCGCCCAGGTGAGGGGCCTCATCGCGGCCCTCATCGACCAAGCCAGGGCGGCCGGTCCTGCCGTGATCCCGAGCTACACCCATCTCCAGCAGGCCCAGGCCGTGCCGTTCGCCCATCATCTTCTCGCATATGGCTGGATGCTCCTGAGGGACATCGAACGACTCCGGTCCGTCCGCGGTCGCATCGATCAGTCGCCCCTCGGCGCGGGGGCTGCAGGCGGCTCGTCGCTACCGCTCGATCCGGTTGCGGTGCAACGCCATCTCGGGATGGGTGCGGTGTTCGACAACTCGATGGACGCCGTCTCGTCGCGGGACCAGGCGGCCGAGTTCGTGTGGTGCGCGGCACAAGCCATGATCCACCTCTCACGACTCTCCGAGGAACTGATCCTGTGGGCCTCCTCCGAGTTCCGGTGGGTGACGTTCTCGGATGCCTACACGACGGGTTCCTCGGCGATGCCGCAGAAGAAGAACCCCGACATCGCCGAGCTCGTGCGGGGAAGGACGGCGTCCGTGATCGGCGACCTGACGGCCATCATGGCACTCCAGAAGGGTCTGCCGCTGACCTACAACCGCGACCTCCAGGAGGACAAACGCTCGGTGTTCCATGCGGACGACACACTCGCGGGCGCCCTCGACGCACTCACCGGAATGATCGCGACTGCCCGCTTCGATCCGCCGGCACCTGACTCATGGGTCACCGCGCTCGACCTCGCGGAAGCCCTCGTCGGGCGGGGCGTGCCCTTTCGCGAGGCACACCACATCGTCGGGCGGGTCGTGTCGACCCTCGTCGCCGAGGGTCGGACGTTGGACGATCTCGACGGTGAAGAGCTCGCCGGACTCGACGATCGATTCACCACCTCGGACATCGAGCTGATCGATCCGGCGGCGTCCGTGAGGGCCCGCATCACGCACGGCGGTGGATCCCTGGCATCGGTGGAGGCCCAGATCCCCTCCCTGCTGGAGCGCCTCAGCTCCGTGTGATCGTGGTTCGTTTCCCCGGCATCGGGCGCCGCAACTCGCTGCCTCGCAGGCCGCACCTCGTAGGAGGCACCTTGCGATCAGGCTGCTCGTACGTGCGCCGCTCCGAAGCACACGGGGCAGGACGCGTCCCCGCAGTTGTCGACGACCTCGACGGGCAGACCAGCGTCGCTGAACAGGGCCTCGATCGCGCGGTCGTCTAGCGGTTCCGCAAGGGTCGCCGGGTATGTCTTGAAGAGTGTCTTCGTTTCCATACCAACAACGTATCACCCGGGTGTGACAGATTCCCGGTGGCGTGCCGGATCAGCGCTTCACTCCCTGGTCGTTGGGCCGCGAGGGTGTACTGTCCCGACTTCACGGGACGGAGGCAACGCATTGGTCAGGCTCGCTCTGGCGATCGCGGTGGTGGTCGTGTTCGGCATCCTGTGGAGGAGGAAGGTGCGCGAGCTCCCGCCTCGGCTGCGTTCCGCCGCCGATGTGGTCGAGGTCGTGGCACTGGTCGGCCTCGTGGGTGTCGTCGCCGTACTCGCCTATCGGAACGTCGTCACGCCGTCCCCGTGGGACTTCCCGGTCTTCTACACGGTCGGACGCAATGCCGTCGAGGGTTTGTCCTTCTATGACCCCGTGGCACTCCTCCCCACATTCGAAGAGATCCAACGGACAGCGGGCGTCCCAGCCGACTGGCTGGGCGACGGATTCGGCTTCTGGTACGCACCCCAGACAGCGCTCGTCCTCGCGCCGGTCGGCGTGTCGAGCTACACGACCGGGCTGGTCCTCCAGTACCTGATTCAGGGCGCGCTCTTCGTCGTCACGATCGTCGTCGTGCACAGTGCGTTCCCCCTTCGTCCCGGTGTCATGGGGCTGGTGGAAATGGGGGTGTTGTTCTTCGCGTTCGGGCCGGTCATCCAGGCGTTCGCACTCGCCCAGATCGTCTTCGGTGCCCTCCTGTTCCTCGCCCTTGCATACACGACGGTCGTGGACCGGCCTTTCATCGCCGGTGTCCTCCTCGGTGTCGGGGCGGTGTTCAAGCACCTGCTCGTGATCCCCGCAGTTCTGCTCATGATCATGGGCAAGGCACGAGCGACCCTCGGAGCGCTCGTCGCCATAGCCGCCTCCTCGGTCGTGGCGGCGGCCGTGTTCGGGCCGGGAGTCTTCTCGGAGTTCGTGACCTTCGGGCCGCGCGACAGGCCACCGGAGATCGCACTCGATCCCGTCATCGTCTCGCTCAACGGGTTCCTGAGACGCTTGCTGGATGCTGTGCCAACGGATGGTGGCGCCGTGGCCTCAATCATGTATCCGCCGTACATCGTGGCGGCTGCGCTGCTGACCGGAGGTACGGCCTGGCTTGTGTGGAGGGGCCGCCGCGACGCCGGTACGACCCTTCTCTCGTTCTCGCTGATCACTCTCCTGATGCTGCTCGTGTATCCGAACACGCTGTTCAATACCCTCCCATTGATGATCCCCGCGATGGTCGTGCTCGTGTCGATGGCGGACCGGCTCGCCTTTCCTCCCAGCGTGACCGTCGCCGTGGTGACCTGCGTGTATGTCCTCACTGTGACTGATGCCGTCCCCGGCATCGTCGCGATGATCCTGATGTGGACGTACCTGGCGCTGTGCGTGGCTCGCTCGACCGACACGGCGAGCACGACCCTGGCGCCGCAGGTGGCCACACCATGATCACGGGCGGGCCGATGAGGCGACGACGAGATCCACACGGGATGCGATCGTGAGCCGCCGTGGTCGGTTCTCCGTGATCATCGTCGGCGCCATCGCCGCCGTGGCGATCATGGCAGTCGCTGCCCAGAGATTCGATATCCCGTTCACGGGCATCGAGGAGGAGTGGGCGATCGGGATCGGGGTCGGCGAGACTCCCTTCGACCTGGCGGATCCTCCGGCGGGTAACCCCGTACTGACGACTGACGGGGGAGGCGATGTTCCGGACTACGGCTATGCGGATCCGTTCCTCGTCGCGACAGACGACGGGTGGTTGATGTTCTACGAGATCATCCGACGGGACGACGACGGTGCTTTCGGTGAGAAGGGTGTCATCGGTCTCGCTCGCAGCGATGACGGAGTCGCTTGGCAATCCGAGGGCGTCGTGCTCGAAGAGCAGTTCCACCTCTCGTATCCGCAGGTGTTCGAGGTCGATGGGAGCCACTTCATGGTTCCCGAGTCCAACCAAGCGGGCGAGGTCATTCTCTACCGCGCTACGAACTTTCCTCGCGACTGGACCCGGGAGGCGGCGATCCTCGACGGTGCATTCGCGGATCCGACCATCTTCCAGTTCGACGGGCGATGGTGGTTGTTCGCGACCGACTCCGGGGAGAGGGCCGACGACACGCTTCGCCTGTTCCACGCACATGCACTGCTGGGACCGTGGATGGAGCACCCATCGAGCCCTGTGGTCGAGGGCGACGTGTCGAAGGCGCGCTCGGCGGGGGGCGTCATCGAGCATGACGGCGAGCTGTTCCGCTTCGCCCAGGACAATACCGACGGCTACGGCAGGGCAGTCGTCGCGATCCGCATCGACGAGCTCACCTCCTCCCGATACGCAGAGACTCCCAGGACCGACAATCCCGTGATCGAGGCATCCGAGTCCGGATGGAATTCGGCAGGAATGCATCACGTGTCGGCAGTACGCAGGCCCGACGGAACGTACATCGCTGCGATCGACGGCTACCGCACGTTCAGGGTGTTCGGACCGGGCAGCTGACGGAAAGGACCCCGCTCTCACAGCGCCTCCTCCAGCCAGCCGGACGTTCATGGGGGGTGGGTAGGCTGGAGACATGGAACTCAGGAGATATGCGGATCAGGCACCCTTCTCCTTCGGGGACATCCAGCTTCGCGAGCTCACCCCGGAGGCCTTCACCCTCGCCTCGTTCGCCGAGGTCGTCCTGCCGATTGGCGTGGAACGACCCGAGCGGGAGAATGCCAAGGATCACCGCATCTACATCTGCTTCCGAGGGGACGTCGAGTTCACGGTCGGGGAGGATTCGTTCCACCTGGGCCAGGGCGACGTGCTCCACGTGGACAAGGGCGAGACCTACGGATTCCACAATGGCGGATACGAGGAGGCGAGGCTGCTCCTGATCCGCGTGCCAGGTCCCAGCTTGCCGGACGGCTCCCAAACGTAGGGCCGTCGGTTCGCAGGACTGGTGGTTGGCCTCAGGCCGCGAGCGGTAGGACGTACCGCGACACCATCACGAAGTGGATGGAGGTCGCCGTCACAACCATCACGTGGAAGAGCTCGTGGTATGAGAACACGCGGGGCCACAACCGGGGGCGGTTGGTGGCGATCAGCACGACCCCGGTCGTGTAGATCACTCCGCCGATGAGGCCGAGCATCGCAGCCGTCCAGCCGAGGGACTCGATGAACTTCCATCCGATCACGATGCCGAGCCACCCCATGGTGATGCCGAGTGCCATCGAGAACACCTGGCCGTCCGTGGGGAAGAAGGTGTGTTGGAGTGCGCCGATCGCTACGGCTCCCCACGCGATCCCGAGCACCGCCCACTGGAGCCATCCGTTGAGTGCCACGATCGCCACGGGCGTGTACGTGCCTGCGATGAGCACGATGATCATCGTGTGGTCGAGCCTCTGCATCCGCTTCTTCCACGCGTCGCTCCACGGGACCCCGTGGTAGAGCGAGCTCGTCGTGTACAGGGCGACCATGGCGAGTCCGAAGACGATCGAACCGATCCGGACGTTCGTCGTGGGGGATATCACCGCCAGGTAGATGGTGCCGACGACGGCCGCGATGGCTGCAGCACCGTGCAGGAACCCGCGAACCGGGTTCTGCATCCTGCCGAGTGTCCACCGAGGTGCGTCCATCGGAGGGAGCGTACCCCGTTCGGATGGATCCGAGACGTCGAACTGCAGATCTGCGCGAGAAGTCTGTGAGCCGGACGGATTGCACTCCTAGTCTTGGGAGGGCTCTGGGGCGGCAACCCGACGGAGACGAGTGTGACAGTCAAGGAATCGTTGCTCAGGCCCCTGTATCGGGTCTACGAAGATCGCCTCGTCCGCCACCTCCCGACGGAGGCGCTCCCCCGCCACATCGGAGTCATTCACGACGGCCATCGACGGTACGCGCACCATCAGAGGCTTCCCGACTACCAAGCGTCCTACCGCGTCGGGATGGCGAAGTTCGAGGATCTCCTCCGGTGGACTGCCGACCTCGAGATCAACGCGGTGACGTGCTGGCTGCTGTCGACCGAGAACCTCGCGAGGCCCGAGAGCGAGTTACTTCCCTACTACGAGGTGCTGATCGAGCTGTTCGATCGTATTCCCGAGTCCTCGGCCGGACACGATGTCCGTGTCAAGTTCATCGGGAGCCTCGATCTGCTGCCCTCGAACCTCGTCGAGGCGGCGAAACGCCTGGAGGAACGGTGCTCGACGGGTTCGAGACGGGTGACCATCGCCCTCGCATACGGAGGTCGGCAGGAGATCGTGGATGCGGTGCGCGATCTCGTGAGCGACCTCGCGAACGACGGGGTCGGGGCGAGCGAGATGGCAGGCCACATCGACAAGGAGACCCTGTCGTCCCGGATGTATGCCTCGGACCTGCCGGACCCCGACATGGTCCTGCGAACCTCCGGCGAGGCACGGCTGTCGGGATTCCTCCTGTGGCAGGCCGCGTACGCCGAGTACTCGTTCGTCGACGTGTACTGGCCGGCGTTCCGCAGGGTCGACTTCCTTCGTGCCCTGCGTGACTTCACGCGTCGGGAGCGGCGCTACGGGAAGTGAACCACCCGATGTCGCGTCAACTTCGCCGGGACGTGTCGCCGCTGACTCCGTCGGGACCACCGCCCGCCTAGCGCGACCGGAGCTCGAACGGGATGTGGTCCTGGTCCTTGAAGGACCCCAGGCTCGGGACGTTTGCTCCGGCGAGGGGGATCATCTTGATCCTGGCGATCGAGGCGTGGAACAGCACAAGCCGCTCCCACTCCCACGGGGCAGGCGGAACGCCGAGCAGGTGGGTG
>DATHUV010000116.1:0-7006 GCA_035461905.1 Acidimicrobiia bacterium | reverse complement strand
TGATCATCGACATCATCGGCAATCACTCGACCTCCGCCGTCCGGAGGGTGCTCGAGCCGGGTGGTCGTCTCGTCGGCGTGGGACAGGCCGATATGGGCAACTGGATCGGTCCGATCACGTATCTCGCCGGACTCGCGCTCTCCTCGATCGGTCGCTCACGGAAATCGTCTGCGATGCTCGCCAAGAACACGCAGGAGGACTTCCTCGTGCTCTCACAGATGCTCGAGGAGGGATCCATTGTCCCTGTGATCGATCGCACCTACTCGCTGGCCGAGGCGCCTGACGCCATTCGCTACCTCGAGGAGGGTCACGCCCGCGGGAAGGTGATCGTCCTCGTGTGACGCAGCGGTCGTGACCGGCGCACGATCCGCAGGTGCGATCGAGCCGTCGCAGCCACCGGCCGCGCCTCCTAGGGTTCAGGCGCACGAGTCGATACGGAGGGACCGATGGCCTGGAATTCTCACACCATCGACACGATCGAGGAGTACCGCGCGCTGCGCGGCGACGGACGCCAGATGATGTACGACAAATCGGTGACGGTCATCGACGAACACATACGTGCCTTTCTTGCTCTGACGACGTTCGTCACGGTGGCGAGTGCCGACGCCGAAGGGAACATGGACGTGTCTCCGAGGGGGGATCCGCCAGGCTTCGTGACGGTCCTCGACGAGTCGACGCTCGCCATACCTGAACGTGCAGGGAACCGCAGGGCGGACACCTTCACGAACCTGCTCCAGAACCCATCGGTCGCGTTGCTCTGCTTCGTCCCCGGAATGGATGAGACGATGCGGATCAACGGCAGGGGTCACCTCACCACCGATCCGGAACTCCTCGCGACGATGACGGTCGAGGGCCATACACCGGCCCTGGCCCTCGTCGTCGAGGTGGGAGAGGCCTTCATCCACTGCGGGAAGGCACTGAACCGCGGTCGCCTGTGGGATCCGGACGCTCGCATCGATCGGTCGATCTACCCGACGGTCGGTGAGGTCATCTTCGACCACGGCAACCTCGGTGCGCTCGGGTACACGCGTGACTACCTGATCGAATGCGCCGAGGACGACTACGCCACGAACGTGTATCCGTCGGCGGAGGCGTGACCTTCAGCCGAGGCGCTCCATCGGCTCCGACGACGCTGCCGAGTCCAGCTCGGCGAGGAGCCGGGCACGTTCGGCATCAGGGAGGAATGACGCTTCGATCGAGTTCCGTGCGAGCTGGACGAGGTCATCCCTCGTGAGGTCGAGCCCTTCGGCCACGGCGAGGTAGTTGTCGAGGACATATCCCCCGAAGTACGCGGGGTCGTCCGAGTTGACCGTCACCCGCACGCCGAGCTCGAGGAGCCTCTTGAGGCTGTGATCCTCGATCCGGTCCACCACCTTGAGCTTCACGTTCGACAGCGGACACATCGTGAGGGGCACCCGCTCGCGGATGAGCCTGGCCATGAGCTCGGGATCCTCCTCGGACCGCACACCGTGGTCGATGCGCTCGACGCCAAGCCAATCGAGGGCACCGGTCACGTACTCGGGAGGACCTTCCTCACCCGCGTGGGCGACGGCGTGGAGACCGGCGTCGCGAGCTTCCCGGTAGACGTCTGCGAACAGCTCAGGCGGGTAGCCGATCTCCGAGGAGTCGAGTCCAACGCCCAGGAGGCGATCCCTGAAGGGCTCTGACGCCTCCCAGGTGGCTCGGGCGTCGTCGGGTGGCAGGTGGCGGAGGAAGCACATGATGAGCCCCACGGAGATCCCCCACCGCTCGCCGGCCACATCGATCGCCTTAGAGAACCCGCCCATGAAGACAGGGAACCCGATGCCGCGGGCCGTATGGGTCTGGGGGTCGAAGAAGATCTCCGCCCTACGCACACCGTCGCGATGCGCCCGCTCGAGGTACGCCAGGAGGAGGTCGTGGAAGTCCTCCTCGGTGACGAGCACCGCGGCACCGAGGTAGTAGATGTCGAGGAAGGACTGCAGGTCGGTGAACTCGTACGCGGCCCTGAGATCGTCCACGGAGGCGTACGGCAAGTCGATCCCGTTCCGTGTCCCGAGCTCGAACAGCATCTCCGGTTCGAGCGTCCCCTCGATGTGGATGTGGAGCTCAGCCTTCGGTAGCCCCTGTACGAACGACGCCAGATCCATGCCTCCATTCAACCAGATGTGCGACCCGCACACGCTACGGCGGACGCTCTGGGGCGTACCATGGAGGGGACCGCCCTTGGAGGATGCGATGGAGGAAGCGATCACCCGGACCGCCCACCGATCGAGGCAGGTGACCGAGTGACGGCTGTGACCCCCGGCCTCGTGTGCGCGCACCACCACCTGTACTCCGAGCTCGCACGCGGCATGCCGGCCCCGCCAGAGGTGGCGACCAACTTCCAGGAGATCCTCGAGCAGGTGTGGTGGCGCCTCGATGCGGCGCTCGACCTCGAGATGCTCGAGTGGTCCGCCAAACTTGGAGCGCTCGAGGCCCTCGAAGCAGGGACAACGGCGATCATCGATCACAACGAGACCCCGAATGCCATCGAGGGATCACTCTCGATGATCGCGGATGCGTGTGCCGAAGTCGGCGTCCGCGTCGTGAGCGCGTACGGGGTGACGGATCGTCACGGCTCCGACGGCGCACGGCGCGGCCTCGAGGAGAATCGACGCTTCCTCGAGGAGGGCGGACGTGGCCTCGTCGGAGTCCATGCGGCTTTCACCTGCACCGACGACACGCTCGAGGCGGCAGCCGCACTCGCCGAGGAGTTCGGCGTCGGCGTCCACATCCACGTGGCGGAGGGCCCGGGGGACGTGGCCGCTCCCGAACGCCTCGCTGGCCTGACGAACGGCCGGTGGCTTCTCAGCCACGGTGTCCACCTGGCCGACGACCACGGGTTGGAGGGAACGATCCTCCACAACCCCCGGTCCAACCTCAACAACGGTGTCGGCTATGCCGATCCCGCGCGATTCGAGAATCCGGTGGCACTCGGCACCGACGGCATCGGCGCGAACATGATCGAGGAGTTCCGGCTCGCCTACGTCATGCAGCGATCGGTGGACGTCACCGCCGGCCCCGACCCCGCATGGTCCTGGCTGGAGAACGGATGGACCCTCGTCCCCGAGGCCCGCGAGGACGAGGTCACATGGTCGTACGATCCGATGGACCCATGGCACATCGTCTTCACAGCGGGCATCCGTCCCCTCGAGGTGAAGGTCGCCGGCGAGGTCGTCTATACCGACGGTGCGCCGACCAGGGTCGATGCTGCCGAGATCAGGGCGAAGGCGAAGGAGCAGGCCATCCGTCTGCATGCACGGCTGTAGCCGGGGGAGATCACGATGTCGGACCGATTCCAGCCGATCACGATGGAGCAGCTCACAGACTGGGTCTTCACTGAGATCGAGCGGAAGGACTCGATCTTCGGCATCCCTCGCGCCGCGTTCTTCACTCCGAGCGAAGCCGACCGATTCCGGACGATCAACTACGGAACACTGCTCGAGACGCCGTTCGGTGTCGCCGCGGGGCCGCACACCCAGATGGCGCAGAACATCGTCGTCTCGTGGCTGGTTGGGGCGCGGTTCATCGAGCTGAAGACGGTCCAGACACTCGACGAACTCGACGTCAACAAGCCGTGCATCGACCTCGAGGACGAGGGATACAACGTCGAGTGGTCCCAGGAGCTGAAGATCCACCAGTCCTTCGACGAGTACCTACGTGCGTGGGTCCTCATCCATGCCCTCCACCGGAGGCTCGGATTCCCAGGGGACACGCCCGGGATGATCTTCAACATGAGCGTCGGGTACGACCTCGAGGGGATCCTCCAGCCGAACGTCCAGTGGTACCTCGACGTGATGAGGGACGCATCGGGGTACCTCGAGCCGTACATCGACATCGTCGCAGAGCGGTATCCGGAGGTGCGCGGGATCTCCATACCGTCGCAACTCTCCAACACGATCACCCTGTCGACGATGCACGGCTGCCCGCCGGAGGAGATCGAGCAGATTTCGACCTATCTCCTCGAACAGCGTGGCCTCCACACTTCGGTCAAGTGCAATCCCACCCTCCTCGGCGCCGATCGTGTTCGGACGATCGTCAACGACGAGCTCGGGTTCTCCGACGTGGTGATCCCCGATTCAGCCTTCGGGCACGACCTCAAGTGGGTCGACGCGGTTCCGATGATCCACAACCTCAGGAGGATCGCACGCCACGAGGGCCTCACCTTCGGCCTGAAGCTCTCGAACACCCTCGAGGTCGAGAACCACCGTTCGGTCTTCCCGGACGACGAGATGATGTACTTGTCGGGACGGGCGCTGCACGCCGTCACCACGAACCTCGCGCTCCGCCTCTCGGAGGAGTTCCGAGGCGACTTGCTGCTCTCGTTCGCAGGAGGCGCCGATGCGTTCAACGTCTCGGATCTCCTCACTGCGGGGATGGCGACGATCACCGTGTGCTCCGATCTCCTCAAGACCGGCGGGTTCTTGCGGTTGCCCCAATACATCGAGGAGGTCAACCTCAACCTCGACAAGGCACAGGCAGCGAACCTCGCAGACTTCGTCGGCCGCACCGCAGTGGAAGGGAGCCACTTCGGATCCTTTGCCCGGATGTTGACGACGGCGGTCCTCGAGGACTCCGATCTGGCGTTCTCCGATGACCAGGCCGACGCACTCGCCGCGTACCTCGCCGATGGGTACGACGATCCGACGCCCGACGTGGTGCGGCGATGGGCGCTCGACAGCGGGTTCGACGAGGAGGACGCCGGGATCCTCGCGACCATCGTCCTGCGGACGCTCGCCAGGGTGAACCTCGCCGGATACGCGCACGACGTGAGAGGCGACTGGCGGTATCTCAAGGACTCGTTCCGCACCCATCGGTCCAAGACGGACCGCACGCTCGGCTTGTTCGACTGTATCGAGGCACCGTGCGTCGATGAGTGTCCCGTCGATCAGGACGTCCCTGCCTACATGAGGGCGGTTCGCGAGGGCCGCATCGACGATGCGATCGGGATCACCCGTGCCGACAACCCTGTTTCGGCGATCCTCGGCAGGGTCTGCGACCACCTCTGTGAGACGACGTGTATCCGCACCCATCTCGACCAACCGCTCGCGATCCGCGACATGAAGCGGTACATCATGTCCCACGAGACGGAACCGACGGTGCCGGTGCCGCGGCTCGCTGTGCGGCACGCTGTCTCTGTCATCGGCGCAGGACCGGCCGGCATCTCGGCGGCACGTGAGCTCGCATCCGCCGGTGTCGCCGTCACCATCTTCGAGGCGCACCCGTATCCCGGTGGCATGGTGGGTGGTGCAATCCCCGAGTATCGGCTGCCTCAGCACGAGATCGACAAGGACATGGCGATCCTCGACGAGCTCGGAGTCGAGGTCCGATACAACCAGACCGCAGGGATCGACTTCTCGCTCGCGGACCTGCACAACGAGGGCTTCTCGCACGTGTTCGTCGCTGTCGGCGCGCAACTTCCGAAGTATCTGGGTTTCGAAGGAGAGGATGCCGACGGCGTCATCGATGCGCTGCGGTTCCTCCGGAGCGTGCGAGAGCACGACCCCATGCCCATCGGGTCGCGTGTCGGTGTCATCGGCGCAGGGGACACCGCCATGGACTGCGCCCGATCGGCCCTTCGCGTCGGCGCAGAGGAAGTGAGCATCATCTATCGGCGCACCATCGACCAGATGCCGGCGGACCCCGAGGAGGTCCACGGATGCCTCGAGGAGGGCGTCAGGATCGTCGAAGGGGCAAATCCCGCTGCACTCCACGTCGAGGACGGGCGACTCGCCGGCCTGATCGCGACACGAACCGAGTATCGGGGGGACCGCGATGACTCCGGGAGGAAGATCCCGTACGACGTGCCGAACTCGGAGTTCGAGATACCACTCGACACCATGATCCTGGCGATCAGCCAACATTCACTCCTCGACTTCTTCGGCGAGACGCCCCCGAACCTGACGCCGAGGGGATACATCGACGTGGATCCCGTGACGTTCGAGTCTTCGATCCCCGGCGTGTACGCAGGTGGCGACGTCGCTGCCCACGGGCCGTCGTCCATCGTCAAGGCCGCAGCGGACGGCAAGGCCGCGGCGACAGCGATCCTGGCGGCGGTCGCACACGTCCCGGAGGTTGTCGACGCCGAGATGCAGCGAATCGACGACATGGCCGGTCTCCTGATTCGCCGGGCGCGTCGCGAGTACCGGGTGCCGACGAGGTTCACCCCGTTGACCCTGCGCCACACATTCGATGAGACGGCCCTCGTGTTCACCGAGGAGGAAGCCCGGTCCGAGGCGAGCCGCTGTGTGGACTGCGACACCATCTGCAGCCTCTGTGTCGGCGTGTGCCCGAACCTCGCGCTCATGACCTACACCACGGAGACGTTCGAGCTCGACGTCCCGACGTTCACGGTCTCGGATGGCTCGCTCGTACGGACGGGAGCGCGAGCCTTCCGTGTGGATCAGCCGTATCAGATCGCCGTGCTCACGGACTTCTGCAACGAATGTGGCAACTGCGTCACTGCGTGTCCCACCTCAGGGAAGCCCTACGAGGACAAGCCGAGGCTGTACCTCGACAGGTCCGAGTTCGACGCCCAGGCGTCCAACGCGTTCATGATGCGACGCGACGGAGACGTGACCACGATGCTCGGCCGGTTCGACGGTGAGACCCATCAGCTTTCGGTGAACGGGACCATCGAGTACGCGTCTCCGGCGGTAGCGGCGTCGTTCGACGGTTCCCTCCGACTGGTCTCGGCCGAAACGGGAGTTTCTGCCAGGGACGGGGACGACCCATCGCTACAGCCCGCAGCGGTGATGTACGCGGTGTTGAGAGGCCTCGAAGGCTCCATGCCGGAGATACCCGTTGCAACCGAGGGCGGTACCCGGATCATCCCACCGGTCCTGGCGTCTCCCTGAAGGGAGGACGTGCGTGCGGAAACTCATCAGTAACGGAACGGTGGTCACGGCTGGCATGGTCGCTGACGCCGACATCGTGGTCGACGGCGAGCACGTCGTGGGTGTCGTCGATCCCGGCACGGCTGGGG
>DATHUV010000115.1:0-21564 GCA_035461905.1 Acidimicrobiia bacterium | reverse complement strand
CAGGTAGGGTCCATGCCACCGGCGACAGGAGCATGAGAAGATGATCGAGGAATTCAGAGCGTTCGCCCTCAAGGGCAACCTTCTCGACATCGCGGTGGGGTTCGTGCTGGGCATTGCGTTCGCCGCCGTCATCGGCTCGCTGGTTGCGGACATCATCACTCCGCTGATCGCAGCCATCTTCGGCCAACCGGACTTCGGAACACTGTCCATCACGATCAACGAGTCCAGGATCCTCTACGGCAGCTTCCTCAACGCGGTGTTCACCTTCCTCGTCGTCGCGCTCGCCCTGTTCTTCTTCATCGTGAAGCCGTACAACCTCATGAGGGCCCGGTCCGAGAGGGGCCAGGAGGACGCCGTCGAGGAACCCGCCGAGGACATCGTCCTGCTCACCCAGATCCGGGACGCACTGCGCCGCGGTTGAATCATCCCGGAACGCAGCCCGAGCCCTGACGGGGTCGCGGAATGATTGAACCGCATCGCCTCGCGTGCCGAAGCACAATCGGGGAGATGTCCACAAAGGGGTTCTCCGATGCGCATCCCGCGGATCAAGCGCTCGCGGTCTGACGACCCGCAAACTACCAGCGGCCCGATCGTGGTTTCCGGCTTCATCGAGGTGCCCAGCCAACCCGAACCCCTCGCTGTGACCCTGACCGTGGACACGTTCTCAGTCGCGCTGCGCACAAAGGACATGGAGCTGGGCTCGTGGCTCCTCGCCGAGGTGACCATCACGCCGATCACGTCCAAGCGGTTCTCCTTCGAGGCCGAGGGCGACCGGTTGGTATTCAGACCGGATGATCCAGCCACCCTTTCGTCACACACCATCGTGACGCGTGGATCTTCCGCGGCCAGCGCTGAGAAGAAGCCGAGGAGCCCGGAGCGTCCCAAGGGGCTTCCATCGGCCGAAGCGCGTTCGATCCGCTGGGAAAGGCCGCGCTTCCTCAAGAAGGCACGCACCCCGGGGCAGGATCAGGCGCGTTCTCCCAACCCGCAGACGGCACGTTCCCCGAGGGTGGAGAAGGAAGCTCCCCAGACCTCGAGATGGCTCCGTACGGTCGACTCTGCCCGACGAAGGGGCTTCTTCAACCTCGATCGTGTTCCCGTGAACGAAGGCCTTCGGGGTCAGGAGCACCAACACACGTTCGACCACGGCACGGCAGCCTCATCAGGGCCTGCTTCACACATCTGCACGATCTGCGGGAAGGTCAGGATCCGAGCGGGACGTCACTGATGTCGCTCGGCCGTTGTGCATCCTCGCGGGATCCGGTCGCACGCGGTGAGTCGCGAAAGCCGATGGCGCGGTGGCTGACGTCACAGAACGGCTGGTTCTTGCTCGCACCGCATCGGCACAATGCCGCCCGTGGACCTGCAACGAACGTCTCGCCCTGCCTGTCGTTGACCTCGATGTCACCCCGAACCATGAGCGGCCCGTTCGGCCACGGAATGACCGTCGTCGGCACGTCGGGCTGCTCCCCGGGTTGACCATCGAGCCGTTCATAGCGCAGGGCGCCGGATGGACAGGCTTCGATGGCGCTCACCACCGTCTCGGTGTCGGCGAGGCTGAGATCGACCCACGGCCTCCTACCGGTGTCGAAGACTCCTTCGCCGAGCCGCAGGCATGCTGCGTAATGGATGCAGATCTCCGAGTTCCAGAAGACCCGGACTGTCTCGTTCTCATAGGTTCGCTTTGCCATCCCGACACGCTACCCGCTGCTCAGCCGCTCGGCGGTGGAACCGCATAGTCACGTTCGGTGGACTCGAGCGTCGACAGCTCCGAGCGCACACGTTCGAGTTCCCTGCGATGCTGGTCCACGGGCGGGATACAGCGTTCGAGGTTGTGGACGAGCTCCGACTCGACGGTTCTGAGCGTCCGGATCCGTGAGATGACCGGCGGCTGCGCGGTGTCGTGTGGTTCATCCATGGACGCGGAACGATACCCCCCGGATCCGACCGTTGCGGCTCCACATGGATCACTCCATCGATCCGTGTCCTCAGGGACGCGACGCCCAATACGATTCCGATGTGCCGATTTGCGAGGAGACGAGATGAACGCCGAGCTGCGACGACTGGCGGACGAGTACTGGGAGTACGCGCTCGAGTCCCACCCGATGGAAGCGCACATGCTCGGGGACTACCGGTTCATGGATCGAGCCGACGACGTGACCCGGCGCGGTGAGGATGCGCGCATCGCCGCACTGCGGGGGTTCTCGGCGAGGGCGCGAGCGTTCAATGGAGACGCCCTCGATCCATCGGATCGTATCACCCGCGACACCCTCATCTTCGAGACGGAGACCTCCGCAGCGGTTCTCGAGATGCGCCAGGCCGAGTTCGGTGTCGATCCCATCTTCGGGCCGCAAGCGGTGTTCCAGGTCGCGATACCCCAGA
The DNA here is from genome assembly GCA_035461905.1 of Acidimicrobiia bacterium. Taxonomy (GTDB): domain Bacteria; phylum Actinomycetota; class Acidimicrobiia; order Spongiisociales; family UBA5794; genus SZUA-442. Next base: position 19,182 of record DATHUV010000115.1, on the reverse strand, counting down.
TGTCGGTCGAGACGGCCGAGCATGCCGACAGAATGCTTGCCAAGTACTCGGCCATCGCGCGGATGATCGACGACGCCTCCGACCGTCTGCGCGAAGGGATCTCGAGCGGCAGGGTGAATGCTCACTTCGCCGTGACGAGGACCGTGGAGCAGATCGATGCGATCCTCGCAGCGCCCGTCGAGGAGGACGCGTTCTTGCGTGCCCAGATGCCGGCCGAGTACTCGGAGGGCGACATCGAGGCATGGCGGGAGCGGGCAGCGCGTATCGTCACGGACGAGGTCCGCCCGGCGTTCGAGCGGTACCGCAATGTGATCAGGGACCATGTCGGCCCCATCGCGCGGAGCGACGACCAAGCGGGCCTCCACTACCTGCCCGAGGGTGACCTTGTGTACGCCCGCCTCATCGAGCGCTACACGACCCTTCCCCTCCAGGCGGAGGAGATCCATGAGATCGGCCTCCAGCAGATCGCTCGTCTCGCAACGGAGTACATCGAGATCGCGGGCCCCGTCCTGGGGACGACCTCACTCGAGGACATCTTCGCCGCGTTGCGAGACGATCCTGCGCTCCACCACACGAGCGGTGAGGAGGTCGTCAGGCAGTCAGAGGAAGCCTTTGCTGCGGCCGAGGCGGAGATGCCGAACTGGTTCGGTCGCTTGCCCGCGTCGGATTGCTTCGTGGAGGAGACCCATCACGGCCCTGTTGCGTTCTACTTCCCCCCTGCGGAGGACGGATCACGCCAGGGAACCTTCTTCATGAACACCGCAGACCCGACGTCGTGGGCGACCTTCGAGGTCCAGTCGACGGCGTTCCATGAGGGCATTCCTGGGCATCACCTCCAGATCGCCATAGCCCAGGAGCTCGGCGACGACGTGCCCGCATTCCAGCGCCACGGCAACATCAGCGCCTATGCGGAGGGCTGGGGCCTCTATACGGAGCGCCTCGCAGACGAGATGGGCCTCTACTCGAGCGAGCTCGACCGGATCGGCATGCTGTCGGCAGACTCGATGCGTGCGTGCCGCCTCGTCGTGGACACCGGTATGCACGCCCTCGGATGGAGTCGGCAACGCGCAATTGACTACATGGCGGACAACTCACCGATGTCGATGCACGCGATCGTCCAGGAGATCGATCGCTACCTGTCGTTCCCCGGACAGGCTCTGTCGTACATGATCGGCCGGATCGAGATCCAGCGCATGCGAGCGGAGGCCGAAGCCGCGCTCGGTGACCGGTTCGACATCAAGGGCTTCCACGATGTCGTCCTCGGATCGGGCCTCGTGACCCTCCCGACCCTCGACCGCATGGTCAGGGAATGGGCCGCCAGCCGATAGCAAGGCCCCCCGGGGCGCACCGGCCGAGGTGCTATGGTTGTCTAGACAACTGATGACGGGAGGATGTCATGCACGCACGATCGATCACGATGCTCGGAACGGGTCTCATCGGTGATTTCTACACGATGACACTCCACGGTCAGCGAAGCCGCGACCGGGTGAGCGTCGTGTACTCCCGCTCTCCCGAGCGAGGCGCAGCCTTCGCGGAACGGTGGGACATCCCCAACCACACGACGTCGCTCGAGGACGCGATCAACCATCCCGACACCGACGTCGTTGTCGTCGCCCTCCCCAACTTCCTCCACGAGGAGGCGATCACCCTGGCGGCGCGCGCTGGCAAGGCCGTCCTGTGCACCAAGCCGCTCGCCCGCGATGCCGCTGAGGCCAAGCGCATCCTCGACACGGTCGAGGAGGCAGGCGTGTTCGCGGGATACCTCGAGGACCTCGTCTACACACCGAAGACCCTCAAGGCAGTGTCTGCAGTCCAGTCCGGGGCGATCGGGGACGTGACATGGGTGCGATCGCGCGAGACGCACCCCGGCCCGCACAGCGCGTGGTTCTGGGACGCCGACAAAGCAGGAGGCGGAGCAATCGTGGATCTCGGCTGCCACTGCATCGAGATCATTCGCAACTTCGTCGGCAAAGGCAACAGGCCCGTCGAGGTCATGGCGTGGACGGACACGCTCGTGCATCCCATCAAGGGCGAGGACAATGCGGTCGTGCTCGTGCGGTTCGAGTCCGGTGCGCTCGGCCAGTTCGAGGTGAGCTGGACCTTCCGAGGCGGGATGGACCTGCGCGACGAGGTGGCGGGTACCGAGGGCACGATCTGGATGAACCACTTCCTTCGCACCGGGTACGAGATGTACACGACCGGGGGAGGCGACGGCTATGTGGCCGAGAAGCTCGAGTCGACCGAGGGTTGGCTCTTCCCGGTGGGTGACGAGGTCGCCGAACTCGGGTACGTGGACATGTTCACGGACATGTTCGATGCGATGGATGCGGGCCGGGATCCACAGGAGACGTTCTACGACGGCTACGTCGTGAACGCGGTCATGGATGCCGCGTACCGCTCCGCCGAGACCCGGAACTGGGAACCGGTGGACGTCGAGTGGAGGGGCGGGGAAACGCCGCGCATCGCGAAGAATGTCTCGTACCACGACGGGCACCCCATCGTGAAGACCGAGGTGCTGCCGGACGGCCGGTCGAAGCTGATCCTTGCCGACAAGGACACAGGATCCATCTTCGACATCGTGACGGAGGCGTGACCTGAACGTCGTCGTATACCACGGCAACGAGTACGCCGACGCCGTAGCCGGACACCTGATCGACGCTGTGCAATCGAACCCGGCTGCCCGGATCGTCCTCCCGACGGGACGGACTCCCGAGCCCGTCTACCGCTCGTTCGCCGATCGGGGCGGAAGCCTCGCCGATGCCACGATCATGCTGCTCGATGAGTTCGGCCTCCCCCCGAGGTCCCATGCACGATGCGACAATATGCTCCAGCGCGACCTGCTCGATCGACTCGAGAAGCCACCCGCGCGCCTCCTCACGTGGAACACCGCCGCCGAGGATCTCGATGCCATGTGCGCCGATATGGACGTTGAGGCGCAACGGGGTATCGATCTCGTGATCCTCGGCATTGGGGGGAACGGGCACCTCGGAATCAACGAACCGGGAACACCGTCGGATGCTCCGTCGCGGGTGGTCGAACTGCATGCCGAGACGGCAGCGGCGACTTCCCGCTACGGCGCCGAGACCGCACCGACATGGGGCGTCACGCTCGGTCTCGGGCCGATCCTCGGTGCGTCCGCAGTATGGCTGCTTGCGACCGGTGCCCACAAGGCGGCGATCGTTCGCTCCGCCCTCGAGGGGCCGATCGGTTCGGAGGTCCCTGCGTCATTCGTTCGTCGGCATGAGAACGCAATCGTCTTCCTCGACGAGGCTGCAGCGTCGGACCTGTGATCGACGGGGCTCAGTTCGGGTCACCGTCGAGGGCTGAGGTGATCCACGACACCAGATCCGACTCCGACAGGAGGATTGCGTCCGGTTCGTGCGGTTCGAGGATCGAGGGGTCGGCACCGGGCTTCCACGCCGCACCGATGGCGATCACACCGGCGGCACGTGCCTCGGTGATGTCGGACGGGGAATCACCCACGTAGGCGACCCTGGTTGGTTCGAGACCCCACGCGCCGATGATCCGACGGATCTCCGTCGACTTGACAGGACCGTCCATCGAGCCTGCGGCAACGTGCTCGAACGCATCGCCGAGACCGATGAGGTCGAGGGTGATCGCGGCACTTCGCGGACCCTTGCCGGTCACGACCGCCATCGGCACTCCCGCCTCCGCCAGGGCGAGGATGAGATCCCGCACCTCGGTGAACACCAGGGTCGCGTCGTGATGTGCTCGCTCGTACTCGTCGAGATAGGTCTCGATCGCTTCCACCCACCGATCGCCGAGTTCGTTGCGAAGGAGCCCCTCCTCGGACGGGCCGAATCTCCCGATGATCTGGTCGGGGGACAGGTCGGGACCGCCGTGGCTCGAGATCGCTGTTGCGAGCGCCTCGACACAGAGGGGGATCGTGTCGGCGAGCGTTCCGTCCACGTCCCAGATGACAGCGGTGATGGCGGGATTGCTCACAACAGACGCGCCTCGACGACGATGGATGTGGTGCGGTCCTGGCCGGGCTCGAGCATCGGCATGGTCCCCGATGCACGTTCGTGGGCCCTGCCGCGCGTTGTGCAGTTCGCAGGTTCGATGCCGAGCACGTTCATGCCGGGGTTTCCGTCGATCCATTGGTTGACCAAAGGGAGGGTGTCGGTTCCCCACGACACGACAACCTCGATGCCTGCGTCGGGACTGACGATCCGTGCGGCAGCTCGCCCGTCCACCGTCACGGGAGCGTGCTCGAGCACCCACTCGGGTCCCTGACCGACGGGGTGCGGACTGGTCCATGCGTCGATCGCCGGCACCGATGCCTCGTCCCTCGCCACCGTTCGCTCCACCGCCATCTCGAGGCTGGCACGACCCGACCAGAGCGGGTACCCGAAGTTGAGGTGGTAGAGGAGTGGAGCCTCCGTGGCTGCCGACCCCAGGTTCGTCGTGACGTCCGTGAGTTCCATCCTGCCTACGCCCGCATGGGTCGCGATCGTTCGATCCACTCGTAGGACGCACGGGTCGGCGTCATCGACGATCGATGCGCTAGCGCGCAGATGTCCTTCGCCGTCGGAGACACGTTCGATGGAGACACCGGTTGCTCTCAGGTGTGAGAACGTCCCGTGGAGGCCGTGACCCTCCGACGGCATGCCGACGTTCCGGAGGCCGCACGTCACGACGAGTCCACCTCCGAAGGCATCGCCCCATTCCATCTCGATGGGCGCTGCCAGTGGGGCGACCTCTCCGATCCTCGAGACCCACGCCAGGGGGAACCCGTTGAAGTGGGCAGATCCCACGTCGAAGCCACGATCAGGGAGGATGCGCAGCGCGATGCCGCGAGTCGGCGTGAGGTCGACGAACCGCGTCCCGGACGGCGACGCCACACCCTCACGGACCTGGAGCACCGCGTCGACGTTCGGGAGCACGCCGTTGGCGATCGCATCACGGGTCGTCTCAATCATCGAGTGCGTGCCCGACCGTCCCGTTGATGACGAGGCCGCCGTCGACGACGATCTCCTGTCCGGTGATGTACCTCGACGCGGTCGACGCAAGGAACACGATCGTGTCCGCGACCTCATCCTCCGAGCCGATCCGCCCGAGCGGGATCCGACGCTCGTACGTGGCCCGGACCTCAGGCGTGTACGCCTTCAGGTTGAGCGGCGTGTCGGTCGCACCAGGCGACACAGCGTTCACGGTCACGTCGTGCTCGGCGGCCTCGAGTGCGAGCGTCTTCGTGAGGCCGAGGATGCCGCCCTTCGCGGCGATGTAGGCACCGAGATTCGCGACCACGAGGATGTCGGCCGCCGAAGTGATGTTGATGATCCGGCCCCGACGCTGACCGTACATGACCCTCGCCGCCTCCCTGCTCCCGTAGAAGAACCCGTGCAGGTTTGCTCCGAGAAGGCCGTGCCAGTCGTCGTTCGTGGTTTCGATGAGAGGTTTCACCATGAGACGGGCCGCGTTGTTGACCCAGATGTCAAGGCTCCCCCAGCGCTCCACGGCCTCTTCAGCCAACCGCCCCGCGAGGTCTGGGTCACTCGTGTCGCCCTGGATGATCACGGCTTCGCGTCCCTCCGCCTCGATCTGCTCCCTGGCGGCGGTAGCTCCATCGTGGTCGCTGTTGTAGACGCCGATGACGTTCGCCCCGGCGCGAGCCAGGGCGACCGCGGTGGCACGACCGATCCCCCTCGACACTCCTGTGACCACTGCACTCGGGCCGACGAGCTCAACCTGTGTAGCCATTCTCACTCCTCTTCGGAACGTGGATCGATGACGAACTTCATACCCTCACCCCTGCGCGTCGCGTCGAACGCACGCTGCCACTGCGCTATCGGGACGACCTCCGAGAGGAGTGGATCGAGCTCGACGAGACCTGCCTCGAGCAAAGCCATCGCCCGTGCCCACGAACCGGGAGTGGATGCGAAGCCGGAGGTGTAGACGATCTCCTTGAACAGGATCCGGTCGAGGTCGATCGTGATCGGGGTGCCGAAGATCCCGACATGGACGTAGCGGCCACCCTTCCGCACCGCGTCCAGGCACAGAGTGGCAGCGGCGACCGCGCCTGAACACTCGCACACGACGTCGAAGGACTCCGTCCAGGCACTCGTACCGTCGAGAACGACAACATCGATCCCGAGTGTCTCGGCGACGTCGAGCCGTGTTCGGTCCGTGGCCAGGCCTGCGAGGGTGACCCGGCCTCCTGCTGCACGGGCAGCTTGTGCGGTGAGCACGCCCATGGTGCCCGGCCCGGTCACGAGCACCCTGTCACCCGCGTCGATCACGGGCGGATCGAACAGGCAATTCGCCACGCACGCGAGGGGCTCGGCGATGGCACCGGCGAACCGACCGACGTGGTCGGGGAGTCGATGGAGGTTGCGGACGGGAAGGACCAACCACCGAGCGAACGCACCATCGACATGGGATCCGAAGGACTGGCGCTCGCTGCACAGGTTCGGGCTGCCGGTCCGGCAGGCCGTGCACCGTTCGCAGTAGGTCACATATGTCTCGGCGGCATACCGGCCACCGATGAGGCGTTCATCGACACCATCGCCGACAGCGGCGACCTCGCCGGTCACCTCATGGCCCATCGTCACGGGAGGATTGGAGGGGAACTCGTCATCGGCGATGTGGAGATCGGTTCCGCAGATGCCGGCCGAGATCACCTCCATGAGCACCTGGCCCGGTCCGGGATCTGCGACCGTGAACTCCCGGAGACCGAGGGTGTCGGGGCCGACTGCGAGTTTGCTCACGCCGCGGGTCGTGATCGTCATGCGAGTGCCTCATGCATCGTCAGGAACCGCTGGGGGTTCGTGGTGAACATCGTGTCGATCTCGGCTCCGCTGACGCCATGTGCCGCGAGGGCATCGATGAACCCCGTCCGCATCCAGGCGAGTCCGGGGCCTCCGCCGAGGCTCGACCAGAGCGTCCTGCGGGCGCCGTCGGTGCCGAACATGATCCGGTCGCCGAAGCCCTCGCGGACCATCGCCGCGGCGACCCTCGCCGTGTCGTTGTACTTCCCGGGCGGGCGTCGGAGCGCCTGGTCGTACTCGACGAAGACGCCCGTCGCCATGATGTCGCGGTGGTAGCCGAGGTCCATGACCTTGTCGGTGTGGGACACGACGACCCGCTCGAGCGGGAATCCGAGTTCCGAGAGGAAGGAGAGCTGTTCCATCGCACCCACGCCCTCCTCGCAGTGGGTCAGGATCTGGACACCTGTTCGGCTCGCACCGTCGGCTGCCGCCGTGAGGGCGCGACGTTCGCGGTCGGTGAGCTCCGGGCCTTCGGTCGCGACCTTGATCATCCCTGCCCTGACCGTGGTGCGTTCGATGACGGGGCCTGTGTAGTCGTACTCGTCGATGCCCTCGACGATGTCGGCGACGAACAGATCAGCGAGCACGTCTGGCTCCGCCGTCAACGCCCAGGGGTGGTGGATGTAGTACTTCGGCGTGTGGAGTCCCGTCATGGCGATGATCGCGACGCCTGTGCGTTCGCTGATCTCTGCGAGGCGTCCGGGGCGGCGACCGCCGGCTGCAGGCATCGCATCGACCATGCACCCGACGCCCTCCAATGCGCACGGCGTGACCTCGGCGACGGCCTCTTCGACGGATGGCAGGTGGATGTGCGGGTAGTCATTGGCGATGAGGGCGTTGTCGAGGATGAGGTGCTCGTGCATGTACACGGCCCCCAGGCTCGAGGCATCGACATCCCCCAGTACGGTGCGCACGGTCATCGAACGGCCTCCATCGAAAGGATGGCGCCGCCGTCCACGAGGGCGTTTGCGAGGGCGTTGAAGGGCACTTCACGGACCTCTCCGCTGGCACGCGCCGCGAGGGCGGCAAGTGTTCCGACGGCCTGGCCCATGGCCATGCACTGGGCCATGGACCGGATCGACGCCTGGGCGTCGTGCTCCGCCGAGAAGCATCGCCCGGCCACGAGGGTGTTGGAGGAGTCGCGTGCGATGAGCGTCGACAACGGGATCCCGACGGCCTCGCCGTCCGGCAGGTACTCCCACGTCGTGCCTGACCCGCCCGAGCCGTGGTGATCCTCGATGGGAGCGCCGCAGAGGCCGATCTGATCGTCGAATTGACGGGCGGAGAGCACATCGTCCCTCGAGATCCGATAGTCACCGTGGACACGACGCGTCTCGCGCAGGCCGACCTGGCTCGAGAGGGCGACGAGGGAGGCGTGTTCGTATCCCGGCACACGATCAACCAGGAACCTGGCGTATTCGAGGGCCTGACGACGGCCGGCGATCTCGGCGCGTGTGAGGATCTCGGGATCCGTTGCGTTCCTGATGCCGTGGGCGTCGTGCTCGATCTGGTCGATGCGTGTCATCACCGTGGCTGTCATGCCGTCGATCGGTGTCACGTGGTCGCTCCCCTCCCGACGAGGGAGGTCGTAGTCGCCGGAGTCCGCTGCCTGGGCCATGAGGTCGTGGAGGCCGTCCTTCGAGATCGTCGCCCGCCGGTCGTGGTCGACGTTCACCATCCGGAATGTGGTGGTGAGCGTCTGGGCAGGTGAGATCGTCCCTGCGAGCTCGAACCCGAAGCCGGCGTGGAAGCACACATCGGCGTCACCGGAGGCGTCGACGACAACGGAGGCCGCATACCGTCGCAGACCCGCCTTGGTCGCTACGACCAGCTCGCTGATCCGTCCGTCGGTGACGTCGACGTCCTGGACGAACGCGTGCAGGAGGACATCGGCCCCGGACTCCTCCACGAGGCGCTCCCAGACGACCTTGAGGTGGTCAGCCAGGTACGTGACCCCGGTTCCTGCGCCGTACGTGTTCGCCCGTCGAACGACTTTACCGATGCTCTCGAGCCCCGCGACGACGTCGTCGCCGATCCCCGCCACGACCTTGGTCGACCGCGACCCCGGCGTGTAGAAGCCGTAGAAGGTGTCGAGGACCGCGGTCGAGGTTCCACCGAGGAACGGGAGCTTCTCGATCAGCAGGGTCCGCGCGCCTGCCCGCGCTGCGGCGATCGCGGCAGGAGAGCCTGCCGATCCCGAGCCCACGACGATGACGTCGTATGCATCGACGCGGGGTATCGCCATCAGGTCACACGATGTAGGGGGCGAGCACGTTCCGAGCGAGGAGGAAGCCTCGCTTTATGAGATCGTCCGATCCCTCCCACTTGCGGTCCTCGTGCTCGACGCAGATGACGTAGTCGTACCCGACGCGGTACAGGCCGGAGAAGAACTCCTGCCAGTCAACGGCACCGAGCCCGGGGAGACGGGGTACCTGCCAACCGATTCCGAGGGACAGGATGCCGTTCTCGTACAGCCCGTTCTCGTCGATCTCGAGGTCCTTTGCGTGGATGTGGTAGAAGCGCTCACCGAACTCGTCGATTACCGCCCCGACGTCGATCATCTGCCAGATGAGGTGCGAAGGGTCGAGGTTGAGCCCGACCGTGTCACCGAACTCCTCGAACATCGTTCGCCACATCTTCGGCGAATACGCCAGGTTGTGACCGGACGGCCACTCGTCATGCGAGAAGATCATCGGGCAGTTCTCTATGGCGATCTTGACCCCGGCGTCGGTCGCGTGGTCGACGATGGGGTGCCAGATCTCCTTTGCGTGCTCCCAGTTCTCTGCCTGGGTCTGCGTCTGGTCGGCGCCGATGAACGTGTTGACGACGGGGACCTTCATGAGGGATGCCGCGGTGATCACCTTCTTGAGGTGGTCGCTGACCGCTCGACGATGGTCGGCGTCGGGATGGAGCGGGTTCGGGTAGTACCCCAGCCCTGAGATCGTGATCCCTCGATGGGCCATGTCCTCGACGATCTCCGACGCCCGCGCCTCGGACATGTCATCGACGTCGACGTGGCAGATGCCGCCGTAGCGACGGGTCGTGCCCTCGTTGCTCGGCCAGCAGCACACCTCGAGCATCGAGAACCCGTTGGCCGAACTCCAGCTGGCGATCTCCTCGAGCGGGGTCTCCGGAAATGGTGCCGTGAGTAGTCCAAGCTTCATTGTCTCTCCTTCCTATCGGGTGACGCCGATCCAGCGCTGTTCTCGTGAGCTCTCACCGACGGCCTCCGTCACGAGCAGGACGTCGTGACCGTCGGCGAATGTGGGATACGTCGGGTGATCGGACGGTCCGCCGTTTGCGATGTCCGCGTACACCTCACCGAAGAGCGCGCGGAACGTGTCCGGGTACCCCTCGACGTGGCCTCCGGGATATCCGATGATCCGAGCGGCGCTCGGCGCGACGAGGGACGGATCCCTCTGGATGATCTCGTTGGGTCGTCCCCTGTGACCGACCCAGAGGTGGTCGGGGTTCTCGGAGAACCACGATACGGACGAGGTCGATCCGTCGACCTCGATGGTCACGCTGTTCTTGCGACCAGCGGCCACCTGGGATACGGCAACGAGACCCCTTGCTCCGTCCTCGAAGCGGAGCATGATGCTCGCTGCGTCGTCGCTCGACATCTCCTCATCGACGAGGTCGCCATCCCCGCCGCCCGTGGAGAAGGTTTCGACCGGCCCGACCGGGTGGGAACGGATCGGCACGAACGTGTGCAGTTCCGCCATCACCTCCGTGATTCGTTTGCCCGTGATGAACTGGGCGAGGTCGAGCCAGTGCGAACCGATGTCCGCGACCGCACGGAGCGCACCTGCCTCCTCGGGGACAAGGCGCCAGTTCCAGTCGGTGTCGAGCAGCAACCAATCCTGGAGATAGCCCCCCGTGACGAACCTGGGCTCCCCGATCTCACCGCTCGCCACCATGGCCCTGGCCTGGTGGCAGTTCGGATAGAACCGAAGGTTGAAGCACACAGCATTGACGAGCCCGGAAGCCTCCGCCCGTGCCACGAGATCCGACGTGTCGTGGGAGTTCAGTGCGAGCGGCTTCTCACAGACGACGTGTTTGCCCGCATCCAGGCAGATGCGTACCTGGTCGGCGTGGGCGTGGTTCGGGCTGGCGATGTGGATAACGTCGATGTCGGGGTCGGCAGCGAGCGCCTCGAGGCTCTCGTACACCCTCGGAAGGTTCGCGGTCTGCGCCTTTGCTTCGGCACGTTCGGGGGAGGATCCAACGACACCGACGACGTCGACCCCGAGCCTCCGCAGCGCTTCGACGTGCGCAACTCCGATGAAACCGACGCCGACAACGCCGGCCCTGATCTCGTTCAGCCGCATGCCACCCTCCACGTCGACTCCCTCCTCATTGCGCGGCAGCCACCCTCGAGTACAGCCATGACAGGCTGATGATGATGAACCCGTACAGGATCTGCTGGATCGCCTGACCCGCTCCGAGGAACGTCAGCATCGACTGGAGAACGCCGAGGATGAGCGCACCCAGGATGGTGCCCGAGTAGGTACCGACGCCTCCGAAGATCGAGGTTCCGCCGATGACCGCAGCCGCAACGGATGGGAGCAGGAATGCCGTTGCGAGGGACAGGTCGACGGCTCCGACCCTGCCCCCGAGAAGGATGCCTGCGACGGATCCGAGGACCCCCGCGAGAACGTAGACGCCCAGGAGGACCTGCCACGTGCGGGTACCCGACAAACGGGCCGCGACCATGTTGTCACCGAGGGCGTAGAGGTTCCGTCCGAACCCGGTTCGACGAAGCATCAGGATGACGAGCACCGCGATGCCGGCCCAGATCACTACCGCGTAGGGGATCCGACCGAACGAACCACCACCCATCTTGCGGATGAAGGGATGCATCGACGTCGAACCGAAGAAGATGGTCTGGGCCCACGATGTGAAGAGACCCAGGAGGATCCCCGACATCGCCAGGGTCATGATGAGCGCATTGACGCGGAATACGCCGACCCCGATGCCGTTCGCCGCGCCGGCGACGACGCCGACGATGAGTCCTGCGACGATCGCCACGACGGCGCCCTCCGGTGACTGGTTCGCGGCGAGGTAGGCGGAACCCGTGGCGATCATGGCGATCGACAGGTCGATACCGCCCGTCAGCATCAGCATCGTCTGACCCGCCGCCATGATGCCGATCGGCACGGCGAACAAAGCCGAGTTCCTGAGGCCGCCGATACTGAGGTAGCTGGGACGGATGGCACCGGTGATCAGGATCAGCACCACCAGGACCACGATCAGCACGAGGTGGGGATGGTGCACGAGGTACCGGCCGACGCGATGGAGGACGGTTGACGACTCGACATCGCTCTCGGTGTCGATCGGAGTCAGGTCGGTGGTCATGTGGTGCGGGACCTCCTCCACGTGATCAGCCCCGCGATCATCATCACGACCACGATCAGTACACCCTGGATGATCTGCGCACTGTTGGGGTCGACACCCATCGCCGTGAGGATCGGACTGAGGAAGAAGAGGATCAGGCCCGCGGGGACGACGGCGATCAGCGAACCGACTCCACCGGTGAGGGCGACCCCACCGAGGACGATCGCCGCCACGGCATTCAGCGTGAGGTTGCCACCGAAGTTGTTCGCGTTGCCCCTGCCTGCGATCGCCGTCGTTGCGAGTCCGGCGATCGCGGCGAACCCTCCGCCGACGGCGTATGAGATGACCTTCGTCCTCGCAGCGCGGACACCGGAGAGGTAGGAGGCATCACGGTCGCTGCCGAGGGCGTAGATCGACAGGCCGCTGCGGGTCCTACCCAGCCACCACGAGGCCGCGAGGATCGGGATGGCTATCGCCACCATGGCCGGCCACGGGTTCGATCCGACACCGACCCTCGAGCCTGTGAAGATCCATCGGAAACCCTCGCTCGTTCCCCCACCCGGGTTCGGCAACACGACGAGCGCAAGTCCCTGGAACACGTAGAGCGTTCCGAGGGTGATCACGATGTCGGGGACCTTCGACACGTTGATGATCCAACCGACTCCTGCGTTGACGGCGGAAGCCAAGAGGACGAGCCCCACGGCGATGACCAACGTCATCTCGAACGACTGTCCCTCCATCAGTCGAGCCGCGGTCACGTTGGTGAGGACGAGGAGACCACCGACCCCGAGGTCGATGCCCCCTGCGATGACGATGATCGCCTGGCCCGCAGCGAGGAACACCCAGGGCGAGCCGTTGTTCACGATCGACGAGACCTGGAATGACCCGAACCTCGGGATCAGCGTCGCGTACCACGCTACGAGGACCAGGAACAGGAGCCACACACCGAAGGTCCATCCGTGGCGGCGCAGCCACCTCCTCCACGGCGCCTGCGCGCGAGGCGTGATGGACTCGAGCGGCGCGGTGACGGTCACGGAGCGACCTCCTCGAGACCGTGGGCGGCAGTGAGCATGGTTTCCTCGGTGACTGTCCTGGCGTCCTGCTCGTGGACGACACGTCCGTTGTACAGCACGAGGACCCTGTCGCACACGAGCGGGATCTCGCGGAGCTCGCTCGTATACAGGACGATGGAGGAGCCCTCAGCTGCAAGCTCCCTGAGAAGGTCGTAGATCTGCGCCTTCGTCTGGATGTCGATGCCACGCGTCGGGTCGAAGCACAGCAAGGTGTCGAATCCCACGGCGATCCACCGACCGATCGTGACCTTCTGCTGGTTCCCTCCCGACAGTCGTTGGACCTGGCTCCCGGCACGAACGTCGATGTCGAGCCTGGCAACGGCGCGGTCGACACGTTCGCCCTCGTCGCGTACGAGCCGGAACCATCGTGAGAAGCGGTTGTACATCGGCGTTGCGAGGTTCTCGCGGACGGAACGCTGGGGGAACAGGGCGTGCTGGCGATCGGCGGGAACGAACACGAGGCCTCGGCGAATCGCGTCGTACGGGGACCGTGCATTGAGGACCTCGCCTTTCACGATGAGCTCGCCCGATGACGGCCGGAAGTCCCCGGAGAGGATCTGGAAGAGCTCGGTCTGGCCCTGTCCTTCGAGGGCGGTGAGGCCGAGGATCTCGCCGCGACGGAGCTCGAACGACACACCATTGACCCTGTCACGGAGGTGGAGGTCCCGTGCCTCGAGAACCACCGGCCGGTCGTCGAACGACGCTGCTGGGACGACTGCGGCTACCTCGGGCGCGGCGACGGCGGCCTCGCCGAGCTCCTCTCCGAGCATGGCAGTGACGAGCTCGGCCTCGCTCACGCCCTTGAGCGCAAGGTGTGCGACATCGGTGCCGTTTCGCAGGATCGTGGCCCGATCGCACAGGGACAGCACCTCACCGAGGCGGTGGGAGATGAACAGGACGGACCGGTCGAGGGACCGCCACTCACGCATGACATCGAAGACGTACTCGGCCTGGTCGGTTGTCAGGGCAGCCGTGATCTCGTCGAGCATCAGGAGGTGCGGGTCGCGGGCGAGCGCACGTGCGAGATCGAGGAGGCGCAGGACCGCGAGCGGGACATCGCTGACCTGATGCTCGAAGTCGATCGTGCCGAGGTCCATGCGTTGCAGCCAGGGCAGTACGTCGTCGGAGGAGAGGCCCGAGATATGCAGGTTCTGGTTGAGGGAGAGGTCGGGGATGAGGGCGGGATCCTGGAACACCGTTGCGATGCCGGCTTGCAGGGAGTCGGAGGGCTTGCCGAGGGAGATGGGTCGACCGTTGACCTCGATCGTTCCCGTGTCGGCGGGGAACACGCCTGAGAGGATCTTGACCAGGGTGCTCTTGCCGGCGCCGTTTGCGCCGAGCAGGGCGTGGACCTCGCCGGGGGCAACGGTCAGGTCGACCGTCCGAAGCGCCACGACGGATCCATATCGCTTCGCGACGGAGCGCGCAGCGAGCAGCGGAGTGTCGGGTCCTGTCACATGATCCTCGTGTGTAGGGGTGGTCCGAGAGCCGGGCTCCCGAAGGAGCCCGGCATCTCATCGGGTCACATCACTCGCCAGGGCCCTTGCATGCAACGACCATGTCCGCCGTGTAGCTGACGTACGGCTCGATCTCCATGTAGGAGGACCAACCTGCCGTCAGACCTTCGACGTAGACACCCTCGAGTTCCTCCTGGGTACTGAGCACCACAGGGGTCAGCAAGGTCGTCTGCGAGACGGTCGTGCCTTCCAGGATGTCGAGCGCGACTGCAGCTCCCACACCACCGATCGACGGTGGGTTCGACACGGCTGCGCCGGTGAGGCCATCGGTGTTGCCACCCTTGTTCAGCAGCTGGGCGATGAACTCGTTGTTGTCAGCACCCACGACGGGGACGAAGTCCACGCCTGCGACGCTGAACTGCTCGACCACGGTGTAGTCGATACCGGATGTCCAGATACCGTCGACGTCCTGCGTCGAAAGGATCTCGAGCGCCTGCTGTGCACCGACACTGGGATCCCAGCCCGTGTACACCTCGGCGACGATCTCGATGTCCGGGTACTCAGCGAGGACCTCCTGGAATCCCGTGTCACGGTCCGTGTCGGCCGGATGGCCGTCGATTCCCCGCATGTACACGACGTTCCCGGACCCTCCCAGGGCTTCGAAGAGCCAGCGTGCGCCGACCTCTCCGTACTCGACCTGGTTGTTCGACACGAAGTACGCGCTCGGAGCCGTCACCGGGGCATCGACGGAGATCACAGGAATACCCTGCGATGCTGCCTCTTCGATGACCGGATCGAGCGCCGAACGGTCGACCGGGTTGATGATGATGGCATCCACGCCCTGGGAAATCAGGGTCTGGATGTCAGCGATCTGCCCGGCGGCATCGGTGTTGCGGTTCTGGAGAACCACCTGGTCCACGTTGCCGCGAGCAAGCGCCTCTGCCTTGATGGCACAGATCATCTGCTCACGCCACGAGTTCCCGACGAGCGTGTTCGATACACCGAGGGTGAATGTCTCATCCCCGGCGGCACCCGTCGTCGTCGTCTCGTCTCCGCCTTCGTCGCTACCGCATGCAGCGGCGACCAGAGCGAACACGGCGATGATCATTACCAGCCGTGCTGGCGTTCCTCTCAATCGGCTCAAAGTCCGCCTCCTTCCCATTCTCTCTCTTCACGCGACCGCCGGGAGGCGGTCGAGTCCTTTGCCACGTCGGTCACCGGATGAACTCCGGTTCCCTCTCGAGCACGGATGCGATGTTCGAAGGAGCAACGACTTGCTCGATCGCCATCGCTGCCGCACCCGTGATTCCCGCCCTGTCTCCCAGGACGCTGTTGCGGATCTGTAGTTCGCTCGTCGAAAGCGCGGTGGAACGCTGATAGACGACTTCGCGGATTCCTGCGAGGAGATGCTCTCCGGCATCGGCGAGGTCGCCCCCGATGACGATCACTGCCGGATTCAGCATGTTCACCACCGTCGCGAGCACACGGCCGATGAGGCGCCCGGCCTCGCGTACGGAGCGCACGGCCTGCTGGTTCCCCGCCCGGACGAGGTCGACGACATCCCTGCTCGTCTCCGCTTCGATTCCCCTTTCGGCGAGGTGGAGCGCCAGGGCGCGGCCGCTGGCCGACGCCTCGAGGCATCCCACGTTGCCACACCGACAGATCGACTGGTCCCCGGCGATCTGGACGTGCCCGATGTCCCCCGCCGTGCCCTTGGCTCCGCGATGCAGCGCGCCACCGAGGATGATCCCGGATCCGATGCCTGTCCCGACCTTCAGGAAGACGAAGTCGTCCGGGGCGTCCGGGTCGATCCAGTGCTCGCCGAGGGCCATGATGTTCACGTCGTTGTCCACGAGGACGGGACAGCGGTATGCGTCCACGAACCGGGATCGGATGTCGTACTGGTCCCAACCGGGCATGATCGGAGGGTCGACGGCACGCCCTGCGGCGAACTCGACCGGACCGGGCACGCCGATGCCGATTCCGAGGACTTCGGAGGCGAGCGTGCCGGTCTCCGCGAGGAGTCGGACGAAGGTGTCCTCAACCCAGGTGAGGACGGTGTCCGGGCCCTCGGCGATCGAGATGTCCATCCGCGTCTCGGCGAGAATCGTTCCGCCCAGATCTGCGATCCCTATGCGCGAGTGG
Organism: Acidimicrobiia bacterium; assembly: GCA_035461905.1. Taxonomy (GTDB): domain Bacteria; phylum Actinomycetota; class Acidimicrobiia; order Spongiisociales; family UBA5794; genus SZUA-442. The sequence continues at coordinate 2,379 of DATHUV010000115.1, read as the reverse complement.
GTCGCTCCGAGGTCTGCGGCGAGGACGACGCCGGCGTTCACATTGAAGCCGAGGATCGACGCCGGCCTCCCTCCGGTCGAGGGAGCGTCACCGATCTCGACGACGAGGCCGCGCTCGGTGAGTTGGTCGATCCGCTGGGCGATCGTCGACCGCGCCATTCCCGTCGATGATGCGAGAGCGGCCCTGGTCGTGGCCTCGCCGGAGCGGATCAGGTCGAGCAACTGACCGACGGAGCCAGCAGCATGCTCGTCCCGTCGTCCGGATTCCGCTCCTGCCATTGTGTCATGACACCACCAACTTGTGCGCTTGTCAACTACATAAGACAGGGACTTATGCCTGAACTTCGCGCCTTGTACCGCAGCAGATGGACGGAAGCAGCGACTCACCCTTGATCCACCGGTGCGATCGACCTCGCGTAGCGAGCCGCATGGTCGGCATAGGCGCTGTCGAACAACTGCTCGGATCGTTCCTCGCCCACGACAGAAGCCCCGGTGATGACGGCGGGCATCGCGCCGCGCTCCGTCAACAACTCGGCGGTCTGCACCTTGATCTCATTGACGATGGCTGCATACGCGAGTGTCGATCCGGGTCCGACGGGAGTATCGAGACCCGGCACCGTCACCAGGCTGTCACCGGGCGGCGTTCCGACGTCGATAACGATGTCGGCATGGTCGAGGAGTCGCGTGCCGCTCGAGTGCGTTGCTGGACGAGCCATCGACTCGTCGACCGAGGTCACCGCGATCACCCGGAGACCACGATCCCGCGCACCACGGGCAACCTCGATGGGGACTGCGCTCCGCCCGCTCGCGGAGAAGACCATGAACGCGTCGCTCGGTGCGTAGGTGAAGTTCTCGAGGATGACCTCACCGAGACCTTCCACGCGTTCGATGAACATCGCCTGACGCTGACCGTTCGCTCCGACGACCTGGGTGTGGAAGGTCATCGAGAGCTCGGCAATCGGGTTGAATCCCGGATAGGACCCATACCTGGGGAACATCTCCTCGATGGGGATGCGTGAGTGGCCCGTTCCGAAGAGGTGGACAAGGCCGCCCGCAGCGATCGCGTCCGAGCAGATGGCCGCCGCTCGCCCGATCGCGTCCATCTGCGTCTCCTCGATGCGGTCGAGGATCTCTCGACCCGCAGCGATCCACATTCCCGCCGTCCTGGGCTTCATGGCTGGTGTCCTCTACGATGCCGCACTCGAAATGTATAGACAGGTTAGGCTTGGTTGTCTAGACAGGTCAATCGAACTGGCAGGGACTAGGTTTGACGCTCCCATGTGTATGACGCTCCCATGTGTTTGACGATCCGATGAGCGACGCGAAGCCACGGTACGAAGAGATCGCCTCCCATCTCCGGGAGCTTGCAGGAGTCACGGAGCCCGACGCGCGAATGCCGTCGGACTCCGAACTGTGCGACCGCTTCGGAGTATCCCGAATGACGGCGCGCCAAGCCGTCCAGCAGCTCGTGAACGAGGGCCTCGTGTATCGCAAGCGTGGTCACGGGACCTTCCGATCCCCGAGGCGGATCCACCGGTACCTGGGTTCCCCCCTGTCGTTCACGGAGAACATGCGAAGGCGCGGCCTCGCAGCGACATCGGAGATCCTCGAGTTCGGCTCGGTCGAACCATCCGCAGAGGACATGAAGGCCCTCCGGCTGACCACCGGCGACGGCGCCGTCGTCCTCGAACGTCTTCGATTCGCCGACGGCAAGCCGATGGCGATCGAGAGGGCGGTCATCTCGCCGCATTGCGCAGCCGTGCTCGAGGCCGACCTCTCGTCGGCGTCCCTCCACAGCGTCTTCGAACAGCTCGGCCATTCACCCGTGAAGGCCCACGCCCTCGTCAGCGCACGACGGGCGACGAAACGCGAGCGCGAACTCCTCGACCTTCCCGGTTCCGGTGTCGTCCTCGTCGAGCGCAGGGTCATCTCGGATCAGGATGATCTGCCCCTCGAGCACACCGAGACCCTCTACGCCGCGGAGCGATACGAGTTCGACGCGATGATGTACCGCGGCGAGACTGATCCCGCACCGTGACCCAGTATCTCGGCCTCGACCTCGGCGGTACCAACGTCAAGGCTGCCATCGTCGAGCAGGTCGGCGGCGACTACGGCATCGTCACGACTGCGAGCTCGCCAACGAACGCCGCCGGGGGGCCGGAGGCCGTCGCGGCCACCATGGTCGAACTCGGACGATCGACCATCGCCGAGGGTGGACCGGTCGCGGGCGTGGGGGTAGGGGTGCCGGGCCTTTTCGACTTCGCGAGCGGCGAGATCGTCTTCTTCACCAACCTTCCGGGCCCATGGGAGGGTTTCCCCCTCAGGCACCGCATTGCCGAGGGCATCGGCGTTCCTGCCACGCTGATCAACGACGCGAGAG
>DATHUV010000114.1:0-5457 GCA_035461905.1 Acidimicrobiia bacterium | reverse complement strand
GTTGCGGGCGCGGCGCATGGCCGCTTCGATCTCGGGAGAACGGATCGGTGGCGCCTGGCCGCTTCACCCCGCATGCCCATCACGGCGCTCACGCTCGGTGGCGTCGCAGGCGCAGCTCAGCCGGTTGCGTGGGTCGGTGTGGTCCGGGGGTGAAGTGGGAGTGGTCAGGCGGCCAGGCGGGGCGGATCGGTGCCCGTTGCGGTTCGGGTGAGGCGTCGTCGATGGGGAGGCGAGGCAGGATCGATTCGGTAGCCATCCCGATGGATCGCGACGTGATGGTGGTACCAGCACAGCGACGTGAGGTTGTCGGGATCGTGGGTACCTCCCACGGACCAAGGACGGATGTGGTGGGGTTGGAGGCGATAGCGGGACCTGCAACCGTCGATGGTGCAGCCGCCGTCGCGAGCCATGACGGTGTGGCGTATCGCTGTGGGGATGGCCCTGGTGGCATGGCTGGCCACGACGGGTTCGCCGTCGGCGAGGCCGATCACACGGACGGTGCCGTCGCACAGGATGGCCTCGAGCGTGGCAGGCCCGACGCGGGGCCCGAATGCGAGGGTGGCCGTCTCTGCGGCGTCGGCATCGGCCCGCGTGGCGTCGACGAACACGGTGACCGTCGCCCCTCCGGATTCGGAGATGGCCCGTCCGTCGCGTTCGGGAGCGTCGAGGGCGTCGAGGGCGATCGTCACGAGCGCATCGGCATTGGACTGGGCCCTGGTAGGGGCCAGGTCACCAGCCGCTGTGCGCAGTTCGTCGGCACGGCCCTGGATCGCCGCTTCGACGATCCGTCCCTCGGCCCCTCCCAGCTGCCCCCACAGCCGGAACCGGGACTCGTCGAGGGTGGGCTGCATGACGAAGAACCGCTCGGCGTGGATGGTGCGCTCGTCGCCTCGAGTCAGGGGAGTGCGACGGTTGGTCATGGTGCGGACGCCGTCGAGGTCCCGGCGGCGGCTCTCCTCGATGTCGGCCTCGGTCGCACCTGTGTCCGCGAGGCGCATGGTGGCTACGGTCCGAGGGAACGTCGACCTGCCGCTCGCTAGTGAGTCCCAGATGCGTCCATGGCGCACGCCCCGGGTTCCGAGGTACGCAAGGTCACGGGCCGTGTGGCCATCGACGTCGAGCCGTGCGCGGATCCAATCGGTGAGCGATCGGGATCCATCGGTCACTGTGGCGTTCGCACGATCGAGCTCCCGCACGATCACGCCCTGTTCGGCACGCAGCTCAGCGATCCTCGACTCGAGATCGACGAGACGGGATTCGAGGTCTGCCACGGGATATCGGATTGCGAACATGCTGACACCGTACCGGCCGGTTATGACACGAAATGGTCGACCACACGGTCGCCGCGGGTCACCATGGCGCCCACCACCCCACCCAACCCCCGACGTAGACGGCGATCTCGGTCACGCCGATGGCGATCGCCGCAATCCCCACCCACTGCCACCGGTACAGGTGCGGATCACGACGCACCACCAGGACGCCGACGATGCCGAGCACGATCGCGACGACCGCGACGGGTTGGACGATCATCCGAAGGACGGTGAACGAAAGCCGCTCGGGTTCCGAGACCTCCTCGCCCGAACGAGAGACCGGGATCGCCACCCTGACCCACACGAGGTAGAGGGCGGGCACGACGACGGCGAGGAGGATCCCCCAGACGCTCGGCGATGGGACCGGGCGAGGGTCGGTGACCCGCTTGCGTCTCGCAGGTCGATCGCTGCCGTGTGCGTCGTCCATGTCTGCGGCATCCTTCCGCGAGTACCGAACGCTATCGCCGGCTCGAGGGCTCGATACCGTGCGGCCGTCCTGGGGACCGCTAGCCTGCCGACCATGGTCGATCTCCGTGAGTTCATCGCCGATGTGCCCGATTTCCCGGAGCCGGGGATCATCTTCAAGGACATCACGCCGTTGCTCGCACACCCCGCTGCGTTCCTCCAGGCAGTTGATGAGATGGCGATGCCGTTCCTGCACATGGGCGTCGAGATCGTCGTTGGGATCGAGTCCAGGGGATTCCTGCTCGCAGGTTCGATCGCCGAGCGCATCGGCTCGGGAGTGGGACTCGTCCGCAAGCCGGGGAAGCTCCCACGCGCTACGGTTTCGGTGACCTACGACCTCGAGTACGGCACGGACACGCTCGAGATCCATGAGGACGCGTTCGTCGCCGGCCAACGAGCCCTCATCGTCGACGATGTGCTTGCCACCGGTGGGACGCTCGCAGCAACGAAGGCGCTCATCATCAAGGCCGGTGGGGAACCGGTGGGAGCGACGATGCTCATGGAGCTCTCATTCCTCGGTGGGCGTGAGCGGTTCGACCTCCCGCTCCACGCGGTGCTCACCTACTGACCCGGCGTCGCTCGACGTCGGTACGATGGTCCGATGACCGATGACCGCCTCGAGCGCCTCACTCCCGGCATGCCCATCCTGTGGGGAGGTTCGAACGTCACATACGTGAGCGATGAGTTGGCTGCGGCGTTCTCGCCCGGCGACCAGATCATCGTTGTCCAGGAATCGGGGGAGCTGCTGCACATCCCGGCCGAGGACGCAGCGATCGCATCGACCGCAGTGGGCGCAGCCTACTCCGCGTTCAGCTCCATGGGCGACGTCACGGACGATGCGATCTCCTCGTTCTACACGGCCTTCGCCGACCTGCTCGGCGACGAATCGGCGTTCGGGCCGATAGCGGAGGCGAACGAGTCGGATGTCGAGTCGGCGCGCGGGCGCGGGCGTTCCGTGACCAGGCTGATCCTCGATGACGCGATGCGCGCAGGCATGATCGAGGGCCTCCACGGATGGGCCTACGAGCCGAGCGGCCGGGGCCGGATCATCGACGTCGTCGACCACGACGGCTGGCGCCTCGAGCAGGTCATCGACGGCCTCGGCGTGATCGGGTTCGTGTTCGAGGGGCGCCCCAACGTCTTTGCGGACGCCACGGGCGTGTTGAGGGGAGGCAACACCGTCGTGTTCCGCATCGGGTCGGATGCCCTCGGAACTGCCACGGCCATCGTGAAACACGCCCTCGAACCGGCACTTGCTACAAGTGGCCTCCCCGCAGGCGCGGCCTCGCTCGTGGCGAGTCCCTCGAGGGCTGCAGGGTGGGCGATGATGGGGGATCCCCGGCTCTCGCTTGCGGTGGCCAGGGGGTCAGGACCCGCAACGGCCCAGCTCGGCGCCGTTGCCCGCCAGTCGGGCAATGCCGTCTCGCTCCACGGCACGGGAGGCGCGTGGATCGTCGCGGCTCCCGACGCTGATGCCCAGCATCTCGCTGCTGCGGTGTACCACTCACTCGACAGGAAGGTGTGCAACACACTCAACACGCTCGCCATCCCCACGAGCAGGGTCGACGACCTCGTGCCGGCGTTCCTCCATGCGCTCGAACGAGCGGCGAAACGGCGCGGGACCAACCCGAAGCTGCACGTCTCCGAGGCATCAGTCCGCCATGTGCCGTCCGAGTGGTTCACGCGCACGGCCCCGATCTCCCGTGCGAAGGGACTGGTGACGGAGCCGCTCGCCGAACCGATCGCCGACACCCTCCTCGGAAGCGAGTGGGAGTGGGAGGACAGCCCCGAGGTAACGCTCGTCGTCGTCGACTCGGTCGAGGATGCGGTTGCCCGCTTCAACGAGCAGGCTCCGCGGTTCGTGGCGTCGCTCATCTCCGGCAGCGACGAGGAGCACCGGAGGTTCTTCGCATCGATCGACGCACCGTTCGTCGGGAACGGGTTCACCCGTTGGGTCGACGGCCAGTACGCGCTCGACAAGCCGGAGCTCGGCCTGTCCAACTGGGAATACGGCAGGCTCTTCGGCCGCAGCGGGATCCTCTCGGGCGATTCGGCGTTCTCCGTGCGGATGCGGGCCGTCCAGTCCGATCCGGAGGTCGGTCGATGACCGCCGTGGGAATCGGCCTCGGCGTGGTGAGTCGCTAGCCTTGCGCGTCGACGAGGAGACGATGGCAGGCTACGACTTTCGCGAGATCGAGGACCGCTGGCAACGGACCTGGGACAAGGATGGGACCTACCGCGTCCCGAATCCCGGCGATCCGGACTTCGACGCGACGAAGCCCAAGCTGTACATCCTCGACATGTACCCGTATCCGTCAGGCAAGGGCCTTCACGTCGGACACCCCCTCGGATACATCGGCACCGACATCTACAGCCGCTTCCATCGGATGAGGGGCGCCAACGTCCTGCACCCGATGGGTTTCGACTCGTTCGGCCTCCCCGCTGAGCAGTACGCCGTCGAGACGGGCATCCACCCCGCCATCACCACCAACCGCAATATCGAGAACTACACCCGCCAATTGAGGGCGTTCGGGTTCTCCTACGACTGGGACCGCAGCATTGCGACGACCGACCCCGCCTACTTCAAGTGGACCCAGTGGATCTTCCTCCAGCTGTTCGGGTCCTGGTTCGACGAGGAGCAACACAAGGCTCGACCCATCAGCGAGCTCGTCGAGGAGCTCGAGGAGGGCCATCGTTCGGCTGACGGGGTGATGTGGCAGAACCTGCCGGATGCGGACAAGGCACGATATCTCGATGCCCAGCGGCTCGCCTACATCGACGAGGTCCCCGTGAACTGGTGCCCTGCCCTCGGCACCGTGCTCGCAAACGAGGAGGTGACGGCCGAAGGTCGGTCCGAGCGCGGCGACCATCCCGTGTACCGCCGTCCTCTGCGCCAGTGGATGCTTCGAATCACCGCGTACGCGGACCGGCTGATCGACGACCTCGAGACGCTCGAGTGGCCAGAGTCCGTCAAGATCATGCAACGCAACTGGATCGGCCGATCGTCGGGCGCGCACATCGTCTTCGAGGTCGAGGGCCATCACGAGCCCATCCGCGTGTTCACGACGCGCCCTGACACGGTGTTCGGGGCGACCTACATGGTCATGGCGCCAGAGCACCCGATGGTCGAGCACCTGACGCCCGACACATGGCCCGACGGGACCCTACCGACGTGGACCCTCGGCATCGACAACCCGAAGGACGCTGTCGCCGCGTACCTTCGCGCAACCTCCAAGAGGTCGGACAGGGATCGCCAGGCTGACGACCGTGCGAAGACGGGGGTGTTCACCGGCACGCACGCGATCAACCCCCTCACCGGGAACCGTATCCCGATCTTCGTTGCCGACTACGTCCTCATGGGGTACGGGACCGGCGCCATCATGGCGGTGCCCGGCCAGGATGAACGGGACTGGGAGTTCGCGGAGAAGTTCGACCTCCCGATCGTCCGAACCGTGCAACCGCCTGTCGACTTCGAAGGGACCGCCTACGTCGGCGCTGGTCCCGCCATCAACTCGGGAGTCCTCGATGGCCTCGATGTGGACGACGCCAAAGCCCGCATCATCCAATGGCTCACGGTGAACGGCCATGGTGAGGGGACGATTACCTACAAGCTTCGTGATTGGCTCTTCTCGAGGCAGCGCTACTGGGGCGAACCCATCCCGATCCTGCACGGCCCCAACGG
>DATHUV010000113.1:0-9050 GCA_035461905.1 Acidimicrobiia bacterium | reverse complement strand
CGCGAGCCAATGCGCCATCGAGGCACTTGTCGACGCTGATCCCACCCTCGGTGCGACCGAGCTCGTGCGGATCGCGCACGAGGCGATCTTCCACCGCATCGTCGCTGAGATGGACACCAGGCGCGAGCTCATCCAGATGGCCACCACCCTCACGCTTGCGGTCCTCGGCAACGACGACATCGTCGAGATCGGTCACGTCGGGGACAGCCGTGCCTACCACCACGACGGAGAGTCGCTGATCCAGGTCACGGAGGACCACACGCATGGGATGGACCTGGTGACGGCAGGGGAGCTCACCGTCAAGGAGGCGAAAGCGAGCCCCGACTGGCACGTGCTAAGCAACTACCTCGGGTTCGAGTCGTTCCGCGTCGCCACCCACCGGGTCCCGATGCGCATCGGCGATCGGCTCCTGCTGTGCAGTGACGGACTGTCCAACATGCTCACAGACCACGAGATGGCGGTTCTGGTGTCGACCGGCACACCCGCAGATGCCGCAGCCTCACTGATCTCGGCGGCGAACGAGGCTGGCGGGCTCGACAACATCTCGGTGGTCGTGGTCGAGGCCATCGAGTGACACCCACGGGGAGGTCACGGCCTTGACTTTCACGTATCGTGAAGATATATTCACACATTGTGAAACAGGCGCCAAGTCTTCCGCTGTACCGCTCGCCCGAACAGGAGCGAATTCTCGCCGAGCTCTTCGTATTCGCCGATGGCTCGCTTTCGATCTCGGAGATCGCCGAGAGGACGGGCACTTCCCTCGGAGGTGCCCACAAGGAGGTGGAGCGCCTTCAGGCAGCGGGTCTGGTGCGGTCGAGTACGGTAGGTCGTTCCCGCCTCGTCCAGGCGGATCAGGCGTCGCCCGTGTATCGCGAACTCCGATCCATCCTTCTCAAGACTCGAGGGCCCGAGAAGCTGCTGCGGGATGCCCTGGCTGACATCTCGGGGATCGACGAGGCGTGGATCTACGGCTCGTGGGCGGATCCGGCTGAACGCTCACCGGATGACATCGACGTTCTCGTCCTGGGTGAACCGGACATGGGTGAGCTGTACGACGCCGTTGCGACGGTCGAACACGCCGTCGGCAGACCTGTGAACCTGACGGTCCGATCCGGAGACGAATGGCGACAGGCGAGTGGTGGATTCGAGCAGTCGGTTCGCGCGAAGCCGAGGATCACCCTCATATGACGATCCTCGACGAGCTCCTGGCCGAGGGGCTGATCGAGCCGGCACCGCCCGACGAGGCGATGGCCGCCCAGTGGATCGCGGACAGTGGCCGCCACATCGACGCGTCGGCGGCGATCACGACAATCGACCCGACGGGTGCCTACGTCCTCGCCTATGACGCGGCACGAAAGGCCGTAGCGGCGGCACTGCTCCTCGAGGGCTATCGGGTCCGGAGCAGGCCGGGAGCGCATCAGGCCCTCGCTCGGTTTGCCCGCGAACTCTCCGAGCAGACGCAGGTGCCCCAGCTGGGGCGTTTCGATCGGCTTCGACGCAATCGGAACCGTGCCGAATACGGGTCGCGCACGTTCGGGTCCGCAGAAGTCGAGGAAGCAATCGGGATCGCACGAGCGATCCGCGACGCGTGCCGTGACCTCGTGTGAGGCATCGCCGCGGATGCCGGTACCGGCTCGTAGCCCCCTCCGGACCCTCGCTGGTTCCGCCTATCTGAATCCTGCCGGTGCGGGAGCTGGTCACCCGGGAAGGATCACTGGCGAGCCAGGTCGTACCACACGACACCGAGCGAGAAGCCGGGTGAGACCTCGACCCGTCGCTCCAATGCTGTCGAGCAGCACGAGCGGACGCGTGTCGGTCACGCCTCTCCGTCGAGGGACTGACGCAGCACTGCCAGGCCCTGGGCGACCTTGGTGAGGGTGACGAGGTCGGATTCGTCGAGGGTGTTCGCGAGGGTGAGGAGGAGGCGGCGGGTCTCGATCGAGCTGGGCGAGCTCTGGGTGGCGACCCGTGCCTCGAGCCGTTCGCGGAACCGTTGCTCCTGGCGTTCGATGATGTCCATCACCTCGTCGGTGAGGGGGCCGTCCGTTGCCGATCCCCGGTCGAGCCTGGCATCGACGAGGGCGAGGAGTTCCTTGGTCTCGAGGCCGAGGCGATCGGCGATCACTCGCAGGATCTTGGTCGATGGTGCCTTCGCCCCGTTCTCGATCGCCGACAGGTACGAGTAGGAGATAGAGGAGGCATCGGCGAGCTGCTGACGGCTCATCCCGACATCGGTGCGGCGCACCTTGATCGTGTGACCGAGGGCGGAGGACCACTCCTCCGTGCCCACCGACGGTGTCTCACTCATGGCGCGCATCTTATACCCTCGACATCCAGAGTGCTACCTTAAGAATAGATATTGACACAAATAGTAGAGATATGCTACTCTCCGTGTCATGACGAACACACAGAAGCTCGACCGATACCACGCCGTGGCATTCCCCGACCCGCCCGAGCCTGCCGGGGCGACCGGTATGACCGCTCGACCGATTGACCTGGCGAGGACCGCCTCTCCCAGCCTGCAGGACACCGTCGAGTACCTCTGCTCGGACGCCTGCCTTCCCCGCCTCCCCGGCACTCCCGGTGGGCTCAACGCCCAGCGGTTCGTCGAGACGGCGTTCAAGGACCTCGGCCTCGTGCCTGCGGGGGAGGACGGGTACCTCCAACCGATCCCGGAGATCTCGGGAGCCAACGTCATCGGCATGATCCCCGGGTCATCGCCTCGCACGATCATCGTCGGGGCCCACTTCGACGCCTGTGCGATCGACGGCGGCATCAACCCCGGTGCCACCGACAACGCTGCCTCGGTGGCAGCCATGGTCGAGGTAGCGAGGGAACTGGTCGGCGTGGATCAGCTCGACAGGACGGTCGTCTTCATCGGATTCGACGCCGAGGAGCCGCCCTACTTCCAGCAGCACACGATGGGCTCCCGCCACTTCGTCGCCAACCCCACGGTCGACCTCGCACAGATCGACCTGATGATCTGCCTCGACATGGTGGGCCACGCCATCGGTGACGGCACCGACCCGGACATCGCAAGCTCGATGATCGTCCTCGGATCCGAGAAGAGCCCCGAGGTGACCGCCGCCATGGATGCCGTGGAGCCCGTCGCGGGGCTGACGATCCGCAGGGTGGACATCGACCTCAGGGACCAGACGAGCGACTACGCAGGGTTCCAGGACGCCGAGATCCCGTTCCTCTTCTACAACACGCTGCGCAACCAGCATTACCACGCCACCACCGACACGCCCGACACGCTCGACTACGGAAAGCTCGATGCCCTCGTGACCCACCTCGTGGCCCTGATCCGGACCGTCGCCTCCGCACCACCCGATCTGTTCACCTACGACACAGAGGCACGCATCGACGCCGAGTCGGTGAGGGCCGTGAGGGCACTGCTGCCGACACTCCCTGCGACGTCACGGTTCGCATCCTCCGCTGCGGGCCTCCTCGACGGGCTGGGGGAGCGGGCCGCAGAGGGCCTGTCCGAGAGCGACCACCTGCTGCTGCGCCGCCTCTTCCTCGCGGTCGAGGACGGTCTCCTCGATGCCCGCATGTGGGCCCGGGTCCACACGTCGACCCATCCGGGCGCACCGGCGGACCTCATCACCGACGAGCTGCAAGAGCTGATTGCCGATGCGATCGCCCAACCCGGCAACGTGGTCGTGGTCACCGGTGCCGGCGTGTCGGCGGAGTCGGGGATCCGTACGTACCGGGGAGACAATGGCCTGTGGACCACCGACGGCCAGGAGGCGATGATGCGGGCCACCGCTGCGTTCTTCGTCGAGCACCCGAGGGAGAGCTGGGCGTGGTACATGATGAGGCGTACCGAGGCGAGGGCGGCCGAACCCAACGACGCCCACCACGCCATTGCGGAGATGGGGAGGATGCTCGAGGGACGGTTCATGCTGATCGCCCAGAACATCGACCGTCTCCATCCCAGGGCGGGGAGCCGCCCGGAGGAGACGATAGAGCTTCACGGCCACCTCGAGGGGATGCGCTGCATGGACGGATGCTCCGGGATCTTCCCGGTCCCCGACGTCTTCGACGGCTGGGGTCCCGACGACGAGATCACCGACGACCACCTCGCGCACCTGGTGTGCCCGTTGTGCGGCACGTTCACCCGACCCCACGTACTTTGGTTCGACGAGTTCTACGAGGAGGAGAACTACGGGTTCGCGACCGCCCAACGTGCCGTCGCCAACGCCACACTCTGCATCACCGCGGGCACCTCCGGGGGTGTCCCCGTCGCTGGGAGGCTGGCAGGAATCGCCGAGCGAGCCGGTGCCAGCCTGATCGACGTGAACACCCGTGACAACCCCCTGCGCAAGCTCGCAGCCCGCCGAGGCGGGTTCATCCAAGCACCGGCGACCGAGGGTCTGCGTGCCATCACCGACGTCGTGGTCGACTCGATCCCCTCCGCTCGCCGCTGACGACTCGCACCACTGTCGCCCAGACCACAACGTCGTCCAAGTCAGTGCCTGAGCGCAGCGACGCGCCGATCTGGGCAGTGCCTGAGCGGCGTGTCAAGAGCGCTGGCGGGATCGACACGACGGGTAGCGCTCGCCCAGATCCGGCGGCCGCTCGAACAACACCGTGGGAACGGCCGACACACCGTGGGGTGTTGAAACGACCCACTCTCGTCAGGTTGTCGAGGCTGCCCGATCGAGCCACACGGACCTGAACGAGGCAGCGAGGGCGGGATCGAGGATCCCGGACGCCATGTCTTCGGTTCGATCGCGGGCGTCGTCGAATGAGCCGGTGAGGTCGGCGAGCGCCCACGCCGCCTGGAAGGCCACCCAGCGGTGGTCCCTGGCATCGGCGGCCGTGGCGGTCTCCGTGAGGAGCCTCCGTGCCTCGTCGGTGTCGCCCGTCGCCGCGCGGAGGGCGCCGTCGGCCAGCGTGAGTTCGGGGTCGGAGGGGTCGAGGTGCTTCTGGACGACGAACTCGCGAGCCTCGTCGAGGATGGTTCCTGCCCTGTCGACTTCGGCGGTGTCGATGAGGGCGAGGGTCAGGCCCACCAGGAGGCGGCGTCGATCGATGTACTGGACCACCGCCGGTGCGGCGATACCCCGCGTGAACGCGTCGACGGCCGCGGCTGGCTCGCCGGTGAGCATGTGGGTGAGGCCGACGTAGTACCACGAGGTCGACGCGAAGTAGTCGCCCATCGGCCCTTCGCCGATCCGGGTCTCGTCCAGTAGCGACTGCGCTTCGGCGCGGTCGCCGAACACCGCGTATGCGGCCGCCATGCCGGCGGTACCCACGGCCTCGCTGAAGGGCTGGCCGAACTCCCGACCGGTCCGCCTCGTGTCCATGAACGATGCCAGGGCCGCTTCGGGCTCCCCGAGTTCCCACCGGGCCCTGGCGAGGAGTCCGTGGCTCATGGGCAGGTCGAAGGATGCGAACCGTTCGAGGATCGCCAGTTGCGGTTCCACGACGGCGACGGCCTCGCGGTACCGACCCCGAGCGGTCTCGATGATCCCACGACCGAGCACCTCGAGCTCGGCGACCGCCTGGGCGGAACCGAGCTGGTTCGCTGCGGCCGTCGCCAATTCCATCGATACTTCCGCCTGCTCCAGTTCGAGGACGAGCGCCTGGTTCATCGACCGCCTGCGGAGCCCCTCGACGCGGATGCGATCATCGCCAATGGCGGCACCGAGCACCGTCGTCTGCTCGTCGTGGTCGACCGCCGTCAAGGGATCGCCGTCGAAGGCTGCGACCATGCAGGCGTTCATGTGGTATTCGATGAGGCCCCGCTCGTCGCCGATCTCCTCGGCGAGGGCACGGGCCTGGCGGAGGTACTCGTTGGCCGCGACCGTGTCCCCGCCCGCGGTCGCGGTGGTGAACCCGAGCTGGTTGAGGGCGGCGACCTGGGCCGCGGGTCGCTCGGTCCTCTCGCCGTACTCGAACAGTCGCTGGAAGGCCGCTGCAGACTCCGAGAGATCCGGCAGCAGCGCATAGGCCTCGCCGAGGCCGAGGTGGGCCTGCTGAACCAGATCGTCGTCGGCATCCTGGGGAGCGTTGTCGATCGCCTCCCGGAAGTCGCGGATGGCGTCGGCGAGGGCCATCGCCCTGGTCGCCTGGGTTCCAGCTTCGACGAGGAACGGAAAGGCCCGGTCGTAGTCGCCTGCGGCGACGAAGTGCCGTGCGATCTCAGGTGCCCCTTCGGGGGCGACCTCGACGAGGTGCACGGCCACCTCGGCGTGCAGTGTGCGGCGGGTTCTGAGCAGGACCGACGAGTAGGCGGCGTCCTGGAGGAGGGCGTGGCGGAACTGGAGCCTGCCTGGCGCCGATCGACTCTCGATGAAGATGCCCTGGCGGAGCAGGTCGGTGATCGTGTCGGCGACGTCGACGCCGTCCACGAGTGCCGACACCGTGTCGCGGCGGAACTCGGTCCCGAGCACCGACGACACCTGGGCGACGAGGCGGGACTGCTCGTCGAGGCGGTCGAGGCGGGCGGCGAGGACGCCGGCGAGGCTGTCGGGAACGCCACCGATCGTGCCTCCCTCCCCGAGGGAGTTGGCGATCTCCTCGAGGAAGAGGGGGTTGCCTGCCGAGCGTTTGATGATGGCCTCCACCGAGTGCTCGTCGAGGTCACCGAGCATGTCGGTGATCAGCGCCGCAGCGGCGGCTTCGCCGAGGGGTGAGAGTTGGACTTCGTGGTAGCGGTGGGAATGGTCCCTGGCTGCCTTCTCGTGCACCCGCCACGACGGGTCGTCCCGGTAGGGTCGCATCGAGAACAGGATCCCGACGGGTGCGGTGTCGGTCGTCGCCAGCAGGTCGGAGATGAGGTCGATCGTGAGGTCATCGGACCAGTGGAGGTCCTCGAACACGATGATCAAGGGTCGACGCTGCGCCTCGGCTGACACGTATGCCGAGGTAGCGGCGCGCACCCGCTGGAGCAGCACCGGGGGAGCGAGGGCGTTGATGAACGCCCGGTCCTCGGGCGGAAGCGCAGCTCCTGCCGCGTGGGCGATCAACGGTGTCACATCGGGGAACTCGACATCCGAGGTCGCCGCCTGGATCCGTGCGTAGTCGTCGATGCCGTCGAGGGCGAACCAGCGGTCGAGCACGTCCCGGAACCCCGACATCGGCCTCGACGCGTCGTATGACTGGCTGGCGCCGGTCATGGCAGCGATTACACCATCGTCCCCGGGGTGCCGTGCGATCGCCATCGCCGAGTCCGCCCGACGTTCGCATTCGCGCAGGAGTGCCGACTTGCCGAGTCCCGCCTCTCCGATGACCGAAGCCACCCATCCGGAGCCCGCTGCGAGGTGATCGACCAGCTCGAGGACCTTCCCGACCTCCTCGTCGCGCCCGACGAACCCGTGCGCGAACACCTCGCCGGCGGTCCCGAGGAAGGCGGTTGGCCGGAACGTGCGGATCGGCTCGGACTTCCCCTTCACGTCGACGGGGCCGAGGTCCACCGCCTCGAAGGCGCCGTGCGTGAGGGTGAGTGTCCGTTCGCTGACCTGGACCGTTCCCGGCTCGGCGGTCTGCTCCATCCTCGCCGCGACGTTGATGGCGTCCCCGAGGGCCGTGTATTCGACGCGGAGGTCCGATCCCACCTCGCCGACCACGACGAGACCGGTGTTGATCCCGACCCTGACCTCGATCGGTACGCCGTAGCGTTCCAGGATGGTGCCGCGGCATTCGGCCATGCCGTCGACGATGTCGAGGCCCGCGCGCACGGCCCTGATCGGATCGTCGTCGTGGGCGATCGGGGCACCGAAGAACGCCAGCACCGCATCGCCGAGGAGCTGGGCGAGAGTGCCCTCGTATCGATAGATCGGTTCGATGAGGCGCGGGAACATGACGCTCATCACCTCGGCCCATTCCTCCGGGTCGAGCTGCTCGGCAGCCGATGTCGATCCCTTGATGTCGGCGAAGAGCATCGTCACGGTGCGTCGCTCGCCGGCCATCGCCCTCCCGGCCCTGGCTGATCGAAGCTTGTTGAGCATCTCTGGTGGGATGAGGCGCTCCAGCGCGTCATCCTCGTGGACGAGCGGAGCGGCAACTCCGGGTGCGGCAAGGTTGGCACCGCAGTTGCTGCAGAAGTTGGCGCCGGCGGGTGACGGCGCTGCGCATACCGAGCAGGTGACGGTCAGCTCTGTCCCGCACTGGGCGCAGAACTTCGCCTCCGGTTGGTTCTCGTGTCCACAGACGGGACAGGGCATGCTGCCTCCCCAGCGTTCACCCCCGCAACGCTACCTCCTCCGGACGGCTGAGGGAACCTGCCTTCCATCGAACGCGGCGCGACGGTCGTCATGGTCCAGACGTTTGATCTTGAGAACGGCGCGAGGTCGGCCCAAACAGCACGCGTCGTGCCACCTGCCTGAGGTGCTCGTGATCCGCCCGGAATCACTGATCTTCGAGTTTCTTGATCGGTGTCATAGAATTCTGCCTCTGCGGGGTGTATCCATCACATAGCGATCGGATCGACTGATGAAGTCACCAATTCCAGTCTGGGGGAAACGCAGCGATCGCTCTGTCTTGTCCGTGGGGGACGACGCTGGGGGCGAGGGTCGCTTCGACGGCTGGTCTGGGGAAGGCGCACCCCTGAGGCCTTCAGACCCTGAGACGCTCTTCCGACAGTCGTATCGATCGATCGTCCAGACGCTCGCGCTGGCAGGCGGGGATTTGGCTGCTGCTGAGGACGCCACTCAGGAGGCGTTTGCGGAGGCCTGTGTGCGCTGGAATCGCATCTCCCGTTATGACAACCCGGGAGCGTGGGTAAGGCGAGTTGCGATCAACAAGCTCCGGAGTGCTCACCGTTCTCGTGTCCGTGGAGCGGCGGCAATGGAGCGTATGGCATCCGAGATCGCGACGGCTCCACAGCTCAGCGAGGCAGAAACCGATCTGATTGCGGAGCTGCGACGGCTGCCGGACAAGCAGCGCCTCGCCGCTGTGCTGTTCTACGTGGAGGGTCTCAGCACTCTTGAAGTGGCCGAGGCGATGGGGATATCGCAGGGCTCGGTCAGCCAACACCTGAACAGGGCGCGCTCTGCGCTTCGTTCTCATCTGGAGGCGACACCATGACCATCGACGAA